>CAYYMM010000092.1:0-19007 GCA_964472395.1 uncultured bacterium | reverse complement strand
GTTCCTCGAGATCCGGCAGTTCGTGCAGATATGCTGCAATGGTGACCCCGTCTACCGTTTCCGGGAGTAGTTCCATACGAATACATACTTCTCGTGCAATCCGGGCGACTTCCTTGGAGTGTCCGATCATCGTCGGATGAAATGATTCGAGGAGTCTGAGCGTGAATTCGGTCAGAAAATGAAATGAACGACGGATCTGCTTGAGACTCGATGTTTCCTCGTGCCCCAGAATAGCCGTTCCGAAATCCTTGATCACTCGGAGGTTGACCTGGATACCCTTTTCCTTGAGTTTGTCCAAAATCAGCAGTCCATCCGCTGAAAAACCTTCGCTGACGAGGAGCGTCGAGAATTCTTCGTTTTCGAGAATTTCTATTGCCGCTTCCCGTTCAGTCTCCCATTCCACATTGTATCCCTCGGCCTTGAGCAGCCGGAAAACGGCTTCTCCCGCGGCTTCATTGCGTTCGAGAATCAAAACGCGTTCGTAGTGCTGGAGGATGAACGAGGAGAATTCAGGGGCAACTTCACTAAATTTTTCCTGAGGCGTTTCCTTTTTACTTTCAGTCTCACGATGTTGTCGGATGAGATCGTCGAGATTCTTTCGATCGGGTCTGAGACGAAACTTGTCGGTATCATGTTCCTTCATGTGGTGGTGTCTCCTTGGAAAGAATCTATCTCAACACGGCCGTACGATCAACTGCAAATCCGGTTGCTCCCTACGCGTCATTATCGCATTTCTTCACATGACGCCGTATAATGCCCCGCATGGAACCTTTGATTCTCGTGGCTGTATTCATATTCATCCTGGGTCTCATGATCGGCTCGTTTCTCAATGTCGTCATCTATCGCGTTCCCCGACACGAATCGATCGTTCATCCGCCCTCGCACTGTCCGGGATGCGGGCGCCCGATTCGGGCATATCAAAACATCCCGATTCTGAGTTGGCTGCTATTAAAAGGACGCTGTGCATCTTGTGCACAACCGATTTCGATCCAGTATCCACTTGTCGAACTGATTACCGGCTGCCTGTTCTTTGCGGTTTTTCTCCGATACGGCCTGTCATTTAAAACCGCCGTTTATCTTCCGTTCACAGCAGTTCTGATTGCTCTGAGCGTCATCGATTTTCAGACAAAACTGCTGCCGGATGTGATGACCTTGCCGACGGCAATCATCGCTTCGGTTTTGTCATTATTGACACTTCATCCGGCTGTTCATGCCGTTTGGGAGATCACTCCCCTCCGAGCCACGCTCGGAATCCTGTTCGGCGCAGGCCCCCTGGCTTTGGTCGCCTGGATCTATTATCTCATGACACGCCGTGAAGGTCTCGGAATCGGCGATATCAAATTGATGATCGCAACGGGCGCTTTACTTGGCCCCGCTCCCGCATTTCTCACAATCTTCATCGGTGCGGTCACGGGGACTGTTATCTCACTACCGCTGCTATTCTCCCGTTCAGAGAACCGCTATCGTCAGATTCCTTTCGGACCATTTCTCTCAATCGGTGCCTGGATCGCCGCGATGTGGGCAGAACCTTTGATCCGGGGGTATCTCCGGTTGGCTGGAATCGAATGAAATGATGAGGTGATTGCATGCGTGTGCTGATTGTGGAAGACAACCAGGGGATGCTGAAGATGCTCGAGAGAACGCTTGAAAAATCAGGTTTCTCGGTGCAAACCGCTGTATCCGCTGAGGAGGCAATTCGAGCGCTATCATCGGAAGTATACACGGCCGTGATCTCCGATCTGAAACTACCCGGCGCCGATGGGATGACGGTACTCAAAGCGGCGAAATCCGCCGATCCGAACACGATTGTTCTGATCATCACAGCATTCGGCACAATTGAGACTGCTGTGCAGGCAATGAAAGACGGAGCGGACGATTTCATCACCAAACCGTTCGATACAGCCATACTGCTGCTCCAACTCAGACGTGCCATAGAACGAGATCAGATCCGCAAGGAAAATCTACTGATGCGTCAAGTGCTTCAAGCACAACTCGATGCTCAGAAAATCGTCGGGAAAAGCCGGAAATTTCTGGATGTGCTGGATAATATCCGTAAAGTCGGTCCGATGGACGCGACGGTGCTCCTGTTGGGTGAGAGCGGTACCGGCAAGGAGTTGCTCGCCCATGCCATCCACGACAGCTCGCCGCGCCGTCAAGCGCCTTTCGTCGCGATCAATTGCGCAGCAATCCCCCAAACTCTTCTCGAGAACGAACTCTTTGGACACGAACGAGGCGCGTATACCGGAGCGGAATCCCGTAAACTGGGAAAACTCGAATTGGCCGATCGCGGAACAGTGTTTTTGGATGAGATCGGTGACATGGATCCCCTCCTCCAGAGCAAGCTGCTCCGATTCCTTCAGGAGCGTCAATTCGAAAGAGTCGGAGGCACAAAAACAATCTCGGTCAATGTTAGGGTCGTTGCCGCGACCAATCGGGATCTCCGGAGTGCGATCCATGCGGGGCAGTTTCGAGAGGATCTGTTTTACCGGCTCAGTGTATTCCCAGTCGAGATTCCTCCATTGCGGGATCGACCGGAGGACATTCCAATTCTGGTCGAGTATTTTCTGATGCACTTCGCCCGCGAATTCGGGAAAGGCCCGTTCAGGCTCGCTCCGAGAACACTTGAGCGACTCACCGCTTACTCATGGCCGGGGAACGTTCGTGAACTCCAAAATTGCCTCGAACGTGCCGCGATCCTCACCCCCGACGCGATTATCCGTCCGGATCATATCGCCGTTCAACCGATTCGTGACATGGAACCGTTCGACCTCAGCGAAATCCACATGAACGGAACACTGAACACTGTCGTGGAACGCGCTCGCAAACTCGTTGAGCGACGACTCATTCGTGCCGCGCTCGAGCGAAACGGCTGGAACAAGACTCATGCTGCACGCGAACTCGATGTCAATTACAAAACACTCCTGACCAAGATTCGGGAATATTCACTGGAGTGATAATCAGTTGCCGCGACCTTCCGGATCGGTCGATTCGACCGGTAACTGCTTCTCCCAATACGAGAAACAGACATCGACGTTGAAGTATATCTTCTTTTTTTCTTGTGTCGTCGAATCGATCACCGTCATCTCGTCGAGCATGGATGTTCCAGAGGTGATCAATGCCTGAGACTCGAAGTCATACCCCATGACGTTCAGAAGATCGTATTCTTCCTGAACTCGAATGATGTGATAGGGTTTGGATTCGGATCCGTCGCCGGAATCCGTGATAGATCGGACCAAGCCCTTCACGATTTCTCCATGGAAGCGTTCTTTTTCTGAGTTCCCAAGTTCATTCCAGCTGATAGCTGAAACAATATGCGGTAAAATGGCGGTGTAGTTGATATCCAGCATCTTATTGGCTGCCGATATGGCATCCTCAAACCGTTTTTCGTCTAAGGCTTTGAGCAAGCCGCTGCCCGTTTCCCCCAGATCATCGTTGTATGGGTTGAAAAGATCGGTTTGCGTGAACGCTTCACGGAGTAACCTGAAATCGACGTTCAGGTCACCTGATTTGAGGCGTGTCACCAGTGTCTGGTAGTCATTGAGGGAATCTGAGTTATCGGGCGATTCAGCGGGATTGACCGGTTGAACGACTTCTGCCGGCTCAGAGGGGGCCTGATCCGGATTGATCGGCGGAGTCGATTCAGGAGGCCGAGAAGGCGGATGTGTCGTCGAACAGGCGCCGAGCATACTACAGATCAGGATTATGAAACTAAGCCGGTGAAGTCTAGTCATCCGATACATCCGACCAATAGAGAAAACGCCCGCAGTGTTCACACTGTAGCAATTGATCATTTGCCCGGACCTGCGCAGATAACTGCGGTCGAACCCGGACACGACAGCCACCGCAACTTCCCTTGATGATTTCCGCGACTGCAGATCCTTGCTTTTTAACCAATCGATCATATCGCATTGCCGTTTCCGATACCATGACGGAAGCATACCCCTTGCGCTCGTTCTGTAGCGCGGAAAGATTGCTTCGTTCGCGTGCAAACTCGGATTCAATCTCGGCCTTTCTGGCCTGTAACTGAGCTTCATCCACCTTGATTGCAGACTCAAGTTCCCTGAGCTGGGTTTTTGTTTTATCGAGTGTTTCCATGAACTCAAGGATCTCAGTTTCGTACTGCGAGATCTTTTCGTCGAGCAGTTTGATTTCACTATTGAGGGCATTATACTCGCGATTTGACTTCAACTTGAACAGCTGAACGCGATACTTGCCCTGTTGCTGTCTGGAGTCTTCAATCGACTGTTCATTCTTCCGTATCTTGCGATCCACTTCCTTCAGATCATTGCGCGCTGTCTCGATCCGATTCCTCGCTGTCTGAATCTGTTGATCGACTTCTGCTATCGAGATCGGGAAGGCATCGCATTTACGCTGTGCTTCCTGAATCAAATGATCGCACTTAGCTAGTGCAATGAGATTCTCAAGTGTGCTGTCCACCCGTCACCTCTTTCATTGAGAAGAATAAAAAAAAGGGTGTATCAAGCTGATACACCCTGAAATACTCACGGTACGCGAACAAGGTCGCCATGGTGAATTCACAATCATCGCATGAAATTCTCCAAAGAACGATGCGTCAATCTGGGCCCAGTAGGACTCGAACCTACGACCAACCGGTTATGAGCCGGTAGCTCTACCAAACTGAGCTATGGGCCCAGGCGAACTCCATATCTTAGAGATCAACTCAGAGAGGGTCAATACAAAAATGAATACGTTCGTTAAAAAAGATCTGGGTCATATGAAGAGGAAGCCTTGCGAAGTTGCTCAATCTTTTTCGCATACTCGATCTGATCGGCAAGTAATTCGGTGACATCCCTGCCTTCCGCCTGGCATGCTTTTATCTCGGCCTTGATTCGCTGCATCTCACGACGGTAGTCAAACACGATGAGATCGTTCACGAGGAGGATGTAAGAATCCTTGGGAGAGCGAAGCATGATACGGGATAGGACTCCAGGATCGACCATCAAATCCGCGACGATTTTTTTCAGAGCCGGTTCGTCGAGCCGGTCGATCAGTTTGGAAACGACGATCCCTGGTTTTTCGCGCTTCATCAGCAGAATCTCGTCGAATATTCTCCGTCCGGTCTCAGTTATGAAATGATTGCGTCCGATCGATCTTTCGTCCACATCGATGAATTCCGGGTATTGCAACCAGAACAACAGGAGGTTTTCTTCACGAGGATCAAGTTTGACCGGTTGAGAAACTGGTTGTTGTTCCGGCCGCTCTTCGAGTTTCTTCTGCCGGGCTTGCTTACGGAGCAATTCCATGATGAACGGTTCAGGCACCTGCAAGAGATCGGCGATTTTCGACACATATGCACCGCGAGATATCGGATTGTCCGCTTCGACCAGAAACGGGAGCATTTCTTCGACGATTCCGGTTTTACCCCTCACCGTGTTCATGTCATGGCGAGTGCGCGCAGCCTGGATCAGAAAATCGATAGCAGGCAGGCCTTTCCGTAGCAGTTCGACGATTCCCTCCTTCCCTGATTTCCGCACCGTATCGTCGGGGTCCAATCCTTTCGGGAGCGGCACCGCGATCGCGTCCATTCCCGAGGTCAAACAGGCAAACAACCCTCGTTTGGCAGCCGAAACCCCTGCTGAATCAGCATCGAACATGAGATAGACCAGCTCAGCCGTTTGCTTGATGATCTGGATGTGTTCATGTGTCAAAGAGGTGCCGCAGGATGCCACTACATTGGGGATTCCAGCCTTCACGAGTGACAGACGGTCGAAGTATCCTTCGACGATGATCATGTTCTTTTTTGTCATTCGACGGATCTCGGGCAGCGCTTCCCGCAACCCATAGAGGATTTTGCTTTTATTGTAGATCGGTGTTTCCGAAGTATTGAGATATTTTGCAGGATCTTCGCCGAGTGCCCGACCGCCGAATGCCACAATCATGCCGTCACGCGGTTCTCGGATGACAAACGTGATCCGATCGCGCATCCTATCGTGATAACCGGAACCGCTTTGGTTCTGAACGATCAGTCCAGCTTCGGCAAGATCATTGGATGAGAACGATTTAAGAAGAGGATGCGTCTGTAGAAAATCCCAACTTTTCGGAGCATATCCAAGGCCGTAGGCATGGAAGTCCTGAGCCGTGAATCCGCGTTTTTCAAGATAGGCACGGGCCGATTTTCCCAGAGTGTCATGTTCGAGCGCTTGCAGGAATGCCTTGGAGGCCTCGAGCATCACCTGTCTGAGAAGATCCAGATGCGACCTTCGTTTGCCTGCGTCCGGATCCGGTTCAGGTAACGTGACACCGGCGATTCTGGCCAATCGCTCTACCGCCTGAATGAAGCTTAATCCCTCATGCTTCATCAGAAACGAAAATACATTCCCGCTTTCACCGCATCCAAAACACTTGAAGATCTGTTTGTCCGGATTGACATTGAATGATGGTGTTTTCTCTGGATGAAACGGACAAAGCCCCTTGTAGGATCTCCCGGCGCGTTTGAGCGACGGCACAGACTCGCTGATCAGCCGTACAATATCCACTCGGCTACGGATCGTATCCAGTGTTTCTTCGTCGATCTGTCCCCTCATCGTTTGACCATCTCGACAACCGTTACGCCGCCTCCGCCTTCCCGATCGGTTCCCCGTCGGGCAGTAGCGACATACGGGCTCTTTTTTAGTGTTGCAACGACTGCATCCTGAAGACGACCGGTCCCGAAGCCATGTACGATCGTCAGTTCCGGGATACCGGCTCTAAAAGCCAGATCCAGATACTTTTCCAACTCATCGACCGCTTCACCCGTGCGCATCCCGATCAGATTCAGCCGCTGTCCAACGGATGCACCGGCATCCGAATCCTCCTCAAAGCGAACCGTCACTTCGGGTTTCCCGCGCTGGGATTCCTGCTCTGCACCAAGTCGTCTCAAGGATTGAATCGGTACTTTGATTCGCTTGCCCCGCATTTCAACCGATACCTGTCCGACGTCGGCGACAGCCAATACTGTGACCGGGTCTCTGACATTGATCAGTCCGACACGGTCACCCGGTTTCGGAGGCGGCCCTGTCCACACGGATGTGGAGGTTCCTGATCCGATCAATTCCTCAGCCAAATTTTGAGTCAGCTCCTGTATGTGGTCCGAAGCGGAAGTGGCAGTCTGAATTGCCACAGTCGTTTCCGATGCGGATGACGAATGCCGGCTCAGTTTTCTGAGCCGTTTGATCTCTTCGCGCAAGTTCTCTCGCTCCTGACGCAGATCTGCAATGAGCGTCTGAGCTTTCTGCGAAGCCTTAGCAATGATCGAGGCCGCCTCGTTTTCCGCATGCCGCAGCACATCTTCGCGTGCCTTGCGCAATGATCGGGCTCGATCTTTTTCCTGGTCCGCCAGCGAACGTTGCCGTTCCGCAGCCCGTCGCTGCTGGTCGATCACGTTGAGCATGGTTTGGATATCGCTGCCTTTCCCATCGAGATGACGGCGTGCCTCGTCAAGAAGGTGTCTAGGAAACCCCAGCGATGCAGCGATACCAAATGCATTCGACTGCCCGATCTGTCCCATGAGGATCCGATATGTCGGGCGAAGCGTCTTCATGTCGAACTCCAGAGCCGCATTCGCGATTCCTTCCATCGTAAACGCAAAGGCCTTGATCGAGTTGTGATGTGTCGAAGCGATCGTCGCGGTTCTGCGGCGCAACATCTCCGAGAGAATCGTTATGCCGAGAGCTGACCCTTCGGTCGGATCGGTACCGGCACCGAGTTCGTCCAATAAGACCAGACTTTTTTCATCGGCTTTTTCGAGCAGTGACACGATCTGTTTGAGGTGTCCGGAGAATGTCGAGAGGGATTGTTCGAGCGATTGCTCGTCTCCTATGTCCGCGAACATGTTTTCGAATACACCTATCGTCGAGGATCCATGGCATGGCGGGAGCAATCCGGTCTGTACCATGCAGACGATCAACCCCGCCGTCTTCAGTGCCACGGTTTTGCCACCCGTGTTGGGACCGGTGATAACTAACAGGCGGTCTTTTTCTGTGATATCGAGATCGATCGGCACAACGCCCGACTGATCGGCTGTCACCTGATGGGATGCGATCCGATGCATCAGCAGGACGGGGTTGAGTGCGCGTTTTAGACTGAATACCGGTTTGTCCGTCCAGTGACATTCCTGACCCTGCATCTCATCGGCAAGCGTCGATTTAGCCCGAAGCAGATCGAGATAGATCAATGTTTCAAGTGCGATCAGGATGAATTCGCTTCGAGCACCGATCTGAGCCGTCAACTCAGTCAGAATTCTCTCAATTTCGTAACGTTCATCGAGGTACAACTGAGCCAGTTCATTGTTGTCGTTGACACTGAATTGCGGCTCGACGAAGACTGTCATTCCGGACGCCGAGCGATCGTGAATTATTCCCGGTACTGCCTTGCTCTCACTCGCCTTAACCGGAACGACGTAACGATTGTTGCGAATTGTGATGAGCTGATCCTGGACAATACCACGACGGTAGAGATCTTCCGCGAGTTGCTCCATTTTCGAGCGAATCTTTTCCTGGGCTCTCCGGATCTGATTCCGGATCGTCCGGAGTGTATCGGATGCACCGTCGAGCACCTCGTCTTGAATCGTGACCGAACGTTCGATACGCTGCCTCAATTCTGTCAACGGCATAACCAGTTCGGTCTTTTCCTGAAGCAGCGGAGCATGCTCGAGGCGACTGAAAAAGACCTTCAGCGTATCGGCGGATCGAATCACACTGCCGATCCGCGCAATTTCGGATGCGGCGAGCATCCATCCGGCTGCCTGACTCCGATCCAGGTTTTTCCGAATGTCCGGTGGTCCATCGAATGCCGGAATACCATGTTCACGGTCGTTCAGGCGATACTCGATGAGCGTGTCAATCTCAAGGCGTATCTCTTGCGGACAAGTCATCGGGACGAGGCCGCGGATGACGCGCTGCGTGACTTCGGAGTCGGTGTTATGGGCTAGAAATTCGAGAAGAGAAGGATAATCAATGACTTTCAGGGCATGCGAATCCATAGCTATGCTCCAGACACACGCTCAACATCCGCTCCGACTGCAGTGAGTTTTCCAACAAGATCGTCATAGCCTCTGTCGAGATGATATATTCTCAGGATCCGAGTTTGTTCTCGTGCGGCAAGACCGGCCAGCACCAGCGATGCACTGGCTCGGAGATCGGTCGCCATGACCTCGGCTCCCAGAAGTGACTCGACACCTCTCACCACCGCAGTCCGGCCTCGTATCGAAATGTTCGCTCCCATGCGGTTAAGTTCTGCGACATGCATGAATCGATTCTCGAAGATGGATTCAGTGATTAGACTCTCACCGTCCGCTAGGCATAGCAGGGCCATCATCTGTGCCTGAAGATCAGTCGGATATCCGGGATATACCGCAGTGGTAAGATCCAGCGCTCGGACGGGTCTGATACTGTCAACCGACAAAGAATTGGATCCGACGGAGACACGCATTCCCGCCTGCTCGAGTTTGGTCAGCACGGCAGTCAGATGACGGGGATTTGCATTCTCAATGGTCAAACACCCACCGGTAATCGCGGCGGCCATGGCATATGTTCCGGCTTCGATCCGATCGGGAATGATCCGGTGCGCTGCAGGTTGTGCATGCCCCCCCGCGTGAACCGTGACCGTCTCTGTACCCGCCCCCTCAACATAAAAACCCATAGCATTCAGTAACCTTCCTAAGTCCTCGATTTCCGGCTCGCGGGCTGCATTCATGATCCGCGTTGTCGTCCGGCAGGCGACAGCTGCCATCATGACATTTTCCGTCCCGGTCACGGTCGGGAAATCGAGGTATACATCTCCTCCGGTCAGTGAATCGGCTCGGACATCGATCATTCCATGCTCGATTGTAACGACCGCACCGAGCTGCTCGACGGCCTTAAGGTGGATATCGACCGGACGATTACCGATCGCGCACCCTCCCGGCAGTGACACACGAGCGTGACCGATTCGAGCGAGTAGTGGTCCAAGGAGAAGTATCGATGCACGCATCGTCCGTACTAAATCATAGGGTGCTTCGCAGGCATTAATGCCTTTCGCATCGATTTCCATAATATCGTCGCAGCGTGAAATGGACGCTCCGAGCTGAGTCAGGAGTCGGGCCATGACGGCAACATCCCGCACGTCCGGAACATTTTCGAGACGGGTGATGCCCGGCACGAGAATGGCCGCGGTCATCGCCGGCAATACCGCATTTTTCGCACCGGATACACGCAAAACACCCTGAAGCGGGCGACCGCCTCGAATGATTAACTCGTCCATGATCTGATCACCTCATACGGTAAAACGTCCGATTGCAATTCTATCACGACCGGACAGATCTTTCACAATGGAGGTTCCTGAAAAACCTGCCGTTTCCAACAATTCCGACACGGCGCGCCCCTGATCATCACCGATCTCAAGTGCGATTGCACCATTGAGCTTGAGAAACTCCCTGGCACGGGGAATCAGGTGTCGATACGCCGACAGCCCATCCGGACCTCCATCCAGAGCCAGCGAGGGTTCATACCGACTGATTTCAGGAGCGAGTGTCGGCAGAATGGAGGAGGGAATGTAGGGCGGGTTCGAGACGATCACGTTGAAACTACCGCTCAGTCCAGGGGAGAAGTTATCGAACCAGTCGCTCTCGATGAGTGTCACACGGTCCCGAATTCCGAGCCTTACGAAGTTAGTGTCTGCAATCCGAAGAGCATCCTGTGAACGATCCGAGGCAAGAAAACACGCAGATTGAAGCTTCAAGGCAAGCGCGGCAGTGATGCAACCGGAACCCACGCCGAGTTCAGCGATACGGATATCGGAGCACATGGATACGAGGGTGAGGACCGTGTCCACCAGGATCTCGGTCTCCGGTCTCGGGATCAGTACCCCCTCCTCCACATGAATCGCCGTCGAGTAAAATTCCTTCGAACCGATCAGATAAGCGATCGGAACCCGTTTTGCCCGAAGTCTGACCCATTCGCGGAAACCTGTACGTTCGAGTTCATCGACAGGGCGTTCGGGATCGAGATACAGATCGAGACGCGTGATGTGAAGGGCGTGAGATAGCAGAAGTTCTGCGTCGAGACGTGCAGAGGGGATGCCGGACTGACGGAAGAAATCCGTCGTCCACTGGAGCAATCGTCGGATTGTCCAAATCTCGGACATCACTCCTCGTCGTCGTCCATTGCAGACGAGCGTTCATTGAGTTGCTCAGTCTGCTCATGAGCGGCGAGTGCCGAGACGAGTTCATCGAGATCCCCTTCAAGAATGTATTCGAGCTTGTGCAGATTGAGATGGATCCGATGATCGCTAACCCGGTTCTGCGGGAAATTGTATGTCCGGATTTTTGCGCTTCGATCCCCGGTGGAAACCATCTGTCGGCGCTCTTTCGCAATTTTCTCCTCCTGCTCCTGCCGGGCGATATCGAGTAAACGGGATTTTAGAATCTTGAGCGCTTTGGCTTTGTTCTTATGCTGACTTTTCTCATCCTGACAGGTTACGATCAGGCCTGTCTTGAGGTGGGTGATCCGAACGGCGGAATCTGTTGTGTTGACGCTCTGGCCACCCGGTCCGCTGGATCGATACACATCGATCCGGATATCTTCAGGATTGATTTCGACTTCAATATCATCGGCTTCGGGTAGGACCGCGACGGTGACCGCCGAAGTATGAATCCGACCGCTCGCTTCCGTGATCGGAACTCGTTGCACACGATGGACGCCGCTTTCGTACTTGAGTGATCCGTAAACGCGTCGTCCCGAGATCAGCGCAATGACTTCCTTCAACCCGTGCAATTCGCTCGCCGATTCGCTCATGACCTCGACTTTCCAACCTTTCCGTTCGGCGTAGCGTGTGTACATCCGGTAAAGATCCGCGGCAAAGAGACCGGCCTCCTCACCACCTGTCCCGGCTCGGATTTCGAGAATGACGTTCTTCCCGTCGAAAGGATCGGGTGGATTGAGTGCCTCGATGATCTGTCTGTCGATATCATCGATGGATTTCCTGAGAGTTTGAATCTCCGACTGGATCATCTCCCGCATGTCCGGGTCCCGTTCCCCACGCTCCATTTCGAGAGCGCCTTGGAGATCGGAATCCAGTTTGGTTCGTTTGCGCGTCAATTCGACAATCACCGATAGCTCGGAGTACTCGCGATTCAATTCGCGATACTTGTCCCGGTCGCGGAAAATGTCGGGATCCGCAAGTCTCTGGGCGAGTTGTTCGTGTTTGTGTCCAATTTCCTTGAGGCGTTCAAGCAACATGATCGATCCTCACAAGCCGGGAGAAGAGTACAGGAGTATTACCAAAAGTGAGCATGATTGTCGTACCTAGACGATGAGATCGCGGGATTGGGAGTCGGATTCCCGAAGGGCGTGTTCCAACGCCGAGAGTGCAACTTCCAGTTGGGCATCGTCCGGTTCGCGAGTAGTAATCCGCTGAAGCCAAAGTCCGGGTTGAATTACCAATCTGAAGAATGGATGGCTGCCTTCCCCGCTCTTTCGCATGATTTCAAAGGCGATCCCAGCTATCAGAGGAAGGAGCAGGATTCTGAGGATCATCTTTGTGGCGATGTCCGCTTCCTTGGGAATCAAACTGAACATGATCATCGCGAGCACGGCTACCAGAATCAGAAATGCGGTTCCGCAACGGGGATGAAGCGTCGTGAAACGACGAGCGTTCTCAACGGTCAACGGCAGCGAGGCTTCATAGGTGTAAATCGATTTGTGTTCGGCTCCGTGATACTGAAAGACACGGCGGATATCAGGAAAGAATGAAATCCCGATCATGTAAGCGATCAGGAATACAATGCGTATCAGGCTGTCGATCAGATTGTACAGAAGCGCATTATCTGCGATGGAGGGGAAAAATCGTGCGGAAAAGTCAGTCAGGAGCAGCGGAAGAAAGAAGAAAACGACAATAGAAAGACTCAAGGTGAAAACGAGCATTCCGATCATCGTGATGGTGCTGAAACCATCCGTCGCGGAAACCATATGTGCGGATTTAACTGTCTCGTTACGCTCCGCCGCATTGATATCGGATAACGCGACATTTGAGGAAAAATTCAGGGCTTTGATGCCGAATACCAGCGCCTGAACGAATGCCAGAATGCCCCGAATGACCGGTTTACCAAGAATTGGGTAACGATCGATAAGCGAAACGGGATGATCCGTGTGCAATTGAATCGACCCATCCGTGCGCCGAACAGCGATGGCCATGACGCCGGGTGCGCGCATCATGACGCCTTCAATAACTGCCTGTCCGCCAACGAGAATGTTCGACATTCGGATGGATCGGAACCTCAGCTCTGAGCCGCTTCGGTTTCCTTCTTCTCTCCTTCCAATCCATAGCGTTTCAGGAACTTGTCAATCCGACCGGTTGTGAATAGAACGCGTTCCTTACCTGTATAGAAAGGATGGCAACTCGAACAGACTTCAACTTTGAGATCGGACTTAGTTGAGCTTGTTTCGATCACATTTCCACATGCACAGGTTATTTTCGTCGGACCGTATTTGGGATGAATACCAGCTTTCACTTTTCGCCTCCGAGTGAATCACCGAAGATAGGTGATTTAAGATCATGTCGATCGATTCCGACATGAACCCCAATATATACACTGCATCAAATCTGAAAACAACACATTTTTGATGATGTCTGGATCACGTTCATTCAATCTGAAATGACCCGCCCCCGACAACGCGGGATCAGGTATTCATGATTGCGAGGAACTCCTCGTTCGTGTTCGTTGTCGCCATCTTCTCCAGCAAAAACTCCATGCTCTCGACTACCCCCATCGGATTCAGCAGTTTTCGCAGAATCCAGACTTTCTTCAGGATGTCATTGCTGAGAAGCAGTTCTTCTTTGCGAGTCCCGGAGCGTTTGATATCGATGGCCGGGAAAACACGACGGTCGACCAGACGGCGATCGAGATGAATTTCCATGTTGCCCGTGCCTTTGAATTCTTCGAATATGACATCATCCATACGACTTCCGGTATCGATCAGTGCTGTCGCGATGATCGTCAGAGATCCACCTTCCTCTGTATTGCGCGCCGCGCCGAAGAATCGTTTCGGACGGTGCAACGCATTCGAGTCGACACCGCCAGATAGGATTTTCCCGGATGGAGGAACAACCGCGTTGTATGCGCGAGCGAGTCGGGTGATCGAATCGAGCAGGATGACCACATCGCGCTTATGTTCCACCAACCGCTTGGCCTTCTCAATTACCATCTCCGCAACCTGTACATGGCGTTGGGCCGGCTCGTCGAAGGTCGAACTGATGATCTCACCCTTGACACTCCGTTCCATGTCCGTCACTTCTTCCGGCCGCTCATCAATTAAAAGGACGATCAGATAGACATCAGGATGATTGCGAGTTATGGAATGAGCGATCGATTGAAGCAACATGGTTTTTCCGGTGCGGGGAGGTGACACAATCAGACCGCGCTGGCCTTTCCCGATCGGAGTCAGCAGTGCCATGACACGGGTCGCAAGATCATCTGCGCGTTCTGATTTGAACGCCTCCAGAGGATACAGTGGGGTCAGATTGTCAAAAAAACTCTTTTCCCTGGCGACCTCGGGACTCTCGAAGTTGATCGCTTCGACCTTCAATAATGCAAAATAGCGTTCATTTTCTTTCGGTGGCCGGATCTGCCCGGAAACGGTGTCACCCGTACGCAGATCGAAACGCCGTATCTGAGACGGAGATACATAGACGTCATCCGGGCCAGGTAAGTAGTTGTAATCAGGAGACCTGAGAAATCCGAAGCCGTCCGGCAGACATTCCAGAACGCCTTCAGCGAAAATCAAACCGTCTTTTTCCGATTGAGCCTGAAGAATGCGAAAAATGAGTTCCTGTTTACGGAGTGACGACGAGAGAGAGAGACCAAGTTCAGCAGCAATCTGATAGAGTTCGGAAACTGGTTTTTCCTTCAGTTCGGTAATGTTCATAATCATGTGAAAACCTCCGGGAATCGAAGTGCACGTTGCATCGACATTTCAGTAAGATGCATCTCTGCAGGCAGTTCAACTTCAGATGAACGAAAATGCCGGAATCGGCGAAGTGTAGGAACAACGAAACAAAATGATGAGACTAGCGTTGACGCTCGTCCCCCTTATATCCATCAATACCAATCAAGTCAAGAGCATGTTTCGATTTATAGAATCGTATTCAGGATTGCTTGTCCGGTCGCAGTCGCATCCCGACCATGTCGAGCTGATCTCCGGTGACAGGCGATGGCGCCTGCGACATCAGACATACTGCCTGCAAGGTTTTTGGAAATGGGATGACATCCCTCAGATTGTCGGTTCCGGAGAGCAACATGATCAATCGATCGAATCCAAAGGCGATCCCGCAGTGCGGAGGCGTTCCATAACGCAGTGCTTCGAGGAAAAATCCGAATCGTGACTCGGCCTCTTCAGACGAGATTCCCATGGCTTGGAAAAGCCGCGTCTGAAGTTCTGGTTGATGAATCCGAACACTACCCCCGCCGATTTCGACACCGTTGAGTACGAGATCATACGCCTGGGCCCGCATCCGCCCCGGGTCAGTCTCCAGAAAATGCAGATCTTCCGGGAGTGGTGCTGTGAATGGGTGATGCATGGCCTGAAACCTCTTCGAATCCTCATCCCATTCAAACATCGGGAAATCAACGATCCAGGCGAATCTGAGCGTTTCGGGAACGATACCGGTTGCCCGAGCGACATGAAGCCTCAGATCCCCCAATGACCAAGCTACGGTTGATTCCTTTCCCGCGACGAGACAGATCAAATCTCCCGGGCTGGCTTCGAGTGCGTGGATGAGACGTGTCTGCCGATCTGCATCGAGAACCTTTTCGAGTGCATGCCCCACAAGTGTCTTCTCTGGACTCACCTTCAAGGCGATCAAGCCGCCGGCTCCCCGTTTTTTTACGATCCCGGCTAATTCGTCGACCTGTTTTCGGGATAGGGCCGCTCCCCCCTCATACCGAAGCGCCCGAACGATCCCTCCCGAAGCAATAATCGAATCCACGATTCCAAATCCTGTGTTTGTAAGCGTATCCGTGACATCACAGATCTCGAGCCCGAATCGTAGATCCGGTTTATCCGAGCCGAATCGACGCATCGCGTCGGCATAGGTCATCCGTTCGAACGGAATCGGAATCTCGAAGCCTGCCACCTGCGAGAAGATCTCCTTCATCAGCATTTCCTGAATCCCGAACAAGGTTTCCTTCTTCGTGAAGGACATCTCAACATCGATCTGCGTGAATTCGGGTTGTCGGTCAGCCCTCGAATCTTCATCCCGAAAACACTTCACGATCTGAAAATAACGGTCGAAACCGGCGATCATCGAGATTTGCTTGAACAGCTGAGGGGATTGCGGCAGCGCGTAACAAGATCCGACATGTAAACGGCTCGGAACGAGAAAATCACGGGCTCCCTCAGGTGTCGAGCGAATGAGATGCGGTGTGGTGATTTCCAGAAAACCATGTCGCGTGAAAAAATCATGCACGATCTGCGAAGTCAGATGCCGGATGCGTACGAAGCGAAACATCTCGGACCGTCGCAAATCCAGATAGCGATACCTCAACCGCAATTCTTCCTTCACTTCCTGATTGCCCAGGAGCTGAAACGGAGGCACTTTGGAGGTGTTGTGAACCGTCAATGCATCCGCATGCACCTCCACCAGTCCGGTGCTCATGTCGCGGTTCAATGCCTCGACGGGTCTCGGCCTGACTACCCCCCGAACCGTGATGACGGATTCATGTTTGAGTTCGGAAGCCTGCGCATGAAGGTCTTTGTTTCGTTCCGGATCGAACACAACCTGTGCGATTCCCGAACGATCGTACAGATCGACAAAAATCAGATTACCCAGATCACGACGCTTTCGGACCCATCCCGCCAGGGTTACAGGAGAATTTTCTTCGAGACGGGAGATGTCGAGACAATAATGGGTTCGTTCCAGAAGTTGATTCGGTGTCATGATATGCATCCTTTCGATCTTCGATTATACTGACAGTCAGGCAATTCCGATGATCTTGTGCAGTTGGATCTGCAGCCGGGCGCAAATTCTATCAGATATCATCCAATTGGCAAGTAGCCGGGGCTCGAGCCGGTCGAGGACGGGAGAGAGAAACACGGGGCCTTGAAATGCAGACAGATGCTCCCGGATGATTCCCCGGGCATACTCATAATCGACGCGATCCGCTATCACACACTTGATTTCATCCCCTCGGCGCAACAATCGAAAGTTATCGAAGCAATGGCGTTCGGCCATCCCGCTCGATGGGCATTTGACATCGATGATCCTCCTCACACCAAGCGGACAGTTGGAAATGTCGAGACTACCGTTTGTTTCAACAGTGACCGTCAAGCCGATTTTTAACAACCTGCGCATCAAATCGTCCGCTCCAGACTGCAACAACGGCTCCCCGCCCGTGATACAGACATATCGCATTCCGGTGTTAAGAACCTTTTTTATCACCTCAGGCACCAGAACATCGTGTCCTGATTCGAACAATTGTGCGGCCGGGGTATCGCACCACGAGCAACTCAGATTGCATCCCGACAGACGCACAAAAGCGAACGGCAGGCCTGCAAAGGACGATTCCCCCTGAAGCGAGGTGAACACTTCAAACAGTCTCAGTCCGACTTCCGAATTCATATCTGCTTGAGTTGTTTCTCGAGATCCAGCACATGAGGCGGGCAGCCCGGGATCCAAATTCCCTGATTTCTTGTTTCATGTTCGTAGAACTGGAACTCGACGGCGCAATTGCCGAACAGAATGAGTCTGCCTTGCCACGCTTCGATGGTCGTATGATTCGGCTGGGCACGCCCGGATACGATCGTGACTGGGGATATCTCCTGAATGACATTCTCGAATTGCAGCTTATCGAGGCTGTGTCGGACCGCCGAAAGGCATCCATTGCAGACTCCACATTCGATCACATTGACTCCGAAAAACTGCCCTGCGCTCGATAGAACCGGACGGCGGAAGCGACGTCGGATCGCATCGGGGGCGTCCCCGAGGTACTCGATGGGTCGATTTTCTTCGTTCCATAACCGCTGACGCGCGAGTGCGAGATGCGGGATTTCATGCGGCTCGAATCCCATCAAATCGGCTGCGGTGATATCGAGCGCGGTCATGTCCACGCCCGCTGCCAGCGTGCCGAAATCCGTTATTGGCAGACCATGGAACGGAGCCTGACCCTCCATGGCCCAGAGCCCATCGATGATGTTCAAATCAGGTGGCCGCACGAGTGCCAGATCGACGATTTTATCGATGATATCGTTCCGATGAAACAACATGCGCTGGCTGTCATTTATGATCCCGAGCAGGTTTTTGATGGAAAGCGACACGGTGGTCAGCATGTGTGTTTTCCACTTCGGCACATTGATGAAATAGTCGCATTCCAATACCGGTTTTGCGATCCGGATCGACCGGAACAATCGGCCTCCCGGATTCGCAACCGTCTCCCACTCGCCTTCGTCGAAGTAGCAAATCTCAGCGCCGGCTTTCCGCAAAGGTTCCTCTAACCCGGCTTCCCGAAAAGCCTGTCTCGCCGGGAATCCAAATCCGGGGTTCTCCCCCACCTTCACATGACGCGCTCCGGCATCGAACAGCAGACGCATCAGCGCGATCACCACGCGCGGATCGGTGTAGCTCGACGGGATCCTGTCCGGGTTCGGGCGCACGAGATTCGGGTGGATCAGAACCGTCCTGCCGCGAAAGGTCGAGGCGGTCATTCCGATCAGGTCGAGGAGGGATTCGAGCGCGATCCGGATAGTCTTCAGATCGGATTCATCGAAGCGGACGGGTGATCCTTCAAGATTGTTGAGTTTCAGGCATGCGACACGATGCGTGGTCATGAGCGGGTCTCCCGGCGTCGCTGCGATTCCAGAAACGGACGGATGCGATCGATCGAGCGTATCAGTTCTCTGAATTTGTCAAAATCGAGGGATTGGAGTCCATCGCACAAGGCCTTCTGTGGATTCGGATGAATTTCGACCATCAGTCCGTCTGCGCCCGCCGCAAGGCCACCGAGAGCCATCGGAATGACAATGTCGCTTCTCCCGCTG
>CAYYMM010000091.1:11086-19098 GCA_964472395.1 uncultured bacterium | reverse complement strand
CGAGAATTGGGGAGTCGATCCCGGCGCTGTCGATGTGTTCCTGATGAGTCTCAGGATGCCGCAGGGGGGCGGATCGATGATCGGAATCGACCTGGAGATGCCCGCGTCGACATTCGCCGAAGGTGATCAGTGCGGATTGACGTTGGAGATTCAGAATCCGGGAGGTGCGGCGACGGCGGACCTGTATGTGCTGCTCGATGTCGCCGGACAGTTTTTCGGGTATCCCACCTGGCAGGCGATCGACAGCGGCCTGGGGCATGAAACGATCCCGGTACCGGCCGGTGTATCGTCGAAAACGATTATTCCTGATTTCACCATGCCCGCGGTATCCCCATTCGGTCCCATGCATTTCTATGCCGCTCTGTTCACTCCGGGATTGCTCGGAATCGATGCTCTGATCAGCGATGTCGCTTCATTCGACTTCTTCCTGAACTGATGGGTGTCGAAAATCTCTGTAACCTTCGTCTCTGTGCGATGTCTGAGCAAGGGAATTTTTGTTGATCGTCGTATTGTTTTTTTTCAGGGAGTATCCGGATGCTTTTCAAACTCAAGTCGATTCTGACGCTGTTCGTGTGTGCGTGCCTGATCGCCGGCCATGGTGAAGCGGCGACCCGGGACAATCCGCGTGCGAACGTTCCCAAGCCGCGCGTCCACACCGATCACTCGACGTTTTTTTCAAAGCCGTTCGCCGACGGTCCGGCCGTGACCAGGGCGTGCCTGGAATGTCACAAGAACGCAGCTGCCGAGATCATGAAGACGGCACACTGGAACTGGGTTGGCGATGAGGATGTGATGGTTCCGGGGCATGACACGCCGGTCCGTATCGGCAAGAAAAATCTCATGAATAATTACTGCATCGGGATTCAGTCGAACTGGGTCCGTTGCACGCAATGCCATGCGGGATACGGTTGGGAAGATGACACGTTCGATTTTTCGAAGCAGGACAATGTGGATTGTCTGGTTTGCCACGATCGCACGACGACATACAATAAAGATCCCAATGGGGCGGGCCGACCGGATCCGAAAGCCGATCTTCTGGCCATCGCGAAAAGTGTCGGATATCCGAAACGGGCGAACTGCGGATACTGTCATTTTGCCGGCGGTGGCGGAGATGCGGTGAAGCATGGCGACATGGACGGAAGTCTGCTCAATCCCCGTGAACGGATCGACATCCACATGTCCCGCCATAAACTGGAATGCATCGACTGTCACCAGACGAAGAATCACCTCATTCCCGGCCGATTGATCTCGGTCAGCGTCGATGCTAAAAATCGGTTTGATTGCACGTTATGTCATGCTTCGCAGCCGCATAAGGACATGAGACTCAATGCTCACGGAGCGGCAGTGGCATGTCAGACCTGTCATATCCCCCGCATTGCTCCGGAGGAAGCGACAAAAATGTCGTGGGACTGGTCGCAGGCTGGGGACATCGAGCGTGAAAAGGCTGTCAACGATCCGCACCAATATGCCGCGATCAAGGGTGTATTCGAGTATGCGGTCAATATTGCGCCGGAATATGCCTGGTTTAATGGTACGGCGGATCATTATCTGCTGGGTGAGACGATTGATCCCGAGACAGTTACCGCGATGGCGAAACCAATGGGGAGTATCCGGGATGGAAAGGCAAGGATCTGGCCGTTTAAGGTGCACAGGGGGAAGCAGATTTACGATCTGAAGAACCGGTATTTCATTGTGCCGAAAACGTACGGTCCGGGTGGGTATTGGAAAGACTTTGATTGGGACAAGGCGGCTCGGCTCGGAAGTGAAGCGACCGGATTATCCTACAGTGGTGAATTCGGATTCGCACCGACGGAAATGTACTGGGCGATCAATCACATGGTTGTGACATCGAGACAGGCGTTGTCGTGTAAGGACTGCCATGGCCAGGGCGGCCGATTGAACTGGGAAGCGCTCGGATACGACGGCGATCCGGCGGTGCGCGGCGGAAGACAACGCACCGGAATGCTTGAGACGGAAACAGCAGGTGGCCGATGAACATTCGGGTCCTTGTTCTCATAAGCGCAGCATTCGTGTTGATCAGCATTCCCACGCTCGCGACCTCGGATCGGATTCACCCCGAATTCGATCTGCTGGACCGGGATGGCAGGAGAGTGATCGAATCGCACGAGCCTTTATCACCGATGAAAACATGCGGGCAGTGCCACGATACGGAATACATCGAGTCTCACAGCGATCATGTCCGTCCGCAGCGACGGTTGGCGCACGAAGTCGAGTCTCCGGATCCGGGTTCCGACGTGCCGTTCGACGCGGATTGGCTCAAGACTTACGGCCGTCGGCATGTCGGCGGCGGACCCGCCCGGGATCTCGGGTTCGAAATGAACTGCTTTCTGTGTCACATCGAGACGGTCGATCGTGAAGCGATGATGGGTGAGATGCGCCGGGAGCGATTTGAATGGGCCGTCACGGCATCGCTCGGCCGGACCGGCCTGGTCGCTCGCGTAGGTGATTCCTGGATCTGGAAGCGGGATGCGCTATCGGAACAGGGGCGGTGGCCGATCGACCGGATCGCGTTGAGAGGGCCGACTGATGAAAACTGCGGTGCCTGTCATGGCCTGGTGCACCGGGGAAGCGCCCCGCTCGTCATTCCTGAAGGAGATCCGGCCGAATTGACGATGACACTGCGCACCGGTTCGATTTTCTCGGGCCAGCGGATCAGCGATTCCGGTATCAGCACGGTCAACAAGGAGCAGACGATTCGGCCATGGGATGTGCATGCCGAGCGTGTCATGCGATGCTCGCACTGCCACTTTTCACTCAACAATCCGGCCTATGCGCTCGAAATCGCCGCCACACGCCCCCTCCACTTGCGTTTCGATACGCGGCGACAGGCCTTCAGCGAGTATCTCCATCGGCCGTCGCACCAGTTTGCCAGGGGCCGCGGGTCGATGGATGCCGACCCCTCGACTGAACCGGTGACGATGCGGCGATGCGAGATGTGTCATGACGCCGAGCCGATGCACCGGTGGCTCCCCTACCCCGGGCTGCATTTTCAGAAGCTGAGTTGCGAGGCGTGTCATATACCGACCTCGCCCATGGCGGCCGTGCGAGAAATCGATTGGACGGTTGCCGGCGAGGACGGCAAGGGGATTGTGCGGTATCGGGGCATCGAGGGAGACTGGGGTGATCCCAATGCGCATGTGACAGGGTTTCAGCCGGTTTTCTGGCCGAGGCTGGACGAGGACGGCCGGGAACGGCTCGCACCGTTCAATGTCGTGACGACCTGGTTCTGGACGGCCGGTGAACCGTCGGGCCGCGTGTCGCCCGCGATCGTTGCCGCCGTGTTCCATGACGGCGTTGCCTGCCGACCTGAAGCGCTCGAACGCTTCGACTCGAACCATGACGGCGTGCTTTCGGATGAGGAGTTGATTCTCGATACACGGGACAAACGGGACTGGGTGGCGGCGCGCCTGGCCGATGCGGGTGTCGTGAACCCGCGCATCGAGGGTGACGCGCAGCCGTTCGGTATTCATCATGGTGTCATGCGCCGTGAGTTCGCGTTATGCGAGTGTGTATCGTGCCATGCCGCAGAGTCGCGGCTGTATGCCGACCTGGAGGTGTCGCCGACCGCTCCGTTCGATGCCGAACCGATCCTGCGCAGGACCGGAGGAATCGGGAATGCCGGCCGGGTCGTTCGTGCGACGGAAGGTCGATGGGTGGCTCGGATGAATCGGGAGGGCGATGGCGCACCGGAACTCTACGTGCCGGGCGCTGATCGGAATGTTGCGGTGAATCGGATCGGGATCGGCTTCATGGCGGTGGTGGTGTTTGGGGTGGCGGTGCATGGCAGTGCCCGGATCGTGACGGGGCGGAGGAGACGGCGATGAAGCGTGTCTACATGTATTCGTTTCATGAACGGGCATGGCACTGGATGCAGGCGTTCGTGATCCTCGTGCTACTTTATACCGGACTCGAAATCCACCTCCCGAATCGCCTCTTCATGTGCTTCAATCTCGCATCCCGCATTCATGTCGCTTTCGGCTTCATTTTCGTCATCAATGCCGGCCTGGGGTTGCTCTATCATATCTTTACCAACCAGCTCCGGCAGTTCATCCCGGAACCCCGCGATTTCGTTTCGGCGTCCATCCGGCAGGCCGTGTTTTATCTCGGAGGCATGTTCCGAGGGGACCCGCATCCATTCGAGAAATCGCCGGACCGGAAGTTGAATCCTCTGCAGAAGCTGACATATCTGGCGATTCTGAACGTATTGCTGCCGTTTCAGCTCGTGACGGGATTTCTTCTGGTGAGTGCACATTTCCATCCGCCGATCGTCGAGTATGCCGGTGGGCTGGAGTGGCTCGCGACCCTGCATGCGCTCGCGGCCTGGCTCTTCGGCGCGTTCGTGATCATGCATGTCTATTTGACCACCACGGGGCATACGCCGCTTTCGAGCATTACGGCGATGATCACCGGATGGGAGGAAGTCGACGATGACCATCGGAAAAACTGACGCGCATCCGACCGCCGATCGGCCGGTGTATTGGAATTCATACATCGCCGGCGCGGCGCTCGGTGTCTTGCTGTTCACGTCGTTTCTGCTGACGGGAAACGGGTTGGGGGCTTCGGGAGGCATTCAGCGGGTTATCGTGGCCATCGAGGATCTCGTGGTCCCCTCGCATGTCGATCGAACGCCGAATCTGGCCGCCTTGGCCGGAGGCGATCGTGAGCCCCTCAACAACTGGATTGTGATTGAAATTCTCGGTGCCCTGGTCGGCGGATTTCTTTCCGGATTGATCCATCGGCGGGTGCGGATCGAGACCCGGAAGGGGCCGCGGATCAGCAATTCCACGCGCTGGGCAATGGCGTTTCTCGGAGGCGCGATCATGGGGTACGGCGCGAGGCTTGCGCGTGGGTGCACGTCCGGGCAGGCGTTGTCCGGCGGGTGCGTTCTGTCGGCCGGTTCCTGGGCCTTCATGCTGTCGATTTTCGCCTCCGCTTATGCGCTCGCGTACTTCCTGCGCAAAGCGTGGAACTAGGAGGCCGGTATGTTTCCAATGAATCTGCCTGAACTTGCGGGCCCGATGGGCGCCAATCTGATCTATTTCGCGATCGGTCTCGCGTTCGGTTTCATTCTCGAATCGGCCGGCTTCGGTGACTCGCGCAAACTGGCCGGACAATTCTACTTCAAGGATCTCGCGGTGCTCCAGGTCATGTTCACCGCCATCGTCACCGCCATGCTGCTCGTGTTCTGGGCCGTGTCGCTCGGATGGCTCGATTACGAGGCGATCTGGGTGAACCCGACCTATCTGTGGCCGGGCATCGCGGGCGGGCTCATCATGGGGGTTGGATTCATCATCGGTGGATTCTGCCCGGGCACCTCGCTGGTCAGTCTCGCCACACTCAAACTCGACGGCGCCTTCTTTGTGCTCGGCGTATTCACCGGTATCTTCGTATTCGGTGAAACCGTCGAATCCTTCTCCGATTTTTACAATTCGAGCTACCTGGGACGCCTCACGCTGATGGATGTGTTCGGGCTCGACACCGGAGTGATGGTTCTGATGGTCGTGGTGATGGCCATCGGGATGTTTGCCGGAGGAGCCTGGGTGCGGGATCGGCTGGTGTTGGCGAAGAAAGAGGAGGCCGGCAGATGAGGCACTGGACGAAGTGGATGGCACTGGCGTTGTGCCTGATCGCGGCGGGATTGATCGTGAAGGGGCAACCGTCATTCGAGACCCGCTGGCAACGCATGGAGGCGAAATACAAACCGATGCTCGACAGCCGGTCAGTCCTGATCGATCCGGGTGAACTGCTGCAGCTTCTATATGATCATGGGATCACTCTGACGATTCTGGATGTGCGTTCCGAGCGCGATTTCAACCTGTTTCATCTCGCGGATGCCGTGCGGGGTGACATCGAAGATCTCGAACGATTTCACTGGTCCGAACTGCCGTCGAACGCGGTGGTTGTCGTGATGTCGAACGGCGAGACTGAAGCGGTTGAGGCGTGGAAACGATTGAAGTTGCTGCATGTCACGAATGCGTATGTGCTGGAGGGCGGTGCGAACGGATGGCTGGCGGCGTTCGGCAATCCGTCGGAGGGGGTGAACCGGGAGGTAGCGGATACGGGTGGAGGCTCGGGGGACGAGGTGCTCGCGTATCGGTTCACGGCAGCGCTGGGGGGGCGCCATGCGGTGTCACGTCCCGACGTAAAGCTTGCGGGGACGCGTGTATTTGAGAAAAAGGTGAAGACGCAGAGCCAGGCCCGGAAATCCGGAGGGTGCGGTTGACCCGTCAGGATCGGCCGGGTATAATCCGGGCACTGATACTGAATGATCACACGAAAGAGCGCGCCGGGAGGAGTTCAAAATGAAACTGCGTACCGTGTGGGTCGAAAATGGTCGGCTGACCGGGGCCATCGGACTGGAAGCTCTGGAGTCAAAGTTTGTTCCGATTCACCATTGTGGGGACGAGGTTCCGGCGGTCAGAACCCGGATATTCGGCACGACGGAAGATCACCAGACTTCCATCCGGATTTCCATGTATTTCGGGGATGAATCTGCGTCGGAGGTGTCGGATTGCGTCAAGATGGCGGAGTATCTGATTCATGGTTTTCCAGCATATCTCCGGGGTGAGTGCCGGATCGAGGTTTTTTTTCGTGTTACGGAATCCGCGTTCACGCTCGACGCGATCGATCGTGGAACGGGGCAGGTCGTCCCGGTCGATGAAATCCGTGCCGATGACTGATCGTGTGATCGGGATCTATCGGTTCAGCAGCACGCCTGGTAGCGAGCACTGTTTCTCGATACAGTAATACGCGAATTTCCCGCTCATCAGTCGCCGCCGGAACGCCTTGAATTGTTTCCCATGCCAGATTTCCCTGAACGATGTGGACTTCAAATTGCCCATCTTTTCATCGCTGAAGCAGCAGGGGTATACATCACCGTTCGCGTGGATGAAGCATTGATCGTATCCGACCGAGCATCTGCGAGCCGGTATGAAGGCGGTCCGGGTGTCGTTCACTTCCAGTTGCTTGCGGAAAGTTGACACGATTTCAGATAAATTGCTCGGGACAGGGGATCGGGCAGCGGTTTTCGGCAGCTCTTCGATGGCCGTTGCCAACTCGTCGCGACTCAACGCCAGATCAGGATTCAGAGGAATCAGGGGGTCGAATTCGATCGAATCCGCTTCCATCTGCTCGGCAATCCCGAACAGTGGTGCGGGATTGGAGATGTTGTCTCTCTGGAGCACGTGAAACACGGATAGATGCATGCGCGGAGGGGGATTTGCGGAGCGGAATCGGTTCAGGATGCGAATGTTCCGGATCAGACGGTCGAATCGATCCACGCCCTGAACCAGGCGATACGTGTCGCGGTCTCCTGCGCTGACCGATATCCGGACAAGGTCCCAACGGATGTCGACCAGTGTTTCCGCGAGTTCCGGAGTCAGATTCGTGCCGTTGGTGATGAGACTGCCTCGGAAGCCATTCCGTTTGATCGACCGGAGTATCGTGTGGATTTCCGGGTGGAGCAGAGGCTCGCCTCCTCCGACGACATTGACCTCGCGGAGTCCGGCCGGCATGTTTCGGAAAATCCGGTCATAGTCGGGTGCGTTCATCCGGTCGTGCTGGTCTTGTCGGATGAGGTTTTTCCGGGTGTCTTCGGGGATCGTCTGGAGCCAGCACATGGAGCATCGGTGGTTGCAGATCGCACTCATCGGGTTGATGCGGATCATGTCCGGACCGAACAGCGTGATGTTCCGGTAAGCCAGCAGGCGGCGGAGTCCGTGGAGGATGCTGTTCTGCAGTCCGCGATGCCTGAGAATCTCACGTAAACGATCAAGGCGATGCATGACGGTGTTGCCCCCGACAGAGTGAATAGCACAGCAGGGCATGAAATGCACGATTGTGCGATTCTCCTTCAACGGAACAGAGCAGACCATAGCGGATTACGTACATGGCTCCGTTCACCATGTTGACTCTCAAATCGCCTGACCCATCATCGAAAAACCCCATCCGTGAAATCTGCGTAATCGGTGGATGTCCGCATCCGTGAAATC
>CAYYMM010000091.1:0-10986 GCA_964472395.1 uncultured bacterium | reverse complement strand
TGCGTAATCGGTGGATGTCCGTATCCGCGAAATCTGTGTAATCGGTGGATGTCCGCATCCGTGAAATCTGCGTAATCGGTGGATGTCCGCATCCGTGAAATCTGCGTAATCGGTGGATGTCCGTATCCGCGAAATCTGTGTAATCGGTGGATGTCCGTATCCGCGAAATCTGTGTAATCGGTGGATCGGTTTGCGTTTTCGGGCTGATCGACTTATAATCTACCTCTATGGATTGCCCGGTCTGCCAGTCTTGCATGGTTGTCTTCGAGTATCACCGGATTGAACTCGATTACTGCCCGACGTGCATGGGCGTTTGGTTTGACGCCGAAGAAATCCGTTTATTGCTCGAACATGCCGGTATGCCGGAAGATCTTCGGCAGCCGGACTTCCTGGAGGTTCAGACCCTCGTTCGTGAGGCCCGTCGCCGCTGTCCGCTGTGTCTGAAACTGATGGAGAAACGGAGCATGCCGGGTGACGTGATTGTGGATCGGTGTTCGAACGGAGACGGGGTCTGGTTCGATGCCGGTGAGATGTCCCGGATCGCCGTCGCACTTGGGTCCGGCCGAGCGGATCTTGACGCGCCGGTTCGCACCATCTCCGAGTTTCTCGGGGAAGCGCTCGATCGCGCCGACCGTTCTTGATGCGTCAGTCGTAACCACCCTCAAGGGAGGATTCGCAATGTCATTTTTGATTCTTCTTGCGGTTCTAGTGGTGATCGTTCTCTGGGTTTTCGGACTGTACAATGGTCTGATCGCCGCACGGAACATGGTGCGCAATGCCTGGTCGCAGATCGACGTACAGCTCAAGCGCCGTCATGATCTCATTCCGAATCTGATCGAAACCGTGAAGGGGTACGTCCAGCACGAGCGGGAGACGCTGGAAGCGGTTGTTCAGGCGCGTTCTGCGGCCATGAATGCGCAGGGGGCGGCGGAATCGGGCAAGGCTGAGGGCATGTTGACCAACACGTTGAAGTCACTGTTTGCTCTGGCCGAGTCGTACCCGGATCTCAAGGCCAACCAGAACTTTCTTGCCCTGCAGGAAGAGCTGACTTCGACTGAAAACCGGATATCGTTCGCCCGTCAGGCATACAACGATTCGACCATGCGGTACAACAACAAGATCGAGATGGTTCCGACCAACATCATTGCCGGGATGTTCAATTTCAAGGCATCTGAATTCTTCGAGATTGAAACTCCGGAAGAGCGTGCCGTTCCGAAAGTGTCATTCTGATCGGCTTCCGATCGGCATCAGGGCGGGATTCGGAACGTGTGGGAGATCATTCAGTCCAATCGGAGAAAATCCGCGATACTCGTTGTCGTGATGGCCGGTCTGTTGATTGCGATCGGCTATCTTGCGGGTGAGTTGCTCGTCGGGCCTGGCATGGGAGTGTCGGGCATCGCCGTTGCCGCGGTCGTCTGGATCATCCTGAGTCTCGTGGCGTATTTCCAGGGCAGATCGATCTTCCTGGCCGTTTCCGGAGCGACGAAGATCTCGAAAGAGGATCATCCGAAACTGTTCAATGTCGTCGAGGAAATGACGATTGCATCGATGCTCCCCGCGATTCCGGACATCTACATCATCGACGATCCGGCTCCCAATGCATTTTCGATCGGCAGGGACCCTGCTCATGCCGCCGTTGCGATCACCTCGGGACTCCTCAACATGCTGGACCGGGATGAGTTGCAGGGTGTGATGGCGCATGAGATCGCGCATGTGCGGAACCGTGACATCCTGTTCATGACGATGATCGGGGTGATGATGGGAGCGATCGTGCTGATTGCGGACATCACGGTGAGGAGTTTGTTTTATGGCGGGGGGCGGCGGCGGAGCCGGAGTTCGGACAGCGGGCAGGTGCAGATCATCATTCTGGTCGTCGGGTTGGCGTTGATGATTCTGGCGCCGATTCTGGCGCGTCTGATCTATATGGCGGCGTCGCGGAAGCGTGAGTATCTGGCGGATGCGTCGGCCGTCGAGTTCACGCGGTTGCCGGATGGCCTGGCCAGGGCACTCGAAAAGATCGGGCTTTCGGTTTTGAAGTCCCCCAGGATCAATCGGGTAGTGGCCCCGATGTGCGTGGTCAATCCGCTTGAAAAGACCCGGGCTGTTCAGGGCATGTTCAGCACGCATCCGCCGGTGACCGAGCGAGTTCGGATATTACGGGAGATGAATGCGGGGCCGGGTGTTACGGGGACATTCCTCCAATCCTATGATCAGGCGTTCCGCAAGGTGACCGGAGCGAAAACCTCATCGATTCCCGCATCGGCTCTCGGACAGACATCGGCCATTTTGCCGGCTGCGATTGTGGTCGCGGCAAGTGGCGATGAATCGTTGATCGATCGGGCTCGTGAGACGCGGGATGCGATCTGGAGGTCGAAGCAGTACCGATACATCGCATGTGACTGCGGAGCGTCTCTCAAGGTGCCGCCCACATGCAGACTACCGCGTATCCGGTGTCTGAAATGCCGGACTGAGCATTTGGTGGGGGACACGGCGCCATCAGCAATGAGCCGGACGGTGGTTACCTGAGAGACAGGCCGCTGCGAACGATGCTTCGCGCTTCTGCGCATGGCGTTGCGCGATTGACACACCTCCGGTTTCGGGATCGACTTGCGGGCGGTTCCGGATCGAAACCTGAAAAAGATTACGAATTCAATGGGATGTGTCTGTAATTCCGGCTCGGGGATTGGGCGATCCACCGGATCGAAATTCTTGGCACGAGAATTGAATAAGTATTTCCCCGGCATCCCGGGATCGGAACACCCCACACCAACTTTTCCCGCGCGGCGCCGTGGGGTCCACCGACGAAGGTCGTCGGCTCGTTCGAAGATCTCAGGGAACACGAAAACCAGCCCGGGCGTCACGGAAATACCTACTTCGTCCGGGCTTATTTTTTATGGGATCAAAGTGCCATGGAACTTGAGATGAATGGATCGACCTCAATCACACGCTCAGCCATTCTGGGCATTGGCTCCGCATTGCCTGACCGGGTGCTGGATAATCATTATTTTGAGCAGATCGTTGAAACGTCAGATGAGTGGATCCGTGAGCGGACGGGGATCCGTGAGCGTCATTTTGCGTTACCCACTGAAATGAATTCGGATTTCGCGGCCGGGGCGGCGAGTCGGGCTATCCGGGATGCCGGGCTTGAGCCTTTGGACATCGATGTTCTGATCATCGCGACCTGTACGCAGGATCGGCAGATTCCGTCGACCGCCGTGATCGTTCAGGAGAAGATTGGAGCGCTGAATGCCGCCGCCTTCGATCTCAATGCCGCCTGCACCGGGTTCATCTATGGGATGATCGTGGCGAATTCACTGATTCTTTCCGGTGCAGCCCGACATGTCGTTGTCGTGGGCAGTGAATTGCTCTCGCGATGCATCAACATGGAGGACCGGGCGACCTGTGTTCTGTTTGGTGACGGTGCTGGAGCCGTGGTGATGGGGGCAGCCCGCAATGGCAATGGATTGCTGGGGTACTACTTCCGATCGGATGGTCGGCAGAAGGAGCTGATCACGATTCCGGCCGGAGGCACTGAGATGCCGGCATCGCATGCGAGCATCGATGCGAAGCTGCATTATGTGCAGATGAAGGGTAACGAAGTGTATAAGTTTGCCGTTTCGAATCTGGTTGAAAGTGCCAGGAAAGCCCTGGAACACGGGAATCTGACTCCTGAGGACATCGATCTTGTGATACCGCATCAGGCCAACACCCGGATTCTCGAATCCGTCGCGAAGCGGCTGGGAATCGATTACGACAGCAAGTTCTTCATCAATCTGCCGCATATCGGGAATACGTCCTCTGCGTCCATCCCGATCGCTCTTGCGGAAGCGCGCGATACCGGACGGATCAAGCCGGGACAGATCGTGCTGTTCGTCGCATTCGGCGGCGGACTGACGTGGGGCGGCGCCGCGGTCAGACTCTGATTCCCGTCCGGAACGAATCTCCAACGGATTACTCGATCACAATCTCCACCCGTTCGTTTTCGTCGTCGTCATCGACTTCGATCAGCTTGGTTCCGGCAGCCTGATCCACGAGAGACATGATCTGGTCCAGGTTGATCTGTTTGTCGTTGAGGTGCATCTGGGCGGATGCGGGGATGATTTTGGCGAGACCTCTGACGAGGAAGAGCGGGAGTGAGATATTCACTTTGGCTTTCTGCCGGTTCTTGTCGAACACCCGGATCCGCAGAAACCGTGCCTTCCCTGTTGGTTCCTTGACGGCGATCTCGGTCGCTGCCGCAGGGCTGTTCATGGCATCCATCAGTTTGAATGCTTCTTCGGCTGACAGTTTGCCGGCTTCGACCATTTTCAAAATGCGTGTTTTTTCGTTTTCCATCTGATTCCTCCTGGTGAAATCCCATCACGATAAATAAAGTAATCTCAAAAATTAAAAAAGTCAATAGAAAAATTAAAAATATAAATATCGATGAGGCTTTTTATGATTTACAGGTGATGATCAATAAATATATGAATGTCGTGACGGGATGGATCGGATGGATAGGCAACCGATTGGTGTGACTGGTCGTGAGCCGTTCAAATTGGGTCCGGTTTGCATTCGTTCTGTATGATTCGTATAATTGTGTAAGGGAGGATCCTGATATGAAATCAATGTTGGGATTGTGTATATTTCCATCCACGCATACCCGGTTCGTTTTTATTTGCCTTGTTCTGTTTGCTTGCCTGATACCGATCACGGGAAACGTTCAGGCCTCGACGAACTGGTCTTCAGAGTATCTCTTCAGGCAGGACAACTTCGAACTGTCCGGTCAGAACACGCTCCTGTTCGATGCTCAGAACAATCCCTGGATTTTCCTCTCCGGTGACACGGTGCAGGCGATGCATCATGCGGGAAACGAGTGGATCACCCATGAGATCAGCGATTCGCCTGCTATCGGCATCTGTGCGATTCTCAATGATACGGATCAACCGGTCATCTGTTTTACCGACCAGAAAACCCGCAATGTCAAACTGGCAACGTTTTCCGGTTCGACGTGGAATGCCGCATCAGTGGATACGTCCGGAACATGCGTCGAGAGTGTTGGTTTGATACAGGATTCAACAGGCTGTCTTCACGTTTTTTTCATTAAATCCCAGGAAGGAGAAGATCATCTAGTTCATCTATATAATTCTTCCGAAGGTTGGCAGTCCGAGGTTGTCTACACCGAAGGGCTTTTTTATGGTAACATTGCCGCGATTGAAACAACTCCGGGGGTAATCGGCATCGCCTTCATCACGTGGCATTCTAATCTTTGCCAGGTGCTCTATATGAACCCGGTCACTCCGGAAGGCGCTGTCGAAACGGTTGCATCGACCGGAACCTTTCAAAATTTTTCCGCGGTCAAACTCGTGAAAGATTCAACCGGACAGTGTCGGATCCTTGCGGCATACGGTTCGCGAGGTGGACCTGCCCGCCTCCTTTACGGTTATCGCCATGAATCCGGATGGATCACCGAGTATCCCTTTGATGCCGTGATGCCGGTCAATGATCCGGGAATGGAGATCCTGATCGACAGCAGCGATGTATCGCATCTTTTCTTCACCTCCGAACAGAACATGGTCCATGCATGGAAAGTTGAGGAGCAGTGGAATTCCGAAACACAGTTGCTGGAGGGCGGAGACGGGGGATCGATCGCGGCAGGATACGATCGGATGGGTCGACTTCGGACCGCGATCGTTGTGAATAGAACTACAGAGGATGAAAATCTGCTGTATTATGGAGCGAAAGAACTCGATGATTGGGCATTGAATCACATCAAAACGGGTGGTGGTGAACTCGATTTGTCTTCCGTGTGTACCGCTCCGGATGGTACGATATATGTTGCTTTCTCCACACGCGCAGAGACAAAACTCATTACACGGCGCAACGGAATCACGCAGGTTGAGACTATTCAAGCTCTGTGTGTCCCGTATGGAACCGCGATCGATCTGGCACTCGATCCATCCGGAAACCCCGGCATAGTCACCCATCAATACACAGATGGTTCACCTGGGAATGATATCGTTTTATGGGAACGGCAGGAAGGAGTCTGGTCACCTCAGATTGTGAGATCGACTCCGGAGGGATCCTTCGCAGGCAAACTGGTTTACGCAGCGGATGGAGTTCCGCATATTGTCTATTATGAGAGCAATCTGAACAACCAAATTGCCATGCATCACGCATTCGAAACACCGGAAGGATGGGTTGATCAGGTGGTCGATCTCGGAAACACCTCGGCTCTCCAATGGGTGGCGGATGTCGATCTGGAAAGAAGTGCAGATGGGGTCATCCATTTCTTCAGCGTCGATAGTCACTATGTAGATCATCAACAGATCAACTCCATGCGATACGGCACGCTGGGCGACTCCGGTTGGGTGGTCGAGTCCCGAACTATCGACATCGGTGATGTCTCGTCATCCTCAGTGACACTCGCCTTCGACAATCTCGGGAATCCGCATGCCGTGTTCAAACATGGTTCGTTATTTTATACTACCCGGACTGATTCCGATTGGACGATCGAGGAGATTGCTCAGATTCAGATGTTGTATAGGCCGGGTTTGATGACTGCTCCGGACGGCACACTCTGGGTTTCTGCCGCTGGCGCTTGGGATGAAGGCGAACACCTGAACATCTGGAAGAAGCAAGCGGATTGGACGATCGAGTATTACGGACGTGAAATCTATCCACATGTTGATGCCGCCTTGCTGGCCGTTCCGGGATCACTCAGGCCGAGTTGTCTGGAAACGCGAATAATAGAAGGCGATATCCTGCTGCTGTCTCCGATGGCCCAACCGGATTGCACGGAATGGGAAACATCCGCCAGTCTGAATGCGACGCATTTCACGTCCGGGATGCCATTTCACTTCGATCTGGAAATATGCAATCCATCCGATCCGCTGGATTCCGCCGTTGTCGTTTCATGCCTCGAGATACAGGGTGAGTATTTCTTTCACCCCTCCTGGTCTCAGTCATTTGATTTCGAACCCCTTTCCGTTCCATCCGGTTGGACGACCGTTCCGATCCTGCATTTCACATTCCCCGATCCGATCACCTTCTCAATCGAATCGCTTCATCTCTATGGCGCGCTTCTCCGGCCGGATCTCTCTGAAGTGTTAGGCCCGATCTGGCAGCAGGAATTCAGCATCGGTCCGGAGTAGCCGCGAGTCACTGAATCGACAGCGCTCGAATCCGATCCCCGATCTTGCCCTCCGGATCGCTTCCGGATACACTCCGCCCATGTCTCGACGATTCGCCGCATTCCGCTCCCGCTTTTCTCCGACCGGCCTGCTCATCGCCTTGTGGGTCATCGCCGTTCAGTTCCGGAGTCTCCTCATCTGGTTCGACTGGGAGACTGTCCGCTTCTTCGTGCAACCTCGTCCGGGACGGATCCGATGGCTGGAGGTTTTCTACGGCGGATACATCGATCTGAGCGATTACGGTATTCGCGCCGCGAGCCAGACTTTCCGGCCGCTCATGGCCACCATGTTCCACATTGAAGCCCTACTGTTCGGGGGTCGCGAATGGCTCTGGCACTCGGTGAATCTCGCATTCCACCTCGCGTGCGTTTACCTCCTCATCCGTTGCGCCCGTTCAATGGGTCTCGATGCGCGAGCATCCTCACTTGCGGGTCTTCTGTTCGGCGTGCATCCCCTCGTCACGCAACCACTCTGGATTTTGCTCGACCGCGCCGAGCAGGCCGTTCTTCTCACGGGACTGATCGTTCTGCTGACGCATACCCGGAGTCTGTTCGTGAGTTCCCTTGCGCTTCTGGCCGGCCTTCTGTCGAAGGAAACCGCCGTCACCATCCCGCTATGGATCGTGCTCTGGGACCTGCTCGAATCCGGGTTCCGGCGATTCCGAAGCTGGCTCGTGTACGGCTGCCTGACGGCCGTGTACGTCGGCTACCGGGCCTGGATTTTTCACGGCATGGGCGGGTATCGGAGCGTCGAGCATTTCCGGGTCGGGGACCTGGCCGAGACGATTGCGCAGAATCTGTCCTGGTTGCTGACGGTTCCGCATCCTTTTCCCGGCGGAGTGTGTATTGCCGCGGGGTTGCTGGTGCTGGCGCTGATTCCGGCCATGCCGCGCGGGTATCGGTTCGGCGTGCTCTGGAGCGCGCTGTTTCTGATGCCGGTCCACAATCTGTGCAACAAGTGGTACCTCTACACGCCCGTCGCCGGAATGAGTCTTGCGCTGGCATCGCTTGTCGCCGCCCTGTATCGACGGCATCCCGCGACCGGCCGGATCGCGCGGGGATTCGCGCTGGGGCTGGCGATTCTGTTTTCGCTGCAATCCATCGCCGAACTCGATCACCAGAAACGAAACGCCGATGTGCCCCGGCAGTTGGCTGTCGCGGCGCAGGCGTGTGTGCCGGATCCGAAACCGGATGCGACATTCCGCTTCATTCTCCGGATCGCGCAGGACGAACTGCCGCTCCGGGGTCACTGGTTCGATCCCGGTTCGTTTCAGATCAAGGCACAAAAGTCTCCCCTCGAATCGATCGTCTGGGATCTGAATGCCACGCGGTACCTGCAATCCGGCCGTCCGGTCTGGACGCGGTCGGTTGAAGCCGCGCTCCGGTACCGATATGATTCGCTCCGCTTGACCGCAGTGCTGGTGACGGATGTCGAACCCGGCACTCGATCCGATGACTCGGCGATCGACCTCGTGTATGCTCCGGCATCGCCGCCGCTTCTTGAGAGATCCTCGCATGCGCATCACCCTGATTAGACCGCGTTCCGGGAACACGCCCGATCCGCCGCTCGGCCTCCTGAGTCTCGCCGCAAACCTCAAGCCGCACGGCCACGCCATCACGGTGTTGGATCCCGATCCCAGCGATTCATCCGTGATCGACCAGATCGCAGCCTCGAAGCCGGACCTGATCGGCATGAGCCTGCTCACCACCCAGGTCGCTCGAGGTCTGGCGCTGCAGGAGCAGATCCGGGATCGATTGCCGGGTGTTGTGACGGTCGGCGGAGGCATTCATCCCACGGCGCTTCCCGAGTGGACACTGCAAAAATTCGGGTTCGATTTCGTGGTGCTGGGTGAGGGGGAGATCACCTTTCCCGAAGTCGCCGAAGCGTTGGGGATTGGCCGTTCGCCGGAGGAGGTCGCCGGGCTTGCGTTTTTACGCGACGGGATTCTGGTTCGAACCGCGTCGCGCCCCCTGATCGATCCGCTCGATTCCCTGCCGTTCCCTGATCGTGAAGCGGTGCGTTTCGAGCGTTATCTCCGGCCGCCGGGCAACATCCGCGGCAGACTCCTCTGGCGCGCCACCTCGATCATCTCATCGCGCGGCTGCCCGTTCGGCTGCATTTTCTGCTCCTCAAAGGAATTGTTCGGAAGCCGTGTGCGTCGACGTTCAGTGGGCCACGTCATGGCGGAGATCGAACTGCTGATCCGGCGCTATCGGATCGACGGCATCTGGTTTCTGGACGACACGCTGCTGGAAGATCGGGACTGGCTCCTGGAACTGTGTGCCGGCATGCGGAAGACCGGTCTGGCGTGGGGATGTCAGGCGCACGTCCGGCGCGCGGATGAGGGGATCTTCCGTGAGATGCGCCGGAGCGGATGTCTGCAACTCGAGTTCGGTGTCGAATCCGGCTCCGAGCGCATGTTGCGACGCTTGCGCAAGGGGAGCGATCCGGACGATGTCCGGCGCGCGTTCGCGATCTGCCGCAAGGTCGGCCTCAGGACGCTCGCCAACTTCATGATCGGCATTCCGGATGAAACCATCGAGGATGCGCGGGCGTCCTTGAAACTGGCGCGCGAGATCCGGCCGGACCATGTCGTGGTGACCTTCACGACCCCGCTTCCCGGATCCGTTCTGTTCGACGAGGCTCTGGCGAAGGGCTGGCTTCCGGCGGATCCGGACTTTTCCGAACGATGGATCATCCGCCAGACCGAATCCCCCGCCGTCACGATCTCGCTCGACGCCGCTTCGATGCAGGCGATACGTCGGGAATTCGACAATGCGTTTTTCTGGCGCAACATTCGCGAGTATTTTCTCTATCCCGCGTTTCTCTTTGACGTTCTGAAAGACATGGCGGGACGACCCCGCGGATATGCGGCAGGCATCCGGAAAGCGATCCGCACGAAGCGGCTCGGCCACATCGTCGAAACGATCTGGGAAGAATACAATCGCGTGTGACGGAAGGAGATTGCATGGCGGCGGCTCATGGCGAGTATCTGGTTTGTGTCGATGCCGACGGACGACTTCTCGAACCACGTCTGCGGGCCGAATGCCACGGCAACCCGGCACTCACGCATCGCGTCGTCCATGTGCTCGTGACCGATGCCTCCGGCAGGATCCTCGCGCAGAAACGATCCGCCTCGAAGGACATCCAGCCCGGGAAATGGGACACGTCCGTCGGCGGACATCTCGACCCGGGCGAATCGCCTCTCGATGCCGCCCGTCGTGAGTGCCACGAGGAACTCGGGATCCAGACCGAATCGTTCACCCCGCTCCACAGCTATCTCTGGCTGTCGGATCTCGAATCCGAGGATGTTACGACATTTCTGGCCCATTCGGAGGGGCCGTTCGGGTTTGCGCGGGACGAGATCGATGAGGTGGCGTTTTTCGATCTCGATACGCTGGAACGGATGGCGAAGTCGGGCGAGGTGACACCGAATTTCCGATATGAGTTGTCCCTTTACCGTTCTTCACGCGCGGGGCGCACCCCGACGCTTCTCCGATATCCGATCCAGTCGATTCTGGGATGCAATGCCTGTCCGCGCCTGGTGCGGTTTCGTTCGTCGATCCAGCCCGATCGCCGTCATGCAGGCGCAGCGTACTGGAATCGTCCGGTGCCTGGTTTCGGTGACCCTGGTGCGCGTCTGGCTATCGTCGGCTTGGCTCCCGGAGCGCATGGTGCGAACCGGACCGGCCGGCCGTTTACAGGCGATTATGCCGGGGAAATTTTGTATCAGGCTCTGTATGCGGTCGGCATGAGCAGTCGTCCGTCACCTTCACACCGGGGCGACGGACTGGAACTCGACGATGTCTTCATC
>CAYYMM010000090.1:0-19167 GCA_964472395.1 uncultured bacterium | reverse complement strand
CAACCAGTGCCTTCGACCGGCTCGACCGGCCTGGCCATCATGATCCTGGTGGTCAGTGCGTTGATTCTGCTAAGACACGCGAAGCGGTAATCCAGGCCGGTTTTCCAACATGATGCATCACCATGCGCAGAAGACAGTCATTCTGCGCATGGTTTTTGGGAAATCGCTTGTATCCTGCCCCCTCTGCCTGGCTCTCGCCATCACGATCTGTTTCTCATTGACGATGTCCTGTCCCCTCACCAGGGCCACCCAGACTCCGGCCGATACTCCCTCGCCAACGCCGACACGGACGGTCACTCCCACACGCACGGCTACAATGCCCCCTCCAACAGTCGAACCGACGATCGAACCTACCGTTCCACCTTCACCCCGGCCGACCATGACATCGACGCCAAGTCCTGCCTCATCCGCGACCATGCATCCGGTCGAATCACCATCACCGACGTGCTCACCAACTCCGCCTCCGTCCGAAGTGTCCGTTCGCCTGAATCTGTCTCAGTCACGTTTCTTCCCGGCCGATTCCTTCGATCTCGACGCGCACCTCACAAACCCGGGACCTGCTGCATGGGCAGAACAACCCTTTGCGGTCGCTCTGGATCTTCTGGGAGTCTTCTATTTCTATCCTCAGTGGACATCAGATCTTCAAACAGCGCCCATCTCCATGCCGCCCGGAGTGCTGGATATCGAGCTGCTCCGATTCAACTGGCCGACAGGAGTCGGTTGCGGAGGTCCAGCAGTGATTTATGGGGCGATGCTGACCCGAGATCGTTCCGGGATTCTGGGTCAGTGGGATTCAGTCGAATTCGAATGGGAGGAGTAATCCGACTTCAAAATGAAGGAGATGCGTTCCGATAGTATCTCGGCGAGTCGCTCGTGACCTTTGGCGTTGAGATGTGTGTCGAATTTCCCGTAGAGGATGTCTCCGCGTGCGGCCGATTCCCGAAACGGAGGAAGCAGGTCGATGAACACGTTATCCTGTGCGGCACACCACTCCTCCGTCAGTTCCCGGAGTGATTCAACCGAATCGGTGATCTCCTGCCGGAATGTGCTGCCGGGTGTCTCCGGATTTCGTGATGACCGGCCCAGTGCGGCCCGCAAGGTTTCCTCCGGGAGCGAATCCACGATTGAGTCAATGTATACGTGGGCTTTATCCGGCATCAGCATCACAGCGAAAGAAACACCGGCTTCATGACAGAACGCGGACATTTCGTTCAGATCCTTCAGAAGAAGCGTATATCCGGGAGTCAAGATCCATTCCGATTTCGTCCGTACGATCCGTTTGAAATATTCAGTCCCGATGTATCCGGTTTGATGTTCCGTCAATTGAACCTCCGGATACTCGAAACTGGGCCGGTCTCGAATCGTCATTCGTTCCGCGGGTCGGTTGAACTTCAACTCGAAAACGCCTTTGCCATATCGAGCCAGGTTGAACAGGATCGAGCGGTTCTTCGCAGGGATAATCTTTCTCAGATATTGCGTGAATGTCAGACCGGATGATTTCCATTGTTCGAATGTTTGCCGATCATCGATATCGTTCGATTCGAAAATAGAAACAATGACCAGTTCAGGGGAGTCCTTGAGGGCATGTCGTTTCAACAGGGTCATATACTGAGCAGAACAGTACGTGGAGGTCGCCAGAGTTCTGATCCTCAATGGCCGCGTACTATCCAAGCAGTAAAACAGCTCGTTGTCTGTCACAGCGAGCGCTTCGATCATCGAATCTCCGATTATTATCACTCTGCCGGATTCACTGGTGCACGGGTTTCGGAAACCGTCTGCATCATAGGAAAGCGAGACGAGCGAGTAATCGGAGTCGGAAACGGTGGAAAGGTTGTATAGATAAACCAGGTCGCCCGCGTAATGACAGAGAGATTTCGAAAAGGGCTCATAACGGAAACCCAGGTCATCGTCCGGAATGAGCCCGGAACTGCTATGGTCGAACAGGTACAGTCCATAATAAGGGAAGTAACTCCGGATGCTTTCGGGAATGAGTCCGGGGAAAACCCGAAATACGATTTCGATGCTTAAACAGGACAGGAAGACAGAGACGAGCAGGACGGCGATTTTATACCGGAGTCTGATGCTGCGCGGGATGGAACGGTTGTTATTCGATGCCACACCATCGATTAACCACATCCGGGAGGCGTTGGCAATATACCGGATTCGCCCCGGCGCTGTCGGAAATCATCTCGGAGCCTTTTACCGGTTAAGAAGCATGGCTCGTGGGCCCGTCGTTTTCGTCAGGCATGATGAACCACAAGGCAAGATAGATTACGATGCCCCAGCCGCCGAAGAAGGTCAGGACGATGAATGCGAGTCTCAATATGGTGACGGGTAGGGCGAATTGAACGGCCAGTCCCGAACAGACTCCTGCGATCTTGCCGTGCCGGCGTTTTCGAGTCCAGCCCTGCAGAAAACGATCCCGTTCGAGCGTGCTGCCGCAAAACCGGCATTTGACTGCATCCGCCAGAATCGTCTCCGCACAGTAGGGACACTGCTTCGATTTGTTTAGATTCATGAGGATATCTCCGATGTCTGCCCGATCAGCCTCCATCCGGCAAGGATCGGCAGTGAGCAGTAGACGAGTCCCGAGATTCCGACTGTGCCCGAGATGAACATGCCGAGCACGATCCAGGCGACAGTGGGTGAAATGACAGCAGAGATCAGATTGAACAGGATGGAACCCCAGAAATAGTTAACGGCGAAAACAATCGGCAGACACAACAGGCCGATTCCGAACAGCCCGACACCGAGCCGACGGTTCTGCCGGCGGATCAGCTCACAACGCATACGGATTCCGAGATCAGAAATGTAATCGGGAGATAGGTCCGGAAGCGGGGCAGCGGTGATCAGTGCGTCTGCCACCGGTCTGAGAGCGGCCAGCCGATTCCGGCAATCCGGACAGTTCTCGAGATGCGCTTCGAATGCCGGAGACAGATCTCGGCGGGGTTGTCGCTCGATCCAGTTGTCGAATAATGGGCAGGGCTGTTTCATTTCCCGGTCTCCTTCCGAATCGTCTCCCGCATTTTTTCCATCGCCAGGTTGAGACGGCTTTTTACGGTTCCTTCCGGAATTTCCAGCACCGAAGCAATCTCGTCAGACGTCATTCCGTCATAGTATTTCAGCACAACGACCGCCCGCAATTTCGGTGATAACTGCGCCAACAGCTTGCGAACATCCATCGCATCGCTGCAATCCCGGTTTCGGAGATCCGGGAAGTCGACCGGAGCCGCCTCTCCATCATCCACGGCCGGACTGGCTCTGAAAATCCACCGGATCCGCTCATAACGCAGATGATCCCGACACGTGTTGACGGCGATCCGCACCAGCCAGGGCGACAGTGGCCGATCCGGATCGAATCGAGCCGTGTTTCGGATGATCCGCAACCACGCGCTCTGCAGAACATCTTCTGCTTCCGGTCGGGATCCCGTCATCCGCAGCATGATCTGAAACAGTCGCGCGGAATAGCGCTGGACGATCTGCGGGATGACATCCGGATCGCCTTGAGCGAACCGTTGCGCGAGAATCTGTTCGGAGTCGATCACACTCGTGCTCACCAGCCGTTCCCTGCTTCGGTCTGCAACAACCGCGTCCGTCATCAGACGCTCGCTGCGCATCCCGAAACTCAATCCAGGCAACACAGTAGCAGAAAGGATCATGGTCAGCATCCCGATCCGTTCGATTGGGCGGGGGGAGCGGGGGGCGTTGCGGGTGGGCAGGGGGGAGACGGATCTTTCCGCAGGGAATCGAACGCATTTGAGATGCTTGAGATGATCCGTTCGAGCGGGCTGGTTCCCCTCATATTGAAAGGTGTCAGGAGCCAGATCGCGAAGTAGGCCGCAAGACCGAACCCCTGCATGATCGTCGTGATCACGAACAGCACTCGCCAGGCGACGACCGGGATCGAGGTATGCGCAGCGAGGACCGATGCAACGCCGAGAAACTTCCGGCCCGGCAGGTTGCGATACCAGTCGGATGTCTCGGCTACTGACGACAGATTGCTCCGGCAATACCGGCACCGCACGGCTTCTGCTTTGATTTCTTCGAAACAATACGGACATTTTTTGTGATCTGAGTTCATGTTTCCTCCTTGAAGCGTCACTTCCGCTTCCTGTCCATCCATACGCGCGGGTTTCTGGCATCGTTCAGTGGTTTTTTGGCTGGCCTCGACCACAAATGTTTGACAGTGAGATTCGTCGGCGATAATCTAACGATTCATGGCATTCCATGGATCGCTCCGCAGAAAAATCTTCTTCGGCTATGTCGGTGCTCTGGTCATCGTATTCGCGATCTTGCTATGGGCCTTTCAGGGCCTTGTTTCCATCGGGAAATCCAGTTCGGGGATCATCACTGAAAATCTTGCCAGCATCCGACTTGCCTTTCGCATGATCGCCCTCGTCGAAAGCCAGGACAACGCCCTCCTCATGACCCTGCTCGGTCATCACGATCAGGGGCGTAAATCGTTTCTGGAAAATCAGATCCTGTTTCTCGAAGCGCTCGGCCGCGCCCGAAACAATGTGACTGTCCCAGGCGAAAAGGAAGTGATCGAAGAACTCGATGGGTGCTACCATGAGTACATCGAGATCAAGGAACGGGTGGATCGATTGGTGTCTCAGGATCGCGAGGCGGGTCGGGAGTTGTATCTGTCGGAAATAAAACCGGCATCCGCGAAATTGAAGGATAAGTGCGAAGCGCTTCAATTGCTCAACGAACGAGCGATCGAGATGGCGAGCCGGCGAGCCGAAGACATCCTGAATCAGTCGACCTGGTCGATGAGTCTTCTCGGGATAGCAGCCATCCTGCTCGGGTTCGTTTTCAGCATCGCGATTTCCTCCATTATCGTCAAACCGCTGGAAACCATCAGCAATGCGGCTCAGCGGATTGCGGATGGGGATTACAATGTCGAGGTTCCGGTCAGGGCGCACGACGAAATCGGAATACTCGGGCGCGAGTTCAATACCATGACCCGCAGACTGGCTGCTTATCAGGAAATGAACGTCGAGCAGATGCTTGCCGAGAAAACCAAGTGGGAAGCCATCATCCGCAACATCGATGATGGGATCATTGTGATCGATGCAGTCTGTCAGATCATGGAAATCAATACCGCTGCACTTAAAGCGCTCGACATGAAAAATCGCTCCGTGAAGAACCTGCACTTCCTCCAGGTCGTGCCCTCCGAAAAGTTGCTCGGATTCCTCAAAGACACCCTCGAACACGGGAGCCCTCCTGAGATCGAATCCGGGCGGAATGTCATCACCATTACGCTGGATGACCAGCGACGCTTCCATTATCTGTTCTCGATTACACCTCTTCGGTCGAAATCTGGAATGGTGTCCGGAGCGGTCCTTCTGTTGAAGGATGTCACGAAACTCAAGGAACTGGATGAACTTAAAAACGAATTCGTCATGATTGCCTCACATGAACTCCGGACTCCCCTGACATCGATTGGCATGAGTATCGATCTGCTGTTGGAAAAAACCATGAGGAAACTCGATTCGAACGAGATCACTCTGTTGAAGGCGGCACAGGAAGATACCCTTCGATTGAAGGCCCTCGTCAATGATTTGCTGGACTTGTCGAAGATCGAAGCCGGCAAGATCGAACTGGAACTCGAGCCGGTCCGCATCGACTCTGTCTTCCGCAAGGTCTTCTCGATTTTGAAACCGCAGACGGATGAACGTGGAATCGAGTTTTTTTCAGATCCGATCGAGACTCTTCCCATGATTCGAGCCGACGAGACCAAGATCACTTGGGTTCTCAACAACCTCGTGTCCAACGCCATGCGTTACACGTCGCCGGGCGGGTTTATCCGGATGAGTGCACGGGTTGTGGGTCCTTACATGCATGTGTCGGTTGAAGATAATGGATCGGGGATTCCGCTCGAGTATCAGAGCAAGATTTTCGACAAATTCGTGAAGGTCAAGGACGATAAGCACGTTTCGGGCAGCGGGCTGGGGTTGGCGATCTGCAAGGAGATGGTGAAGGCGCACGGTGGGACGATATGGGTGGACAGTGCACCGGGCAAGGGAAGCACTTTCACTTTCACGATGCCTGTTGTACAGTAACCGCCCTGGGATGGGGAGGATCGCCATGAAAACTGGACATCTGTTAATCGTCGATGATGAGAAAAACATCCGGATGACGCTGACACAATGTCTGGAAACACTCGGATATCAGGTCGATACTGCGCTCAACGGTGAAGAAGCGCTCGTAAAAATCGAGCAGAAGAACTATAATCTGGTCCTCCTCGATCTCAAGATGCCCGGTATCAGCGGCATGGAAGTCATCAGGCAGATCAGCGGGAAACGACCGGATCTCAAAGTGATCGTGATCACCGCACATGGTACGATCGAGACGGCCGTCGAGGCGATGAAGCTCGGTGCGGTCGATTTCGTGCAGAAACCGTTCGCGCCGCAGGAAATCCGCGAGCTTGTCCGAAAAGCGCTGAATGTCACACACGGATAGGTCGTTTTTTTATGAAGAAAGATATCCTTTTTGTCGTTGTGATCGGCTGTGGACGTCTCGGGGCTTATCTCGCCAATCGTCTTAGCGGCCAAGGCTGCAGCGTGGTCGTCATCGACCAGCATCAGGCTGCATTCGATGGTTTGACGGTCGAGTTCGGCGGATTCCGGGTGGAGGGGGATTGCACGGAACTCGCCGTGCTGAAACAGGCAAAAATCGAAAAAGCCGATATTGTCGTTGCCACGACCAATGAAGATAACATCAATCTGATGGTTGCTCAGATCGCACGTCAGGTCTTCAAGGTCCCGCGTGTAATTGCACGGGTGTACCAACCCGAAAGGGAAACGGTATACCGGGTCATGGGGATCGAGACGATCTGTCCGACGACACTGGCCGGCGAACATCTTCTCGGATTCATCCGATCCAATCCGTCCAATTCAGGATAAATCCTCTTTCAAAGGTGTACAGCCATGAACATCGTGTTGATCGGCGGAAAGAAACTGGTTTACTTCCTCAGTCGGACGTTAATTTCTAAAGGGCATCGGGTCACGATCGTCAATGAAAACCACGATGAATGCGTCTGGCTGACCCGGCAACTCAACCTGACCGTCATTCACGGCGACGCAAGCAATCCTCGGATTCTCGAGGAAGCCGGCGTTGAAATGGCGGACGAAGTGCTGGCCATCACCCCGCGCGACGAAGACAATCTCGTGATCTGCCAACTCGCCCGGAATCATTTTAAGGTCAATCGAACCCTTGCGATCGTCAATGATCCTGACCTGGAAGAGGTTTTCAAGGGGTTCGGCATCACCGCCGTCTCCACCATCAACATCCTGGCGACCATAATCGAACAGCGGGCGCGATTCGACGACATTACCAATGTGATCCCGTTCGAGGAAGGGAAGGCGAATCTGACCGAAATCGTTCTCCACGCGGGTTCGCCGGTCGTCGGTAAACCACTGATGTCACTGGACCTGCCGCCCGATGCGCTCATTGCCATGATCATCCGGAATGGCGAACCGATTATTCCGAGGGGGCAGACGGTGCTTCTTCCCGAGGATCGTCTGGCGGTCATGACGCTGCCGGGTACCCATGGACTCATGATCCGGACATTGACCGGGGAGGCAAATTGATTGAACGATCGGATGGTCCGTGTGATGAGTGACCGTTACAGAGCCATCGTCTCGTACTCGGGACTCATGTTCATCCTGACCGGCTTGCTGATGCTGACGCCCTTGTTCGTGCTGTTGGCAAGGCCGCAGGAAATCAATCAATCCAGGGCATTTCTGATCCCCGCCGCTGTGCTGCTCCTGACGGGGCTGATCCTCAGACTGCTGTTCCGTCCCCGGCGAAAAGTCGTGTTATCCGTTCAGGAAGGCGGAATCATCGTTGTCATCAGTTGGGTAGTGGCCTGTGTTTTTTCGGCAATCCCGTTCATGCTGCTGCTGGGGTTCAACTTCACACAAGCCGTCTTCGAGGCTGTCAGCGGATGGTCCACGACCGGACTTTCGCTGGTCGACGTCCTGTCCGCTTCACACCTCATCCTGATCTGGCGGAGCATTACCCAATATGCAGGCGGTGCCGGATTGGCCATCATCATGCTCTCCGCCATCACCGGCCCGTCCGGTACCGGACTGACCATTGCCGAAGGACGAACGGATCAACTCGTTCCGCATGTCCGCGAATCTGCAAAGCGTGTCATGATCCTTTACCTCGGGTATGCCATTTATGGCATCATCGCCTATGTGTTCGCCGGCATGTCGGTGTTCGACGCGGTCAATCATTCCATGACCGCCGTCGCCACCGGCGGGTTCTCGACACGGCCCGAAAGTATCGGATACTGGGATTCGGGTCTGATCGATTCGATCTCGATCACGCTGATGATCCTGGGAAATCTGAACTTTCTCACGGCCTACCTCATCCTCAAGGGAAAACTCGGTGCTGTTTATCGCAACGGAGAAATCCGGGTTTTATTCGCATCGGTCAGTTCGGGCGCACTCCTGATCCTGCTGTTCGGTGTATTCGATCGCTACCCGACGTTCTCAAAAATGCTCCGTGTGTCTGTTTTCGAATGTGTTTCGGCGATCTCCGGATGCGGCTTCACATCGACGGTTTATACAAGCTGGAGAGGAATCGGATATCTGGTGTTGACGATCCTCATGATCATCGGTGGCGCGACCTGTTCAACATCCGGCGGGTTGAAACAATACCGAGTGTATCTTCTGTACAAAACGGTTCTGTGGGAGATCCGCAAGGCGATTCTTCCGTCGTCCGCGGTCATCGAAAACTATGTCTGGCAGGGAGAGGGGAAAGACTATATCCGGGATAAACGGATTGTGCAGGCTGCGGCATACGTCTTTGTGTACATCCTGTCGTTTCTGGTCGGATCGGCAGTGCTGGCCTGTTACGGGTATTCGATGACGGATTCGATGTTCGAATTCGCCTCGGCCCAGGGTACCGTCGGCCTGACGATCGGAATCACCCGTATCGATTCTCCAGGAATCCTGCTTTGGACCGAAATCTTCGGTATGTTTCTCGGTCGACTCGAATTCTTCATTGTGTTCGTCAGCTTGCTGAAGGTCGGGAAAGACCTGATCGCCCGAATGAGGCGATGGTGAGGGTGACAAGGAAACCATGAAGGACGCGGAGCGTATCCTAAATCTCGAAAGCCGCATCGAAGATCTCGAAAAGCAACTCGATGTCGCCAATGCCCGATTCATCGAAATCATTCATTCATTATCCGACCGTTTCATTCTATTCGATCGCAACCTTGATATCATCGAAGTTAACGATCCCTATCTGATTGCGACAGGCAAACAGCGCACCGATCTGATCGGTCATAATCTCCTGGAATTTTTTCCTGAATTCAAATCCTCAAGGCGCTACAGGGAATTCATGTCGGTTGTGGAAACCGGCGTGCCGATCCAAATCGAGGATTTTTTTCGGGATGATCGGTATGGTGATGTGTACGAAAGCGTCCGGATGTTCAAAGTCGGGAGCGGCATCGGAGTGCTCGCACGGGATATCTCCGATTTCAGGAAAATGATTCAGACGTTGCAGGAAAGTCAGGCGACGACACATGTCCTGATGAATGCCGGCTCGGATTCAGCATTTCTTCTGACCGCTGAACGGGACGTTCTGGCAGTGAACGATCCGGGGTGCAAACAGGTTAATCGTGATAAGGGCGAGATCATTGGGCAATGCATCGATCTCCTGGCGCCGCCCGCTGTCGCAACAGCTCGGAAAACCTGGTTTGATGCTCTGATGGAGCATCGAAGACCCTTACGGTATGAGATTGAGCATGAGGGACGCTTCTTTGGTGAACAGCTATTTCCGATTTTCGGTGAGCACGGTACCGTTGAAAGAATCGTACTATGTTCGCGGGAAATGACCGATGAAAAACAACGGCAGCGTGAGCAGATGAGCGTCGAGGCGCATTTGCGTAAACTCCAGAAACTCGAAACACTCGGAACACTGGCCAGCGGTATTGCCCACGATTTCAATAATATCCTCACACCGATACTCGGATACACCGACCTGGCCATGCAGCACATCCAGCAACCAGACCGCGCCCTTGCCTTTCTCGACAATGTCCGTGTCGCCGGCAAACGTGCACGTGAGCTGGTAAAACAGATCCTGACCTTTTCCCGCCAGGTCGATCAGGAACGCCATCCGATCCATGCTCATTATGTCATCAATGAAATCATCCGCCTGATCCGAGCGACGTTGCCTCTGAACATCGAATTCCAACACCAGGTGGACTCGCACTGCGGCGTGATCTGTGTCGATCCATCCCAGATTCATCAGGTTGTGATGAATTTGTCGACCAATTCGATTCATGCCATGAAGGCCCGCGGCGGTGTCCTGAGTATCAGACTCGCGCAATACACGGCGGATGAGGCGTTCAAACGCTTGTTTCCCAGTCAGACCGCCACTGTGTTCGCGGCAATCCAGGTGTCGGATACAGGTCATGGTATGGACCAGGCCACCCAGGAGCGGATCTTCGAGCCATTCTTCACGACAAAACAACCCGGGGAAGGCACCGGACTGGGACTCTCCGTCGTTCACGGTATCGTCAAGGCGCATCACGGGGAAATCCGCGTACGCAGCAATCCAGGCGTGGGTAGTACGTTTACTGTCTATCTGCCGATTGTCGAGACGGAAGCGGAGATTGAGATGCTCAAGGAGGATTCATCCCATCGCGGTACGGGGCGAATTCTGATTGTTGACGATGAACAGATCATTGTTGATATGGTGGCCGATGCACTGGTTCAAAACGGGTACAGCGTTATGCCACTCATCAGCAGCCGTGAGGCACTGGAAGTCTTCAAGCGCAAGCCCGATGCATTCGATCTGGTGATCACGGATCTGGCCATGCCCCACCTCAACGGGACAGAGTTGGCCCGGGAAATAATCGCCATTCGCCCGTCCATACCCATCATGCTGACAACCGGATTCAGTGAAACGATCGCTCTGGAACAGATGCACCAGATCGGAATCAGGACTCTGTTACTCAAACCGCTCATCCCCCGAGAACTCTTCAAAGCCATCCGAAACATTCTCGAAACGAACGATTCAAACTGATCCGGATATTCAGGGCCGGAAGGACGGACTGCGGTTCGAGACTCCTTCTGTTGCCGGGTTCGGGCAGAATGAACGGAACGATACGGCCTCGATCGCAACAAAACCATCGATACTGGCCGGAATCGGCGGGAAACATCAGATCGCAACGGATCGAACCGGAATCCAACACATGGATCCGCATGTCGGACAGGTCGATGATGGTTCCTGTTGTCAGAGGGATCGAGGGGCTGCGAAACAGTCTGTCGAGAGGAGCGGTCAGAAATGGAGGGTCCGCGTCGATCCGAATTGAATCCTCAGCAATTCGGGTTACATGAATCCTACTGGTTCCCGGACCGAAGACCCGGTACCGTTCGGGGATTACACGGCCTAAAGCTTCGCGGCGAATCAGCACATGATGAGCCAGAAAGGGAATCGGCGGGTTGAAGAGAATCAGCGAGTCCGATCGAAGCCGAGCATCGGCAGGGAGCGCGCGATCCATCTGAGCAACCGTTTCGCCAATGAGCATCGGCGAGATTGCTGACAGGGGAAGCGAAAGCGGAGCCAGGATCCCGTGAAACAAGAAAAGCACAACAGCCAGAACCCGGTATGCTCCAGACGATCGCAACGGTTGTGTGCTTCCACATTCGATCAGATGGGCGATCAGGCCGGAGGCACCGAGGCCCGTGAAAACCAACAGACGTTCATGGGGAAAGGTGGCACAGAGCGGGAGAACCGATAGCACGGTTCCCGTAGTCAGAAACCGGGTCATGGAGTCTGTCCTGAAAAGAGGATAGATGAAAACCGCAATGGCAGAGCAGTACAGGATACTGAATGTCCAGAAGACCACCCGGATTCCATCGTCCGAGATGCTTGCGAGACTTGCGGGAATGACACCGAATTGCGACTCCAGCAGAATCGGTAGGTTGATGATGACTGACCGGAGAAACTCGATCGGTTCGATCAGAGGATCGCGATACATGCCCGACCCGTATGTGCCATAGCCTGCGGCATGATGAGTGATCCACCAGACTGCGGTCATGGCGGAAGAAGGAAGCACGGCGAGCCAGCGGCCTCGGGAGTTCCCCTTTTCGAGAAACAGTGCGGCAATGATGTAACACAGGACTGCGATTCCCGCTTCGGAAGACAGGAGCGCGAGCATATAAAAAGCGAGTGAAGCGGACAGAAATCGGATACGGTGCGTTTCGCGCCAGACCAGATGGAAGCGAATGGCCGAGAAACCGAACACTCCGGCGATCAGGATGTTCCGGTTCGCGATCCAGCCCACAGGATACCCTCGGGCATCGTCAAATGCGAAAAACAGTAAGGCAAGTGTTATCGGGATGTATCCGTGACTTCCGAGATGTCTGAAAAATGCTCTTGCGCACAGAATTAGCAGAAAAAACCACAACATATTGTGAGCATGCATCAAAGAAGCGGAATCGGGATATAGGAGATAATCGAATGCGTGCGTGAGAGAGGCCATAGGCCTGAAAAAGCGAACATGGAAATCAAGAGGAGTCCACCATGGTATGATGCCGCGTTCGATCAGTTCGTGGTTTTGAATGGGGTTTCCGTCCGTGAAAGCGAACAGATCATGCGGACAACGCGCCGACCATGTGTTGGGGGTTTTTGACAGAAGAAATCCTCGCTGGAGGTAGTCATCGACCTGAAATCCGATCAGAAGAGAGGGGGAGGCAAGCAGCAGAGCCACCCCGGTGATCAGCAGATGGGAATGGCGAGTGGTACGAGAGATGCCTGGCAGGATCCGCTGCTGGCATAGTTTTTGTAACTTGAATTGCATTCTATTTGTCGTCTTTCTTCAGGAGGTTTCAGTGAATCGAATTGTCTTGATTATGATTACATTATTGGTGTCTGGAATCACCGGTTTTGCAAATGGGCAGACTGAATCGGCATCGGAGATACAAGCCATCCGGGATTCTCTGGAGATGATCGGGAATCCGTGGGTTGCCTCCGAGAACGGTATCATGCGGATGTCTCCCATGCAGAGGCGTGCGCTGCTGACCGCCCCGCTTCGCCCGGATGCAACGATAACGGCGATTGTCCCTGTCGAGATTCGCACTGAAGATCGGGAGTTTCCGGCGACATTCGATTGGCGAAACATTGGCGGTATCGATTGGATGACCTCCGTAAAGAATCAGGGCGGATGCGGAAGTTGCGCAGCATTTGCGTCGGTTGGATCCGTCGAGGCCATGGTGCGCATCGTGCGCGGGGAACCGACATATGAGATCGATCTGTCCGAGCAGCATCTGTTTTCGTGCTGCAATGGGGATTGTCCGACCGGTTTATACATGGGCGACGCATTCGATTATTTTACTGCGAACGGAGTGCCGGATGAAGAGTGTCTTCCTTACAGTGCCGTCGACGACAATTGTGATGAGACCTGTCCCGACTGGCAATCTCGCGCCGTTCTGACCGATTCGTGGCAACTGCTCTGGCAATACACCTGGGACGATTCGGTTTTGAAGACCTGCATCATGGAACACCCCATCGCCTGCTATCTCGAAGTCTATAACGACTTCTTCAGTTATTCCGGAGGCGTTTACATCAAAACGCCCGGTGCGACGCTCGCGGGCGGCCATTTCGTCGTGATCGTGGGATGGAACGACGAACTGAACTGCTGGATCTGCAAGAACAGTTGGGACAAAGACTGGGGGATCGAGGGATATTTCATGATCCGTAAAGGGGAAACGAATATCGGCACATGGGCGATGCGGGCATCGTACAGTGTTCCTCCGACTCCAACCCAGACATCGACTCCGGATCCGTCTTGGACTGCCACGCCGACACCCCCGCCGACACCGTCATCGACTGCGACAACCGCGCAGTCAGCAACACCGACCGGAACGCCTTCGAGCGCTGATACAGCGACACCCGAACCGAGTGTGACACCGGCGGGATGTCCGGAGACAGGAGTCATGATCCTGTTGTCGGGAGACGTGTTCCGGCCGGGCGATGCGTGTTCGTGCCAGGTACGGGTATGCAACGCGACCGGAAGCATGTTGCCGGACACGCCGCTGGCGGTTGTGCTTGAAATTTCCGGTGAGTATTACTTCGCGCCGTCGTTCGGCGATTTCGATGTCCTTGTGTTGACGTTTCTGTCTGGTGAAACGACCGTTGAGATACTTCCCGAGTTTATCTGGCCAGCGGGTGCGGGAACCTTTTATGGTGCGCGCTTTTACGCGGCGATGCTGGATCCGGGGATGACGAGCGTGCTCGGGAATGTCGACACGGTGACGTTTGCGTGGGAGGAGTGAGATTCGACGAGGCGGAATCGCGATTTTTTGCGAACCAGTTCTTGGTTTTTTTTGAGTAAAACAAAATTAGTCAAGATTGCTGCCTCGCAGGATTCGTGTATCAATAAAGATTATAAATCAAGTGGTTACAGCGATTAATACGACTTTTCTAAAAATTAGGCCGAACGGGTGCGGATTTGGATTGCATCCCTAAATCGCTCTGGTATAGTCCCATGTTTTTTGACAGAAAAACCCCCAATCATTATCCTTACTAACTTATGGGACCGCCTTCGGGCGACAACTCAGGGTGCGCGTTTCAGACTCTCGGCAGGGGCGATGCAAGGAGAGCGTGATGCTATTGGGGGGCAGGGTGCTGAAGGGGAGCATTTGGGGGGCTTGGTTCCTGTTTCTGGCGACCGGAACCATGATGGCGGCGGGTGGCGAAACGTATTCCACGGCGACTGAGATTCCGTACCTGCCATATTCCGACACGGGTGACACCACATCGATGACTAATGACGGCGGTGCCACGACGGCGCGCGATGCCTGGTACACCATCACCATTCCGTCTCCTGTTTCCACCACGATCTCGATCTGTCTCAGCGCACCGAGCACAGATGACTGGGACACGTATGTATCGATCATCGCGTCGAATCACACGACCGTTCTGGCGTTTGACGACGACGAGTACAATCCGTGCGGTTCCGGTGATTGCCCGGGGTCCTGGGGAGGCATCGGAAATCTCTATCAGAGTAAAATCGTATCCTACACGCTGACCGAAGGAACCTATTACATCTGCGCGGAAGGATTTAGTTCCTATTATTATGGACCGTACTGCCTGAGCATCACGGATGCTTGTTCGTGTCTTGGTGCATCGGTATTGACCTGTTCATCCGGAACCGTTTCCGGCAACAACGCCATCAACTGGCCCGGATCGAATTGCTGGTCTCAATACTGGGGTTGTTACAACTGGGACGAATCCGGACCGGAGAGCATGTATTACTACGAAAACGTGACGGGTGAGGATCAGGCTGTCCGGTTAGCGCTCACCCACGACGCCTCCGCGGATCTCGACCTGATTCTTCTCAACGGCGGTTGCAGCAATACCAGAACGGAATGCGATGACTTGGAGCTGTTTCTTTACTGGCCGGCCGGTTTCGGCGCAAATGCACTGGTCGACGGTTATGATGGCGGCATCGCGAATTACAATCTGACAATCGAATGCCAGACATTTTGTGAGGCAGCCGGTTTGCCGATCCATTGTGGTCAGACGTATGCAGGGCAGACCACGGTTTACACAGAGCCCTACTCCTATTGGACCGAATATGGTTGTTTCGTATGGGAAGCCGATGGCTCCGAGATGCTCTACACCTTCGAGTTTGACGGAACGGGCGGCCAATTCACGGTGTCGCTCGACAACTACACCACCGATCTCGCCCTGATCGTCCTGGATGCCTGCAACAGCGATACCGGGTGTCTGGACTATGCTGACACCTTCTTCGGTGACGATACCGTGACAATCAATCCGGCATCGTCGGGCACCTATGTTTTCGCCGTCGATTCGATGTCGGGCGACGAGGGTGTTTTCGACATATATGTCCAGTGTACGGGCAACATCCTGAATTGTGCCGGTGCTCCTTCGATTTCGTGCAACAATACCGTTTCCGACACAACGGCGGGTGGCGGCAACAATGTCAGTTATTATGATTGTGTTCCCTTCGAGCAGACTGGACTGGAAAAAGTCTACAAGTTCACATTGGGATCAACCCAGAATGTGACGATCAATATGGAACCGACCGACGGACAGGATCTCGACTTGTTCCTCCTGAATTCATGCAATTCCCAGGACTGCCGGGCCGCCAGTTCCACGACAGGGAACGAATCGATCTACCAGGCGTCTCTGCCTGCCGCGACATACTACATCGTAGTCGATGGATATCGCGGTGCGGTTGGCACCTTCAATCTGACTGTGTACTGCGGAAACACCCCGACACCGACCCGGACTCCTACTCTGTCTCCGACGCCGTCCAATACTCCGACTCCCACTCCTGAGTTGACGATCAATTGTGCAACACCGATCATCTGGAAATGCGAGGAGTATTACTTCGGGACGACCGCAACCGGCGAGAACCGTGCGGTGCATTACAACTGTGCCCCCGGTATTGACGAACTCGGAAAAGAACTCATCTATCCGATCACCGCAACTGTTTCATATACCTTCCAGGCGACCCTCTCACCGGCTCTCGGCATCAATCTCGATCTGTTCCTTTTATCGAGTTGCAATCAGAACGCCTGTGTTGCGTCCAGTGCGAATGAAACCGGCGACGAAATGATTTCGTATGCTGTTTCTCCCGGAACATATTATCTTGTGGTCGACGGGGTGCGCGACGGCGACTTCAGCCTGGTCTATACCTGCCCGCCGCCGACATTGAATTGCGGAAGTCCGGTGATTCTGGCATGCGGAACACCATACAACGGTACCACGGGTGGTGAACAGGCGATCGTCGAGACCTATGCCTGCAATGCAAGTCTCGAAGAGAGCGGCCCGGAAAAAGTCCATCGCATCACGGCCTCGACAGGAACAATGACACTGACTCTGACGCCGGGAACCGGCATCGATCTGGATCTGTTCCTCCTGAGCGCATGTGATCAGGACGATTGTCTGGCATATTCAGCGTCGAGTCAGGGGGGAGTCGAGACGATCAGCTATCCGGTGCCGTCCGCGACAACCTATTACATCGTCGTCGATGGGTATCGGAGTGCGGTCGGGACCTACACGCTCTTGGCAACCTGCGGGGCTGCGGCCACCCCGACGCCAACCCGTACTGCAACCCCCACACGGACTCCGACGGTGACCCCGACTCCGACACGAACACCGACGCTTGTACCCGGCACGGCTACACCGACACCGACTCGGACACCAACCTCTCCACCGGGAACCGCGACGCCGACCCGAACCCCTACCCGGACACCAACCCGCACTCCGACGTCGTCAGGTGGTACGCCGACACCGACCGGAACACTCCAGCCTGTCCCAGCGGAAAATCCGTTGGGCGCAGGTATTGCGCTGACGTTGATTTCATTGATGATTCTGCTGGCGGTCAATGCCGGCTCCAGGAAACACTCATGAGGGCTCTCAATCAAGATATGGGAACGAACGATCTTACCTGCGGTGGGACACGGGGATGTTCCACTGATCGAGGAGGGGAAGTGATGAGGTTTTTGAGCAAACTGATGTTGGGTATGTGCGTCATGTGTCTATTCCCATTATCCATCGGGTTCGCCCAGGTGGCGGATCTCGAGCAGGACAGCATTTTCAAGGATGATGACACGATCGAGGAGATCCGGGACAAGATCGACCAGATGGGCTATGAATTCACGGTTGACCACAACTGGGTCTTCGATATGCCCGAAGAGCAGAAGAAAGAGTTCCTCAGTCGCCGGAGACCGGTTGCAGAGACTCTCGAGAATCTGGACATGGGACCTCTGGCACATGAGCTCGGAAGAACACTACCCAGCAGCTTCGACTGGCGCAGCTACAACGGCCATTCCTATATCGGGCCGGTGCGGCAGCAGGGCAGTTGCGGTTCCTGCTACAGCTTCGGTGCGAATGCCGCGGCTGAAGGCACCTACAATTTTGCCATGGGGAAATACGACAGTCAGTGCATCGACCTGTCGGAATCCTACATCATCTGGTGCCTGGGCCGCCTCTCCCAGTACAATTCGCACTTCTTCGGCTGCGGCGGCGCGGATTACTCCTACTCCGAGCTGACTGCGTTGTGTACCGAAGGCACGACCTATGAATCTTATTTCCCCTATCAGGAAAACGATCCGGGTTCCTGCACACATAACGGTGACCCCAGGCTTGTGTGGCAGTCCTGGCACCGTGTTCCGTGCAACGACATCGAAGCGATCAAGACCGCCATTATGACCTATGGTGTCGTGGATGCGGCAGTCTATGTCGATTCGGCTTTCCAGGGCTACAGCGGTGGTATTTTTGAAAACTCCAGCACAACCTGTACCTCCAGCCCCTGCTACGACACACCCACCAACCACGCGATTTCGCTGGTTGGCTGGAACGACAACGGCGGCAACGGCTACTGGATTCTGAGGAACAGCTGGGGCAGCACATCCTGGGGCGAAAGCGGCTACATGCGGATCAAATACACGTCGGCGCGCGTTGCGTGCGAAGTCTGTTATCTGGTGTATCAGACCCCCGCGAACACCCCGACACCGTCCGGTCCGACCCCGACCCGCACTCCGACACAACCTGCCGCTCAGATTCTGGTCGTCGACGACGACAACAACGCGGCCTACGAGTCCTACTACACGGCCGCTCTGACCGCCAACGGCAAGACCTATGATGTCGTGACCGGCAGCCCCTCATCGGCGCAGTTGAGCGGACGGCAGATGGTCATCTGGTTCTGCGGCGACGACTACAGCACCACACTCACCGCGACCGACCAGACCAACCTGACCGCTTATCTGAACGCCGGCGGGAAGCTCTTCCTGAGCGGTCAGGACATCGGCTATGACATCCAGGGCGACGGCACATTCATGACGAATTACCTTCATGCCGGTTTTGTCAAGGACGATACCAACAACTATGCCATGACCGGCGCGGGTATCATGGCCGGAACGAACGTGACGATCGAAGGCACCGGCGGCGCAGCCAACCAGGGCTATCCGTCAGCGATCAGTGTTCAGAACGGAGGCACCGCGATCTTCACATACGGCAGCGGTGACGGGCCTGGTGGTGTGAGCTACTCCGGAACTTACAAGACGGTTTATCTGAGTTTCGGTTTCGAGGCGATCAACAGTGCGGCATCACGGACGGCGGTCATGGGAAAGGTCATCAATTTCTTCACCGGCACCACCCCGCCGACCA
>CAYYMM010000089.1:0-19254 GCA_964472395.1 uncultured bacterium | reverse complement strand
TGACAGGATTCCGTGCTCGTTCATCCCCTTGGCAAAGGTGCTTCCACCCATTCCAAGGGCTTCGGGTCGAGATCGAACTGCTTGGCATTGGCCTGGATCGAGCGCACCAGAATGTTGTCCGGCGATACCGCATGGGGACGAGTGGCACCCTGGACATCGATCACGAAATCCGGAGCGATCGATGCCGCGATCGCTTCGATCTCCGCCCGTACGCCTTCCGGCGTCTGGCTGTTGACGATCCGGATGTCGATATCGCAGTAGCACTCGCTCGGTACGATGTTCGCCGCCGCTCCGCCATGAATCTCACCGACATTGACCGTCGGGCGGATCAGGATCGGGTCCGGATCGAACTTGAGTTGATACGCTTCGAAGGCGGTCAGGAAATGGGCCATCTTGTTGATCGCATTGACCCCGCGCTCCGGTGTCGAACCATGCGCCTGGACACCTTTCGCCGTGACGCGTACCACCATCCGGCCCTTTTCGGATACATCGATCGACTGCATGTTCTCGCCGATGTCCGGAATGATCGCAAAGGTCGGATTGATCAGTTTTTCTTCCATCAGATAGTGGACGCCGTAGTCGATCCCATCCAGGTCCGTGGCTTCTTCGTCGGCCATGCCCGATACCTGGAGCTGACCCGGGAAATCCTCGCCGACCACGTTCTTGAAGACATACGCCGCAATCATCGATGACACGAGCGGGCCTTTGTTATCCAGCACACCGCGGCCGTAAACCTTGCCGTCTTTCTCGACCATCGTCCACGGATCGGAATCCCATCCCGGACCCGGTGGCACGACGTCCATGTGGCAGGCGATGAACAGTTTCCGGTCGGCGGCCGAACCCTGTCCGACATATCCGATCACATTAGGACGACCCTCCGTGCGCTCGAAGACATCATACCGGATTCCCCATTTGTCGAATTCGCGCCTGAGAATTCTCGCGACTCGCCATTCCTCACCCCGGATCTTCAGATAATCGAAGTTCGGCAGTTTGTCCGAAGGGACATTGACGGTTTTCTCGGCCACCATCTCCCGGAGTATCCGTAACAGATCGTCTCGCAGTCGGGGTTTGTTCATTTTAAAGAAATCGGTCAGTTTCTGTTTCAATAGAGCTTTATCCATCTGATGTCTCCTCTGACATGGGTTGAAAACGTTATTACGAGCCAGAACGGACTATATCGCAAGCGGGAAGCCGGTTCAAACTCCGGAGGCATTCTCCAGAACACAGAAACTCACCAGAGCGCCTCCGGCGGAAATGTTGATGATGCTGGAATCCGAAGTCCGGCAGAAACCGCCCCCGAATTCACCCGCGAATGTGAAGAAATTGACGTTGATTTTCTTGGGTTCCCAGACGAGTTTCCCCTCTCGTGCGACGGGGAATCGACCTTCGGGAATCGGCACGTACTCCTGAACGACATGAGGAGCGCTCAGCGCCCGGGTGATCGCGTCATCCCAGGCCGCTTCGGTCGATTCGCGCCCGATCACCACACCCTTGCCGCCGAATTCCGCATTCGGTTTGATCACATAGCGCGCCCGATTCGAGCGGATTTCGGTAATCAGATCGACTGTCCGGCCCTCCCGGTCTGTTTTCCGTTCGCGAACGATTCGCGTCCAGGGAAGATGCCGTCGAAGCAGATCGCGTTCTTCGGCCGTGAACACCCACTCCATCCGCTCATCGGTCATGACTTCGAGGAGGTTTTTGTTGTCGCCGAGTTTTGCCGAGAATGGGTTCGCCATCACGACGTTTCCCTCGGCGATCGCCTGGACGACCGGACGGGACTCCTCCACATGACGGGAGTAATCCGCCAGAATTCCGCGACGGTATATCAGATCGATCCGGAAATCCCCTTTCCGCAGGATCCCATCCTCGTAGCTGCAGGACCAGGGATCCGTGAAAATCGAGGCATATCCGAGTTCACGGAACAACTCCGAAAACAACTTGAATTCCTCGACATTCGTCACCCCAGGGTCTCCCATGACGGCGATGTTGGGCTGGGATTTCCGGCCGGCGTCCTTCCAGGCGGCAAGGAGCGCCTGGAGAACCTTTGGGCGGTACGGCTCATATTGAAATGTGTGTGTTTCAGACAGTTTTCTGAACACGGGTGTCTGGCTCAGCACCTCCCACTGAATATCGGAATAATACGCGCCTCCGGGGCTGTCGCAATTGAATTCCAGAAACTTGAAGGGTCCTTCGGGCGGGAAGATCGAATCCATCCGCGAGAAATAGATGTGCTTCGTCTGGTTCGCGAATGGCTTCATCAAGGGCACTTCGGTGTCGGTCAGTTCGAAGAGCGGCCGGTATTCCGGATGAGTGTCATACAGACGGATCAGTTTCTCCTGGCAGCCGAGTATGATATTGACGATCGACCGAAATCCCCTCACTTCTTCAGCGGTCAGAAAAAATGGTTTCATGAACGTCGGCAGAACCTTGCCTTTCGCCAGCGCGCGCCTCTGAGACAACAGCTGATCCATGTCGGAAACCTGTTGTGCGAACGAGCATTTCTCCGAATCGAGCCTCGTCAATGCTTCATCGAACTCTTTCTCGATGTCCCATATGATCGGGTGCCGTTCCATAAAACCTCCTTGATCGTTGAAGTGCGATAACAATCGGTCCGGGATCGGTCCATCCTTATTATTGATGGACCTCCCGGGTTTGTCCAGTTGGATCCGCGCACGCACGACTCCGATCAATCTTGACAATCCGCTTCTTTCTGCCGGACGATGATCCCGAGGGTGTCTCATGAACGCATTCCTGCGCTCGTTCCCATCCATCATGCGGCTACTGGTTGCGCTGGCGTTGATCCGGTGCGCAAGCCCCGCAATCGCCTCGGGCGAAACGGACTGGTTTTCGGCAATGATCGCCGCCGCGCGCGAACAGATCGGCGTGACCGTGACCTATGATCCGGCCTATCGAACCATCCCGTATCCGGACGGCGATGTTCCGTCCGACCGCGGTGTCTGCACGGATGTGATCATCCGGGCGCTTCGAAGGGCCCATCGAATCGACCTCCAGAAACTCGTTCACACCGACATGCGCGCTCGTTTCGCCCAGTATCCCCGGAACTGGCATCTGACACAGCCGGACCCGAACATCGATCATCGCCGCGTTCCGAACCTCCAGACATTCCTTCGGAAACACGCCCTGGTCATCGACGACATCGTTCATGTCGAGGCGTTCCTGCCCGGCGATCTCGTCACCAGCATGCTTCCCGGAAATCTGCCGCATATCATGATCGTGAGCGATCAGAAAGCGCAAGACGGGACACCGCTGGTGATCCACAATATCGGCCGGGGCACTCTGGAGGACGATTACCTCTTCCGGTATCCCATCACGGCCCATTATCGTCTGGATCCTGAGACTCTGAACCGTCTGCAGTGCCAATCCCCGTGATGATCCGATCGATGGAATGAACCGGTTTGAACTGGTGAGATCCCCTCGGATGTGCTAGTTTATCTCGCCGATGGAGGAAACAAACATGGGAAAAACGTCCAGAATCAAAGCGGTTACCATAACTTTTCTGATGCCCGTTCTCGTGCTGACCGGGTTTTTATCCTGGGGATGTTCCGGTCGGTCAGAGACTCAGCCGCAGCCTACCGTCGCCAAACCACAACCCGCATCCACACTCCCGTCCATTCAGGATGGCGCGACGATTCTGCTCGCACAGGCTCAGTTCGATTACGTCAAGGATGAATCCGGGAAAGACCGGCCTGTTCCCGGAGCGGCTCGTCTGGTGATGTTCCGATATGCGAATCAAACCTGGACGGAAGAGGTGCTCGAAGATCCGGACAGCAACGTGTTTCACAAGGCGATCCCTTTTGTTCCGCCATCCGGAGATCCCGGGATTCTGACCATCGGTGCGGTCAAGGCCATGGCAAAAATCTGGCGTAAACTCGATGGGAAATGGCAGGCTGAAACTCTCTGGAATCCGGTCTTCGGCGGAAAATTCGATCGATTGCGCGATGTCGAAATTTCCGATCTGACGGGAGACGGTGCAGACGATATCGCAATCGCGACCCACGATCAGGGGGTCGTCGGAGTGCTGGTCTGGAACGGCTCGGCCTATGAACCGGTCGAGTTGTCGCGCCTTGAAAACACGTTCGTTCACGAAGTCGAAACCGGCGACATCGATGGTGACGGTCTTCGTGAAATCTTTACTACTCCCAGCCTTCCGAACAAACTCGATGGAAGCGTGCAACCCGGTGAGATCGACATGTTTGCCCGGAAAGACGGGAAGTGGGTGCAATCGAAGGTCGATTCCCTCGAATCCCGCCACGCCAAGGAAGTTCTCTGCACAACGCTGGACGGTGAAAAGAACGCCGTCCTGTTCGCCTCTCTGGAAGGTGAAAAAATCGGTGCGGCGGATGCTGGCGACACCACACGGATTCGGCTGTATCGATACGCAAACGGTGCATTCACCAGTACCGATATCGCAAGCCTGCCGGGCCGTCTCTGCCGATTCCTGAACTACGGCGATACGGATGGGGACGGGAAAAAGGAGTTGATCGCTTCCACCAAGAGCGACGGTATCTTCAAACTCGTAAACACAAGCGGTGCCGAATGGAATTCCGAACTCATCGCATCCGGCACGTCCGGTTTCGAACATGCCACGTTTCTCGCGGATCTAAACGGCGACAACCGCCAGGAAATCATCGTCGCTTCGGACGATCAGCGGGAATTGCGTCTGTATCAGTGGGACGGAAAAGCCTATATCAAAACGGTGATCGGTGCGCTCAGGAAAGACACCATCACGTTCAATGTGACGGTTCAACTCCCTCGGTGACCGGTCTTTTTCCGGTATCTGCCGCCGATCCTTCATACACCAGATCAACACCGGCGAAATCAACCGACCCGGGTGCGATCGTATAAACCAATGTCCTGTATTCCATCATCTCCGCGCCATCATAGAAAAACGGGATTTCGATCCGGTGGAACTGCCCGTCCGCCTGCTGCCTGCCCAGTCCGGTGATACCGTAACTCTTGTTTCCCCTACTTCCATAGAGGACGCCGTCATGGGCATAGACTTCGATCGTACAGATCGAGTCCAAATCAACCGAAGGATCCAGTTTCATTTCGAATACAGCCGTGTATCGACCGATTCGGGGCAACGGGCGGTACGGGCCGAAGGCGAGTGCATGGGCATTTTTGATGACCGTCCTGCCGGGGTTAGCCGGATCCGCATACGCATCCCCCAATGTCCGTTCCATGTTCACGGCATCCCAGTGATCCGTGACCGGCCCGATGATCCCGATGTAATCCAGCATGAAATCGGCATACCCGAATCGTTTCATCCGCAGCTCGATTCGAGCCTCGACGGCTTCTTTTAATTCAAACTCGCGCTCGACGCGTTCATAGGCGTCAGAGGTCTGAAAATCGCTCCGGCGGAGGGGGAAAGACGCCGCAGACCCGGCCGAGGGATCCGCCGATACAAGCAGATCCGCGATCTCGGCGTTCGGAACCGATTCCATGCTGCAGCGTGCAACAATCATGAGCCGGTAACTGCCGGGAATCAGATTCACGGTCGGGCTCCGTGCGATGAGCGAATCGACGGTTCGGATCAGCCGCCCGTCGTCGTTTCCGGACGGGATGTCACGCCCCGAAAATGTTCTGAAATTGGAAACATCGAGATGGATCGTCGGGTCGAACATGCTGAAAGAGTTCAGGTGATCATCGAGTTGCTCGATCGAAGGGCAGCCCCGGAACCACCGGATCGAATCGATTCGGTGCTGGATCGGGCTGGAAGCCGGTGGTGCGGAAAACTCGACCCCGGACGCTCGTAACCCTGTTTTCAGCTCGGGTGTAACACCTGTCTTGGCATCATTCTCCGTGTGATACATGCCCATGATCTGCCCGTCGATGCGGAGGCTCAGGAAACGGATAGGATCGGTGTTCGAGAAATCCCAGGTGAGAGCCAGATGAGACCGACGATTCACGAGTCCCCAGGCGGGCAGATTGCAATCGTAGTAGAGCTCTCCCGAGCCATGCCACAGGCGGGCGGCGATACGCGATCCGTCCTCGAACACTGCGATTCGCTCAGTTCTGTCCTCGAACTCGATCCCGGCGAGCTCGACCGGTTTCCCGCTCTCGCGCGCGGACAGTTCAATGAAGAATGCGACTCCCCCCTCATCCGCATTTCCTGACCTGTCCGCCGGCTCGAATCGATACGTGGTGAACGAGGCATGTGACACGACAATCGGCGAATCGATCGCAGTGTCTTCGAATGCGACCGGTGTTCGGCATGCGGTGACCAGACACCCCAGAATCAGGATTCGACACACATTGCGCATGACAACGTTTCCCTGGCAGGCTCTTGCGCCACCGGTTGATTGACATGGACGACGGTGATCTCGGGGGGGCAGTTCAAGCGGATCGGTATCCAGATGACACCGAGCCCGGCACTGACGATCAGATCGGTACGGTTATAGCGGAAATGGCCCAGATCGAGCAGGCGGCCATGGGTTGAGGGGGCCACGAGGGACCCGATAAGCGGGAAACGCCATTGCCCGCCGTGGAGATGCCCGGAGAACACGAGATCGACGGGGTGTTGCGACAGATCGAAGATGCCATCCGGTGTATGACACATTACGATCCGAGGAATGTCGGGGTCGACCTTGAGCGATTCAACGGGGAGAAATCCACCCCATGGTGCTTCGTGTCCACAGACCATCACCGCTGCTCCGGTGTCGGTTTCAATGTGTTCACAGGTCCCGCTCAGCACCCGGATCCCGCATTCGCGCAACGCGGTTCTGACGAGATCAGCGCCCGCCCAGTAATCGTGATTCCCGAGCGATGCGAAGACGCCGAAGCGTCCCGGGAGTTCCCCGAAATTCTGCCGGATCAGTTCCGTGTGCCGCGATTCGTTGACGAAATCGCCGGTCAGAAGGAGCAGATCCGGGTCGATATCGCGCACCGCATCCACACAGCTCCGGAAATAGTCCGGATCGAAACGATCGTCGAGATGAAAATCCGTCATCTGGACGATCCTGAGTGGCGGGAGACGATCCGAGGAGAGATCATACTCCCTGAGAACCACCGTATGCGTTGTGTCGAACAGGTGACCGGTCGGCCGACGCAATGGTCGTGTGCGGCTCTTCGAACCGAAATGCTTTCTTCGGAGAAGATGCCGGATGACTTCGCCCATCAGAAACACGTTCAGTGCGATGAGGGGGATGGAAAGCCATGGTGAAAATCCGGTCCAGTAACCTGCCAGGGCCGGCAGGATCGTAATGCATGCAAGGAATGAATAGGTCAGTACGGTCTTGGAACGGCACTGATCCATCTGCAGAATGATCCGGTCGAACACGACAAAGAATGCGATGGATCCGGCCAGTCCCCAGATCAGCGCTGCGGCGGTTCGGGACAGATCAAGGGCCATTCCCGGCTTCCGGCTTTCGGGTCAGCGTGCGGAGGGTCAGGATGATACCGGTGAACAGCATGGCGAGCTGAATGCATGCGAGAGTCACGATGAATGATGGATTCAGCCGGTTCTGGTAGGAAAGAAGCCACCAGACGTTCCAGCCCTCGGCGTAATTGACCTGGGTCATGGAGCGGTACGCCGCCGCAATCTCATGAGGCAGTTGACTCATCAGGCCGGGTGACAGGATGAGTTTTTTCAGTTCGGAGATATGGCCCGGGAAGGGATTGAATCCGAACCGGTAGTAACCGGTCTCCGAGTTGAAATACTCCGAAATGTGCGACGCGATGTATGTCGAAAAATTGATGGCGACTCCGAGCGCCTGGATGGCGAAACCGGTGATTCCGAGGCCGATCAGGACGATCGTGATGGCTCGCTTTTGCATGGTCAGCAGCGGTGCGATCGCGAGCAGCATGACTGGGAGCGCGGGCAGAAACAGACGGGGGCCCCAGCAGACACCGCCTTCGACTTCCGCCCAGCGGCACAGAATGGCGATGAACATCGCAGGGGTCAGGGCGGTCAGTACCGATTCCGCGCGTGTCCGGTTCGACCGCGCCAGGATCAGCATCCCGGCAACGGCGGCCAACGCCATCGGTGCAAAAATGAAAATGCTCTTGCCGGGACTGAAGAACAGGATACTCAGGCCATGCAGCGGATCCAGCGTGAAACTGCGAAGCCGGCCGTCCGGGAGATACTCATACCCCGTTTCAATCCATCCCCCGAATCGAATCTTGTTGTATCCCAGCAACAGCGCAACGGCGGCGCAACACAAGGCTGAGAACACCACGATCGGGCGCAGATTCTGCGGTGTGTTGTGATGTTTAGCCGATCGTTTCTCGACAAGTAGAAGATACAGGAAAAGCGGAGGCAGCGCAGTACCGGCGATCGGGCGAACGATCAGTACGATCATCATCCAGATTCCGGCCTTCAGAATGAAGCGGATCGATCGCGTTTCACCGTACCGGAATATGGCTTCGGCCGATGCCAGTATGCTCAGTGCGGTGAGGGGTTCGGCGAAAAAAGTTTGGGCGTAGACCCAGAAGGGGGTTGAGAACCCGATACTGAGCGCGGTAAAAAAGGCCGGTCGTCCGGCCACTCCGAGTTTCAGGAGAAAGCGGTGAAAGATCACGCACAACCAGGCAGTAACGAATGCCGAGAACCACGGCGCAGTCATATTGTCGATGTACTGCGCATCGGCCCAGGGAATCATGAGTCTGCCGAGGTATACTAAGGGGATTGCGAGTAGCGGCTGGAGCACGCCGAACGGCATGTAATACCGTCCGTCCGGACCGATCTTGCCTCCTCCTGTATTTGGATTGTACGGAACATCAAACCATCCGTGATCGATAAGCGATCGTGACATGAACAGCATCGCACCTTCGTCGCGCACATAGAGATGTCCTCCGCTGGTCAGCATGAAGATCGCGACTGAAAGAAAGAAAATGGCCAGGCCGGCTTCGGACCTGTTCATGACACGCTCGGACTCCTTATTTCCCGGATTCGTCGAGTTTGACGTTCCTGAGCAGTTTTCCGAGCAGTCCGAAACGGCCCGAGCCGCCTTCTGTCTCGATTCCCGGCACATCGATCTTCTCCTGAACGGGCTCCGACTCCTTCACCGGCGTCTTCATACTCAGGGCAATCCGCCGTCGCGCCCGGTCGATCTCCACAATACGGACCTGGACGAGTTGTTTCAAACTGAGAACCCGGGAAGGATGAGAAATGCGTTCGTTCGATATTTCACTGATATGCAGGAGACCTTCGAGACCGGGTGCAAGTTCGACAAATGCCCCAAAAGCTTCGATGCGAAGCACTTTCCCCTGCAGTTCCTGTCCCTCCGAAAATGGTAGTGCCGATTCCCAGGGAGCGGCTGTCAGCGATTTCATGGACAGTGCAATGCGATCCCGTCCGCGATCGTCCAGATCGACACTCAGAACCCGTACCCGGACGGTCTGGCCAGGTGCAACAAGATCGGACGGGGATTCGATGTGGGCGTGGGACATTTCACGGAGCGGGACGAGTCCCTCGATACCCCCGATATCGACGAAAGCACCGAACCGGGCAAGGCGGGTGACGGTACCGTCGAGATCGATGCCGGGGCGGAGGTGTTTTTTAAGTTCTTCTGCTTTCTCCCGGGCTTCCTGTTCGAGAAGATCGCGACGTGAGACAACGATCCGGCGACCTGATTCTCCGTAATCGATGATTAAAAACCGGCCTTTGAGTCCGATGTACCCGTCGGCCTCTTCCGTGAATTGCGTATCGATCCGGCCCCGGGGGCAGAACGCCTGGATGCCACCGATTTCGACATCAAAGCCTCCCTTGTTCACCGCTTTCACCGTGCCTTCGACCGGCACACGACTCTCGAAAGCTTCCCGTAACGCCTGCTTCGCATCATTCGATTTCAGTTTCAGACCCCGACTGAGTTGGATGCCTTCCGACGAGATTCTGGAGATCCAGACCTGGATTTCATCTCCGACATCGACCGTCAGATGGCCTTTGGCGTCCAGCAGTTCGGCGATCGGCAGATAGCCTTCATGGCGTCCGCCGAAGGCCACGAACGCGTCCTCATCGCCGAATTGGATGATCCGACCAGTAATCCGATCGCCGGGACGGATCTGCTCGTCAGGGACTTCGGAAAACTGCTCGAAAAGCGCTTCGAACGATTCGGAATCGTCGGCATCCGGTGCGCCGTTGGGGGTGTCTATGGGATTCAGGGATGTCATCGAAAACTCCTTATAGGGTAAGCGGAACCTGGACGCGAAGGATACGGACGGATGACGCGGATTGTCAAGCGAGCCGGAGAGAGGAAGTTTTGGCGAATCGCATGTTGAGTAACCCGTACTTCTAATGTATAATTGAGGCGATTTGTTGTGGGAGAGACCATGAGAGGAGAACAAATCCGGTGTTAGACAGGTTCACCGAGACCGCCAAGCAACTCGTTGCCGCGGCTCGATCACTCGCGGAATCATCCAACAAGCAGGAAATTGAAAATGAACATATCCTGCGAGCCATGTTTGATCATCCGAATTCCTGTTCCTGGAAGATTCTCATCGAAACCAACACACCATGGTATCTGATCGATGCCAGTTTCCAGTCGGTCATCGGATCACCATCGGGTGGAAGCTCGAAAATCACCGGATTCAGTGCCAATTTCAAGAAGGCGATCGAACGTGTCTTCGCGATCGTTCAGGAACTCGGACACAACTGGATCAGTTCCGCAGTGATTCTTCAGGGGATTTTCGAATCGGGTTCGGCGGTAAGTGAAAAGCTGCTCCGGAGTTGGGGAATCAACTCGAAGATGCTCAATGAGAAGATCCGGATGAATGGTGACGTCGGAGGTTCGCTGGAAACGTCGTTTCATGTGGCCCCGATCGATGCCGGTGTTTTCGATTTGTCCCATCATATCGACGATCATCTGTCGAAGGTGTTCGAGCAGAGTATAACGATTGCGAAGTCGTATCAGAATGATGAAGTCAACGTGTATCATCTGCTGCTGTCGCTCGCCTTCCTGGCCAGCCGCGGCGTGATCGATGTCTCCCCACTCGACCCCTCTCTGATCGATCTCACAACCGTCAAGGATCTCACCACACCGAAACTCGCCCCCGCAGAAACACCGATCTCGGACGGTATCGTGTTCTCGCAGGAAGTCCGCTCCATTCTGATGACCGCCATTCACGAAGCGCTGTCATACGGTAAATCCGTCGTCGGAGTCGTTGATTTCGCCGTGGGCCTCTCGCTCATCCAGCCATCGCTCGCTCAGGCGGGGCTTGGTTGCGATCACCTCTCGCTTCGCAGGCTCATGCTCGGAGCGCCTCGCGTTGCGCGGACCCCCTCGGAACCGCTACCGGCCCCTGCGCCGGTCTCAACACCTCCCGCCCCTCCCGTTACGATCCCCCCGGTTTCAGGGCAACTTCCCCCTCAACCGGTGGTGTTCCCTCAGATCTCGCTTCGACGCTACAATGCCGACAAAGGTGCAGTCATCACGATCCCCCAGAAGTTCGCGGAGGAGTGGGGTGTGATGGCGTTGAACATCAACGATAATGTCCTGACCGTTGCGATGGTGAATCCCTCGGATGTCACCGTGATCTCGAAGTTACGTGAACTCACGGGAATGGAAATCGCGGTTATCAAGACGGAAGACAAGGATCTGCGTGCGGGATTCCGGATGAACTACTGATCCTGAATCGTCCCTTCTGCCTGAAATCGCTGCAGATGCCGGATGATAGCGACGCCGACCAATATGCCCAATAGATGAATCGATACTGGAATCAGGAAGTATCGCTGTGCGTAGAGGCAGAGCGATCCGGTTGCATTGTGATCGAGATCGGCGATCCACACCATGATGCTGAACGGAAAGTATCCCGCGCTCCAGCCTGCCAGTATCGGCCATACGATGGGCGAACGTCTGGCATGCGTGGCGGTCAATAACAAAATAATGCAGGTCCCGGCCAGATAGATGCCGAGAAACGGTCGGTTGTCTCCGCAACGATATGCAAATGCTGAGACAGCGATCAAGATAGCGAGCAACATCAGGCCAATCCCGAGACGGATCGGAGGTTTTCGTTTGAGGTGGAGGATGACGGCAACGGAGACAAGCATGCCGGTCAATGCGACAAGTTCGATAATCCACGCCTGTGCGCCATAGACATCCCGATCGGCACGCGGACCGATGAGCAGGCAGACGATCAATTCAGCAAGAAAAACATTCGTGAGGACTACTCGGGGGGTCGATACCCATGCGACACAACAGGCAGCTGCCCATAAAAGATCGACGGTCAGATCCATCGCGCCGGGAAAAATCATGAACCTGGATAAAAGCAGGACGGAAAAAACTACCAGAATGCGGGTCAGTAGTTTCATCGGGGGAAGCAGATCATCACTCGATGGCTTTCGCTTTGATCTTGATCTTGCCTTGTTCCGCTACAATCTTGTAACGGACGGCCTTGCATCCCTTCGCCTCCTGCAATTGACGGGTTTTCTGATCGATCATACTGCGAAACCGGTTGTAATCCAGTTGCGGTGTGCCTGAGTCCGCGTGTTGCTTCTGCTGATCCTGCCACTCCTTGAACAGTTCCTGAAGCGTCGTTTCCTGATTGGCGGTATTGGAGACGATGTGGGATCGGGAGCGGACGGGATTGAGCTTGCGACGGGCTTCTTCCAGTTTTTCACGCGACACGAGTTCCGTTCGGGAGGACGGATGCTGCCCACTGCTCAGTGCACGGTTGCCTTCCTTTCGATCCCGGACCTGTCGACCGTAAAACTCCATCATGGTGTTGAATTTAGCGACGAGATTATAGTATTGGAAGCGGCGCCAGCCTTTGAGATCTCTGAGAGCGGCGTATTTTTTGATCAGACGCCGGATTTGAGACTCGTTGAAGATCGGGAGATTCTTGAGCGTGCCGTTGAGATATTGATTGTATTCCGCACGCAACACCTTCAGGCGATTTTCAAAATCCCTCAGATCCTTTTCAAACTCCTCGAGATCGAAACTGTACTTCGGCATATCACACCTTTGACAGTGCCAGGAGTTGCAGTAAAGGAAGCCAGAGTTCCTCGATGAATGGGCGCGGACGTCCATTGACGAGAATCTCCCACCCCTTGGAATGCCTGACCTGATGAATCAGATCGAACATGCGGTCGTATGATCCGTCCTTGAAGAAAACATAATGCAGGGGTGTCCTGCGTTCGAGTATGCGGTGAGGAAGTTCAGTCCGGACCGAACTCCATAGGATCAGGTCTGCGGGCGGTTCATCAAACACAACCGTTACCTCGAAACGCATGCCGCTTCGACCGTCATAGCGGCCTATTTCAAGACCGACGAAATCGGCCTGACCGCAGAGCGAACACGGTTCGCTGGTATCCGGAAATCCGCAACGAGGACAAATCATGAATCGGCTTTCCTTTGCAACGAAGACACATGATCCAAAGTAATATGAGATGCATTTGGTGTCAAGATTCTGATACAGTACGGGCGCTCTGGAGATCAATCCGATACGGATCGGGGGATACAAGAGGAGAATGCGACGGAGGGACGGACGAAAATCATATGCAGCGGGCTTAACTTGGCTCATACTGGTCGCTGCATCGATCGCTTCCGATCTGGCAGTTTCAGCGACCGCCGATACACTGCACAACCCTGAGTGGCCGGAAATTGCGGCACTGTTCATGGTCGTATTCCCGGCGCTCACGGTCGTCGTCCTGATTCTGGCACGCATCTTTTCTCGCATGCAAACCTCCCTGGATTTTCATGCCTCGTTCATCTCAATCGCAACCGCATGCGCGCCCCTCATCCTGTTGTCCGTCCGGTTACTCGAAAAACGTTATATGCTCGTCGATCCAACCCTGTTTCTCAGGTATTCGGCTGGTGCGCTGCTGCTGATAGGTCTCTTTATGCGATTCGAGGATCCGATCCTAGAGGCATGGCATAAACTTGAAAATCGATATGGTTTGATTCTGAGCATCATCATACTCGCGATATCGGCGGCATGGGCAGGAGGACTTTTCACGCCCCGAGCGCTGCCGACCGGCGATGAACCATCATACCTGATGATTGCGCATAGCATCGCCGAAGATCAGGATGTCCGAATGGACGACGATTACCATGCGAAGGCATATGCAAGATTTTTTCCGGGAAAGTACCAGATGTTCTCGCATCTCGGATATGATGGAGGGAACTATCCGCATCATTCGATCGGCCTTCCGTTCCTGCTCGCTCCGATATATGCGATCGCATATCGATGCGAATCAGACGCATGTCTCGTGTTCATGATGCGCCTTGCGATGGGATTCATCTTCGCTATGCTCGGGTATCACACACACGCACTGATGCGTTCATGGACCGGATCCGCAAGTGTCTCGAACTGGACCTGTTACGGGGTTTTTCTCTCAGGACCGCTGCTGTTCTTTTCGATTGAAATTTATCCCGAAACACTGACAGGGCTGATCGCCGTTCTCGTCATGAGACTTCTGACTCAGGCATCTTCGATTCGGCCGTTCCGGACTGCGTTGGGAGTCGGCGTGCTGATTGCATTTATCCCGTGGCTCGGAATCAAGTATTTCTCAATCGCCGCCGGGTTGGCGGTTTCCTGCATGTTGACGTGGTTCAGGCGTCCGAATCGATTTCGAGTCGCGGTGGTCATTTTAGCTCCGATACTGATTTCCGGTGCGTGCTACGCGGGGTTTCTATTCGATCATTACCGGAATTTTAATCCGTCGGTGATTTATACGGGTGTCATTCCCGGAACAGGTAACACGCCTCCTGATCCGACCGAAGGAAAGATCTACACAGGAATCGATCGCATGCGTGATGCGATGCTGTTTTCGATGGGTATCGTCCTGGAGCAGCGGATCGGGCTGCTGTTTCTGGTGCCAATCATCCTTCTGGCTGTGCCGGGTCTGATTCAGCAACTCAGGCGCGAAACGCTTCGATCTCTTATCGTTCTTATCCCCACCAGCGCGCATCTCGCTATCTATGCCTGGCACAACAACTGGGGCGGTTTCTGTCCGCCGAATCGTCAGATCATCGCCGTCATGCCGTTCATCGGCCTTTTCGCAGCCTCAGGATTTCAGATGATCCGAGGCGGGTTCTCGTGGTTGTTCAGTCGAACGGCGCTTGTGTATGGGTGGGTCGTCGCGCTGCTGGTCCTGTATCATCCGGATTGGATCTATCATACAATGAATCCGCATGTGAGCGGAGGACAGGCTAAACTACTGCGGGCATTCAGCCTGCCGTACCTGGTGAACTGCAAACACTGGTTCCCCCTCATCATGGGAAGCGAGCGTCAATGGATCCCCAACATTGGCTGGGGTATCCTGACCGTTCTGATTATCGTGGTACTGCTGAACAACCGGGAAACTTTCCGGATTTCACCGCACATCCGATTCCTCCCGGTCACGCCGGTCATCCTCTTGGGGCTGTTGTGGCAATTCATCGGATTACCATTAAATCGTTTCAGCATGGCGCAACCGCCTGAGCCCTTTTCGTATTTCTGTTACCTGGACAACAATCATTTCACTTATGAATCAGGCGGTTTCTGGATAAAGACCGGAAGAACGGCTGAGTTCATTGTCGCTCAGCCCGATCGCAACCCGGCCGTCCATCTACGCGGGCATTCGCTCGTTCCCAATGACATTTCGATCCTTGTGAGTGGCGTGCGTTTTCCTGTCGGATCGATTGAAGTGCACGACGCGTTTTCAGGCACGGTTGAACCCAGACGAGTCTTTCGTCGGGGTGGAGACACTTATTATCGGATCAGGGTCGGATGTACATCCGGCGGGCGACCGGTTGATCTGGGGGTATCGAACGACTACCGTAATCTGGGTGTGTTTGTGTCGTTTGCCCCGGTAGTGGGACAATAAAGAGATTCGCGTCGCATCCTTCCCGCGTCGAAGGTTTACTCTGCGAGGTGTTTGAGTTCCTTGCCGGGTTTGAAGTATGGAACACGTTTCGAGGATACATTCACGGATTCACCGGTTTTCGGGTTCCGTCCGGTTCTCGGCTGGCGAACCTTCGTTTTGAACGATCCGAATCCTCGGAGTTCAACTTTATCGCCTGCGACGAGCGCATCGTGGATTGAATTAAAGAAGGTATCGACGACAATCGCGGCTTCACGATAACTCAAGTAATCCAGAGAATTGGCCAGCTCGGCAATAAATTCAGATTTGGTCATTTTCAGTTCCTTTCATATTCGCTGACGAAAACAGAACTGAAAAATATCGTCTCGAACGCGTGGTGTCAACTGTGTGAAAGGAATTCGTCGGGATCTCCGATGAGCGCGATCCGGAAGGGGTGACACACCGCGGTCATGACCTTTCCGGCGACCGCGGGATCGCCATTCATCATGTCCGTGGCCTGCTGGTCCGAAACGGCTCGGTAGATGACGTACCCGCATGGAGCATCCGTGCAGCGTCCCGCTAAAAGAACACGGCCTTCGCGAACGAGATTTTTCAGATAACTGAAATGTTCTCCGACGAGTGCCTCCTCCCCCGGATCCAGTGCTGCATCGTTGCCTTTGACCAGTTTCAACTCATACATGTATATCGCCATGTCGCCCTCCTGTGATTCGCCCGTATCGTCCGGATCAATAACAGGATTATACCATAAGACCCGAGTCACTGCGCGAGGTGACATTATGGCGCCACGTGCTATACTTTTTCCCGACACGAGAGGAGCCCGCATTGGACCCTGCCCAGTTCCAGATCAGCCTGAAGAATTTCCAGTTTTCTCGAGACTCGGAATCGACCAATCTCGTGTCGTTTGACGATCTTGAGATTCCCCGCGTTGCCATCCGACACGAGATTATCGGAGGTCATCCGATCCCCGTGTTCGAAGGAGAATTCTGGACATCCCGGCAGCGGCAGGCGAGCAGCCTTCATGAAGTTTCGTACCGGGCATGTTTCAAACCGCAGTTACCGGCTTTTTTCATCGAGCGGCTTACCGAGTCCGGCGATCATGTATACGATCCGTTTGCGGGCCGAGGGACGACGATCATCGAGGCAGCTCTCCGCGGGCGATTCGTTACGGCTAACGATCTGAACCCGCTCTCGCGAATTCTTATTCAACCGCGTCTCAACCCTCCGGATCTCGCGGAAATCGCTGACCGACTCAACCACCTCACCTTTGAAGATCCTCCTGAACCGGACCGTGACCTGAGCATGTTTTTTCATCCTGAAACACTGAAGGAGATATTGTGCCTCAGACGATATCTCGAACTCCGCCGCACAGATGCCCTGAATGATGCCGTTGACGACTGGATTCGCCTTGTCGCAACCAACCGCCTGACCGGTCATTCCCGCGGGTTTTTCTCGGTCTACTCTCTCCCTCCCAATCAGGCGGTCACGCCCGACCGTCAGATCCTGATCAATCAGAAAACCGGCCTCAAACCCCCGTATCGCGACATACGGAAAGCAATTGTCCAGAAGTCCAGAAATCTCCTGTCTTCGTTGACTGCCGACCAGATGAAAAATCTCAGAGCCGCCGCAGCGAGCGCACGACTGCTCTCACAGGATTCCCGCGATACGCCGCAGATTCCGGATGAATCCATCCATCTCACGGTGACATCTCCTCCTTTTTTGGAAATCGTGCAATACAAGCGCGACAACTGGTTGAGGTGCTGGTTCAATCAAATCGATCTGGGAGAGGAGTTCAGCAAGATCTGCAACGTCAGTAAACTCGCAGCGTGGGGACAGGTCATGCGCGAGGTCATGGACGAATTATACCGGGTGACCGCGCCTGGAGGATGGGTGATTTTCGAAGTGGGGGAAGTGCGGAACGGCACGATCCGGCTGGAGGAAACCGCCATGCCGCAAGGTGTCGGCGCAGGTTTTCAGTGTGCGGGAATCCTAATCAACACCCAGCTTTTCTCAAAGACCTCCAATATCTGGGGTGTTTCAAACAACCGCACCGGCACGAATACCAACCGCATCGTGATGTTCTGGAAAAATCCCGTCAGGACGGCATGAGATCTCGCCTTCGTCTCCGAAAGTCGATCTGGAACCCAGCGCTTCCGGCTCTCGTCACCTCTTCAATTGCTTCTGTCTGGTGCCTCATCAACAGCAATCTCGATAAAAAACTGCCTTTCTCGATCTATCTGTATGGTGATTCGGAACTGTACCTGCAGTATGCACGATCGATACTGGCAGGGCGTCCGTTCGATTCGGGAATCCCCTTCCATCCTCCTTTGGCAGCATGGCTGACCGCGGGTGTTTTGAGCCTGGGTGTGCCGGTCGTAACGGCCAAACTCATCTTCGGAATGATCATGACCACGGCTGTCGCTGTCCTGGTATGGGATATCGCCAGACGCAGACTGAACGGAACGGCAGCTATGGCTGCGTCCGGTATGGTTTCCCTGTCCTTCGCACTTGCGGTTCTCATGTCCGTTCCCGGTACGGATGGGGTCTACCTGCTGCTGTCCATCATATCGATCAGACTCCTGCTTGGTCCTACCGCGATGACAGCTGCTCAAGTGATTCCCTTCGGAATTGTCTCGGCGTTTTCCTGTCTGGCGCGCGGCGAACATCTCATCCTGATTCCTGTTTATGCCATTCTGATCGCATTCCGGTCAAAAGTATGCAGTCCGTTGGGAGACAGCCTGTATGGTCGATTCCTGAATTTTATGAAGAAGCCATGGATGCTGTATCTCGTGGTATGGACAACCGTGATGTCCCCATGGGTGATCCGAAACTACCGGGTCATGAGGGCGGTCAATGTTGCCGATATCCAGGCCGGACGCGATTTGCCGGAGTTTCCGCTAGTGGTTCCCGTCACGCTCTACGGCCCGTTGAATTTTGCTCTGGCCAATACCGGTGATGGATCTGGAGGCTTTTCGAGAGCTGCTCTTCCCGAGATTGGTGAGGACTGGAACATCGATCTCCGTAACTCCATTCATCGCAACTGGCTGATCCGGGGGTATCGGATTGGGGTCGAGAACATGACATCGGATCCGGTCGGCGCATTCAGACGAATCATCCGGAAACTGGCCATCATGTCGGGTGCCTGTGAACTCGGATTCACAGCCGCATCCTTTCCGACCGGTCTGACCGGGATTCGCCGAGCGGTGGATATGTTCGAACCGGATTCTCTGTGGTTCCGTTGGATCATTCTGATCCTGGCCGCCACCGGGATGCTTGTCGTTTCCCGACGGGATGGTTACTTTGCAATCGTCCTTGCGATCGTTATCCTGCATCGCCTGCTGGTCGGAATGGCCTTCTTCGGATATGTCCGTCATGGCGCTCTGTTGTTACCGATCGTTTTCATCCTTGTGGCCGCCCCTCTGAGTCATCTGGGTAAAGCGCGCATTTCAAGATGGATTCAGGGGATAATGAGTTTGCTGCTCGTTGCCGGATTC
>CAYYMM010000088.1:0-19366 GCA_964472395.1 uncultured bacterium | reverse complement strand
ACGGATATCCTGGGAGTTCTTCAAGTTCGGAAGAAGGATCTGGATTGCGGATATCGGATAGGTTTTCCATTGCATTTCCGATGCCGGTCATCTGTCCTGAGTTTCGTTTAAGACTGCAATGCAATAACTGGACTTTTTTCTCCGAAGATGATGATGTCATGTCTCGGCCGACCGCATGTCTGTCGGTTGCTGTGTGTAGGGCTGCATGAGCCAGGACAGGAACAGTAAATGAGTTTTCTCAAGCAGTATCAGAGTATGATTTACTTGATCATTGCTGTATCCATTGTGAATTGGCTCATTCTGACAGTGCTGCCTTTTCAGAAGTTATCCGGCGACGAACTGGACTATATTGCCTCAGCGCATCAGAATCTGTCTTTTTCACAAAAAGCGCTCCAACTGATCCCCGGCAATATGCCATATAGTTGGTGGCCTCCGTTTCCTTCCAGCCTTTACGCACTGTTTGCTTCCGATCCGGATCTGATTCGAGCGTACCATCGCGATGAATCGACTCCTGATCATCCCGCACGACTGATATCGACGAAAGTAATGTTGGTACAAGCCGAGCAGAACAACATCATTGTTCCTCATCCTGCACAGAATCCAGCCATCGGTCGGTTTGTGATGAAGATTGCTGTCATGAATTTGATCATGTATGTAGTCGTTGGAGTGAACATTTTCTGGATTGGACTGCTTCTGAAGTGCGGGAAACCTGCCTCGCTCACCGCCGCAGGAATCGTCTGGCTGAATCCGAATCTTGTCTACTACATAAACGCTTTATGGCCGGAAACACTGCATCTGCTGCTATTGTCGACGGCTGTCCTCTGCCTGCTCCTCTTCGATGCGCGTGCCAAAATGACCTGCCTGGCTGTCTCCGGTTTCATATTCGGCTTTTGTGCTCTGACAAAGGGAGTCGTCGGTTTCTTTCTGATCTGTCTGATCCCTCTGTGGATCATCCGGATGCAAGGTTCCCCGATGGAGCGGTTCCGGCGAAACCATATTCTGAGGCTGTTTAAACTGCTTGCTGTGTTTTACGGAAGTTCGCTGCTGATCGTCCTGCCTCAGATGATTACGAATCGGGTGCGTTATGACTCGTTTTCGCTGGCATCAAACACCTGGATCAACATTGAATGCGGGATCATTCCGAGCGAAGAAGCCAATGGCAATTTCTATGAACGCTATTTTCAGGCATCGACTGATTCGACGAGACGTGAATCTCTCGCGAAAGAACGAGTGAAGGAGTATCTGCGTCGGCAGTCTGTCGATACAATTGTGGTCAGACAATTCAATCAGTTCTTTTCGCAACAATTGAACGACTCATTTCTTGATAGAAGTGTCGAGGCGGGCCGTTGGGGTGATCATCTCTCAGGTGATTCCTGGGTAAAATGGCTGACCAGGTTCACGACATTCTCCTCGTGGGCAGTTTTCTTTCTTGGCCTGTCAGGACTTGCTGTTTCGGGATTCAGATCGTTCGGACGCGCAGTCGTTTCCATATACCTTTTATACTATCTGGGGAGCCTGCTCGTTGTCGGTTTTAATCCCCGATTTTTCATTCAGGCGATTCCGTTTCTGTCTTTGTATTCGGCAGCCGCCCTGACCCGATGGAAAGAGGTTTCTGAGAACTCTGCCTGATCAGAATCCCGGGACGAGTTCCTTCTGATGAGGGAAGGGAGGGTGCGATGAAACCGATTGAGAAAGACCAGCGATTCCTGACCAGGCGGGTGACATTTGTGCGAGCATGGCCTGTGGTCGGCAATGTTCTCATGAGCGTCCTTGTGGGATTGACAGGCTACCTCATTTGGAATGCACCAATTCTTTCGAACCCGGTTCTTGTCATGGACTGTATCACGTCGAATACTATCCCGGAGTCCAACACAGCATTATCAATCCTCTGCCTGCCGATCCTGGTTCTTCTTTGCATGCTGTTGACGCTGGCGATCGAGCCGTTTACATTCGTGGCGATTGACGACGAGCGAAAATACTTAGCCATTATTGAGAAAATGAAACAACGCCACACTGATTGAGGAGAGACACATCATGAAACATCCCTATCATTTCAACCATCTCTCGGGACGCATCGTCACTATCGAAAATGCTGAAATATATATCGAGGAAAAAGGCGATCCGTCGAAACCGGTTCTGATCCTGATGCACGGCGGTTTCGGAACGATCGAGGACTTCAATCCGATCATCCCGCCGCTCGCCTGCCACTTCCGGCTCATCGGAATCGACAGTCGGGGTCATGGCCGATCCGAGCAGGGTCGGCAACCCCTCTCATATCGGATTCTGACGGACGATCTCTCTCGGATCATCGATCATCTCGATCTGAAGCAGTTCCATCTTCTGGGATTCAGTGACGGCGGGATCACCGCGTATCGGTATGCGGTGCGGCGCGATCCGAGGTTGCTCAAGGTCGTCACGATCGGGGCGAGTTGGGAGATGAGTGAATCCGAGCCGTGCTGGGAGATGGTCACGGGGATGACCGGTGACGCCTGGAAGGAGATGTTTCCGGACAGCTATCGGGCGTATATGCGACTCAATCCAGCTCCGGATTTCGACCGGTTCGCCGAACGGGTGCTGGCGATGTGGACCGATCTTTCGGCCGATGGGCATCCCGGGGAGCGGGTTCGGGATATCGATGCCGAGATGCTCGTTGTGCGGGGTGACGACGATAATCTGACCAATCCCGCGAGTCTGGTCCGGTTCAAAGAGATGAACGACAAGGTTCGGTTTCTCAATATACCGTTCGCGGATCACGTGGCGTTTCTGGATGCCCCTGAGATCTTTCTGCTGGCGATGTTCCGGTTTTTCGAGATCGAGTTGACCGAGACCTCCTGAGAGAAGCCTGTTGTGCGGCGCAGATTGGACATTAACCCGACCTGCAACCGGCTTATTATGTATGAGCACATTGTGTTTCTCGAGGAACTGACGATCGCCGTATTCAATCAACACATGGGAACGGTTTGAAATAAGGAAGTTGCAATGTCGATTCAAGAGCATTCATGCAAACGGCAGACCGGGGTGAAGAGACTTCGGATTCAGTTCGTCGGCGATCATCTGGTCGAGCAGATCATCCGGGGCGAGAAAACTGCGAGTGTGGCGCGATTGGAAGATGTGGCAGTCCGCGAGGACGACTACAACGATCCCCTGGTGATCGGTGCCATCTACGATGTATTCGATCGATCCCTGACGCGACGAGCATCGATTCGTATCACGGGGATGCAGGTGTGCCGATGGGATTCGATTCCCGAAGCACTCTGGAGGGGTGAAGCGAACCAAAGTCCGGACGAGTTTCGCCGGGACCATGAGGAGTACTTTGATCATCCCGGGCCGGAGTTCGAGTTTGTGGCTTATTACTTCGAAACCATAGCCGATGAGGGTGGGATGCCCGGATAATCGGCCGGAGAATCGGTGGTATTCAACCCTCATCATCCTGTATGCTGTCTGTGTCGCGCATCGCTGCACGTGCTCGCAACGGAACCATCAGGAATCAGGTGAAGCATGAAACGAGTGACCGGTATCGGCGGGATATTTTTCAAAGCGAAAGATCCCCGAAAACTACGCGAATGGTACCAGACGCATCTCGGGCTGGATCTGGAGTCCTGGGGAGGAACGGTGTTCCAATGGGCCTCTCCGGAGAATCCCTCCGGTACCGGATCGACGGTCTGGAGCATTTTCGAGGACACCAGCGACTACTTTTCACCCGGTACGGCGCGGTTCATGATCAACTATCGCGTCGAGAATCTCCGTGCGCTGCTCGAACTCCTCCGCACGGAGGGCTGTGAGGTGGACGACAAAGTTGAGGAATCCGAGTTCGGCACGTTCGGCTGGGTGATGGATCCCGAAGGCAACCGCGTCGAACTCTGGGAACCGCCAAAACCATGACGCCGATATCCGACTCCGATCGACGTCAGGCGGATACTCTCGTGTGCAATAACCCTCCGCAGGACGGATTCATGCTCGTGCGCGCACACCTGTCCAAAGGGGACCTCTTCGGTTTCGACCCCGTCGCCGCGTTCCTTTCGATGGGCGATGCGGAAGAATACTGCCGTCTCATGCAGATCGAACTGCAGTGCTTCGGAGGCTGGCCGGATTGGGATTCCTATGAAATCTGGCCGATCCGGGACGGGCGCGTGGTCGAGCGAGGGTAATCGTATGCAGCAGGAACCCGGAGTGTTCACCATCCCGATCCAACTCGATGAGGGGCTGGAATGCGATCGTTCCGCATTTCGTGACGTGTGCCTCCGTGCGCAACGCCGCCTCATGCGATTCGCGCGGGAGCACGGCTGGCAAGACTGCATGACCCGGCCGTTCGCTCAGTCATGGCATGTCTTCAGTGACAAACGGCAATTCGACGAAAAACTGAGGATGTTGTGCGGTATCGGGGAGGATATGTCGATTCCTTCCACCTACTGCGCGGCGCTCGAAAAGGACACCCTCATCAGTGTTTCACCTGCGCTCTATTCGATGCTCTTTCCGCAGGGCGTCGAACCGGATGCATATGAAAAACTGATCACCCATGAGTTTGCGCACCGTCTGCATATCCGGATTCTTCAAGGGAATGAAGACGCCATGGGGCCGATCTGGTTCTTTGAAGGATTCGCGCTTCTCGCAGCGGAGCAACTCATCGATGCCGCGCCTGTTCTGGACCGTGACGGTATCGTTCGGGTTGTCGAATCGCAAGAGCGCGAGGATTATCGGCGGTATGTCACGGTGATCCGCTATTTTGCCGCTCGTGCGCACCTCAGGGAACTGGTCGAACGGGCGGGACGGAGCGATTTTACTGAGTGGTTGAGGTGCTTGTGATGAGCATGCTGTTTGATTGTGCGATCATGGGCGTTACCTGAATCTGCATGGGAGGACTACCATGGCATCCGACAAGGATCTGGTTGATTACATCGTGGAGCAGATGGAGGAGGCTGGTGAGATCCGGTCGCGGAAAATGTTCGGGGAATACGCCGTCTACTGCAACGGCAAGGTGGTCGCGCTGATCTGCGACAACCGGTTGCTCGTGCGCCCGACCGAAGCCGGCCGTGCCTTCATCGGGCAGGTCGAGGAGGACTTCCCTTACCCCGGCGCAAAACCGCATTTTCTGATCCGGGACGGGTTCGAAGATCGGGAGTGGATCGGCGAACTGATCCGGATCACAGAGAAGGAAACACCGGAGCCGAAATCCAAACGGAAATCGACGGGGCGGAAAAGAATTTAGTTCAGACGTGGTTCGTGGGCTGTCTTGTCGACCGGCCGGCTCGGCTGAAAAATGTCTCGCTGCATCCTTTTCCGGAGCCGATCTGCGCCCAGCGCGATGCACAGGTCGTACAGTTCACTGACCAGTTGAAGCCTTTTCGTGACAGCTTCGGGTCTCATGTCAACCTTCATTGCGCAATCGCTCCAGCAGGACGATATCGTCCCTGTCCTGTCCGTTGCTCCGCATGCGTTGGAGTTCAATCAATCCGTCGATTGATACAGTCGAGATTTGACCGAAATTCCAGGATAATCGGACACGCGAATCCCAGACAGTCTGAATCGCTTCCGACACGAACATGAAGTCCAGAGGGAGAGCGATCTGGGTTTCCGGGTCGATCCGAGTCAGTCGATGTATGTCGATCCGTCCCTCCGCAAGTTTCTTGCTCCCGGCATCGATCGTATACCCGAGATCGACGGCGATGGCGCGAATTCGGTCGAAATCGGATCGCCGGACGATGAGATCGATATCGACGGTCGATCTGGGGAAAGCATGCACGACCATGGCTAGGCCGCCGCAAAGCGCATACTCGATTCCTTCGGAATCCAACGCGTCGATCAGGGCCCTGAGTTCATTCAGCAGATTCATCCCGATTGTCTCATGAACTCGAAATATAATGCCTCGGTCCGTGAATCACAAACGGTCATTCCTCTTGCATTTCGCTCCGTTCGGATTATATTGCAGCCGGCTCGAACTGCCGAAACGGAGGACATCCAGTTGAAACCGACCGCAACGAACGACAGCATCCGAAACATCGCCATCATCGCGCACGTCGATCATGGGAAAACAACCCTCGTCGATGCGATGCTCAAACAGAGCGCCGTTTTCCGGCCCGGCCTGAAACTCGAAGAGCGGCTCATGGACACGATGGATCTCGAACGCGAACGCGGCATCACCATCGCCGCGAAGAATTGCTCGATCCGCCTCGGGCCGGTCAAGATCAACATTATCGACACACCCGGCCACGCCGATTTCAGTGGTGAGGTCGAACGCGCGCTGTCGATGGCGGATGGCGCGATCCTGCTCGTGGACGCTTCCGAAGGCCCGCTCCCCCAGACCCGCTTCGTGCTGAAAAAAGCCATCGAAAAAGGTCTCGGAGTCGTCGTCGTCATCAACAAGATCGATCGCAAGGACGCCCGTCCCGCCGAAGTTCTGGACGAAATCTACGACCTGTTCATCGATCTCGGCGCCGATGATGATCAACTCGAGTTTCCCGTGCTCTATGCCATTGGCCGCGAAGGACTCGTCCGGCGCACACTCGACGGGACGGAAACCGATCTTCATGTGCTGTTCGAGTCCATATTGAACGACATTCCCAGGCCGAAATACGATCCCTCCGCGCCCTTCCAGATGCTCGTGTCAGACCTGGGATACTCGGACTACCTGGGCCGGCTCGCCATCGGCCGGGTCTTCAACGGGTCGGTCCGCGCGAACGAATCGCTCGTGTGCATCACCGAGCAGAACGAGCAATTGCCCCTTAAAGTCACAAGAATTCAGGCCTATGAAGGCATGAGCCTGAAGGATCTCGAGCAGACCGAACCGGGCGACATCATCGTGATTTCGGGGATCAGAGACGTCAAGATCGGCGATACGATCTGCACGCAGGAAAGTCCGGTTGCACTTGAGCGCATATCGGTTGACGAACCGACGATCAGTACCGAGTTCACGATCAACACCTCGCCGCTGAGCGGGCAGGAAGGCGACATCCTGCATTCGACGAAGCTGCGCGAGCGTCTGTATCGGGAAACGCTGAAGAACGTGTCGATCCGGGTCGAGGAGAGTCCGGATCATGATGCGTTCATCGTCAAGGGGCGCGGTGATTTTCAGATGGTGATTCTGATCGAGACCATGCGGCGGGAGGGGTTCGAGTTGAGTGTCGGGCGGCCGCAGGTCATTTACAAGGAAAAGGATGGGAAGAGACTCGAGCCCATTGAACATCTGTTTGTGGACTGCAACGAAGAGTTTCTGGGGATCGTCACTGAAAAACTGTCTTTACGCAAGGGCCGGATGATGAATCTGGTGAACAATGGGAGCGGGCGGGTGCGCGCTGAGTTTTCCATCCCGTCGCGATCGCTGATCGGCTATCGCGGCGAGTTTCTGACCGATACGAAAGGCACCGGGATTCTCAATTCGCTGTTCGCGGGATACGAAGAATTCCGGGGAGATTTCCCGTCGCGGTTTTCAGGATCGATCGTGGCGGACCGGTCGGGACCGTCGACTTCCTACGCCCTGTTTCATCTGGAACCAAGGGGGCATCTCTTCATCACACCCGGAACGACGGTCTATGAGGGGATGATCGTCGGCGAGCACAACAAGGAAATCGACATCGACGTCAATGCGACGAAGGAAAAAAAGCTGACGAACATGCGCGCGGCGGGAAAAGACGACAACATCGTGTGCGCGCCGGTTCAGGCAATCACACTGGAGCGCGCGATCACGTTCATCAAGGATGACGAACTGGTCGAGGTCACGCCGAAGTCGATCCGGCTCCGGAAGCGGATCCTGTCGGCTCACAAACGATACCAGGTCCGCGGATCGTCGGGTGGTTGAGCACACCCGGGTGCATCGATTATACTGCATTCGGATGGTGGGCCGGAGATGAGATCGTTCAGAGTACGCAGAGCGATAATGAAAGCGCTCAGGATCTTCGATCCCGAGTATATGCCGTTTTATCCCGTGCAACTGTTGCTTGAATTGACCACTGTCTGCAATCTGACATGCCGCACATGCTATCGATCCGTTGGGAATGTCTCTTCGGTACACATGTCCGAGGAACTGCTCGACAGCGTCATCACCCAGGTGTTTCCTCATATCTACCATGTCGAACTGATCGGCCTCGGGGAAGCCCTGTGCTCACCTCATTTTTCCCGGATCACGGAGGTTTGCCGTTCCATGGGAATCAGGATCGGGACCTCCACCAATGGCATGCTCATGACGCCGGAGATCGCGGATCGGTTGGCGGCATGTGAGTCGTTGATCGTTCTGTCGGTCGATGGGTGTTCGGATGACACTCTCGGGTATGTCCGACCAGGGGTAACACGGGCAAAAATTGAGCATGCGATGCGGTGTCTTCGAGATGCTCGTGAGCGACATCCGAAATCGACGTTTCGATGGTCGATCCATAGCGTTCTTCTCCGACGAAATGTCGATGAAATTGATGATTTAATCCGATGGGGAAGCGCTTTCGGATGCACGCGATTCTCATTCAGTCATTTCGATACGCTGGATCGAACCGATCCCTTTGCCTCTGAGGGGTTGGCGGGTGAAAATGCGATCATTTCGAGCAGAATTACCCGTTGGGAAGAGACGGCACGTTCGGTTTCCGCATCACTCCTGATTCCATCGGGAATGCGCACCATGCCGGATTCCGCTCACTCCCGACAATTCGGGACATGTCCCGGTCGATACTTCCAGAAATGCTACCTCCCATGGCGGGAAACTCAGATTTTCGTGAACGGAGTTGTCACACAGTGCTGCGTCGGAGGCACGGATCTGGGTAATCTGAACGATGCATCCTTCCGGCAGATCTGGAACGGTGAACGGTATCGATCCATCCGCCGAACCATTCATTCCGGTCATCCTCCCGAACCTTGTTCCCGTTGCACCATGGACTACGGCATTACCGGCGGAGATCCGGCCTACTTCGAGCGGTGCAGGGGAGCCGGACTTTCGCGGTGAGACGTTTCCGAAGTGCGACGCAATGTGAATATGCACGTGATGCAGACCGATCGAATTTGACGGTATAAGCGGACTCGAATACAATCACAATCACACCCGGTCGATGCAACTGCATCGTCATCCGCGACCATCTCCCCGCAGCACCTCTTCGTCGGCACACAGCGCGTGCGATGACGGTGTCAAAGGAGATCATTATGAAAACGACTCCCGTTGGTTTCTGGACGGCGATGATTGCTCTGGTGTCACTGTCTGTTTGTGCGGGCTTTCCCTGCTCGGCGACCGGCATCCGTGACGCGGTCGATATCGACATGTCCGTATCGCTGACCGAATCGCGGAATGGTTCGATCTCGACATGCCTGAATGCCAGAGTGACATGCCAGTTTGACGCGCCGGGAACGACAATCTCATTTGAAATGCCTCCTGAAGCCGACTGGCTCGAGGACGAACTCGCCTGGTCAGCGGATCTGAAAGCAGGTGAGGTGATCACCCTGCACGCTCCGATCCGGATAACGAGCCAGGGGAGGTTCTCGATCGCCGCATGCATCCGAACCCCCGCGAATCTCACTGCGCAGTCGATCCGGCATCTCAATTTCATCGCAGAAGAGGGGCGATTCGACACGTCGATGGATCCGTTCATCCTGATGGATCTGCGTCAGGCCCGGACCCTGGAAGAGCGCCGGAGGATCATGATATTTCAGGCCCAAACGACAGCAGTCCATCCCTCTGACTGCGACGAGCCGGACGGTGCGGCCGCCTGGAGCGCCACCATAACGGGAACGGCGATGTATCAGGATTTCGACGGGTATGGGCATCCGATCCGATTTGCGAAAATCGAGATCATCGATGAAGATCCCGACGCGGAGTATGCGTCTCTGGGGCTCGGATCCACCAACGCTGACGGGAGCTACTCAATACCGGTTTCCTGCACGACTCCCGGGGTGATTCCGGATGTCAGAGTCTGTGTGTATTCACGGTGCGCATTCGGATTGTTCACGGGTGTCTGTCCCACGGGTGCCGATCCGGACTACACGCTCGTGTCGACCCTTCTGACGGATTGCCCTCAGGGAACTTCGACCGTGAACCTTCTGACAGGCCGGCCGGTGATGAACCGCCAGGATGACGACTCGGCCGCCCGGGCATTCTCGGTGTTGGACGCCATCCTTCAGGCCTCGCTCGAAGGGTACTGCCTGTTGATCGGTGACGGACGCATGATTCCGCCGAACTACATCGAAACGCATTTTCCTGCCCCGTCCTGCTATGATCAGGCCGCTGCGTGCATTCAGATCGCCCGGAACGATGCGCTGGACTGGGATATCATCTATCACGAGTATTTCCATTACTTCACGCGTGACTCCGCGCGAGAGGCGTTCAATAACGGACCGGGCGGCGAGCACGACGGGTCGAGTGCCATTCCTGAACTCGGAAAGGCCAAAGGAATCCGGCTGGCATGGGATGAGGGGATTGCGACGTTCATGGCGGTCGTGACCCAAAGCGAGGACCGTGCCGGAAGAGAACTCGGGCTGGACAATCCCGCAATGCCCGGCATGGGAGACAGCCGGTTCGAGAACATCGAAGGATCACCATGGTTTTTCGATCTGGAGATTGCCGGTCAGTCCTATGCGGCCAGCGAGGGCTACGGAAGCGAACTGTCGGTTCTCGGCATGCTCTACGATCTGTGGGATCAGGGTCAGGAAACCGTTGTGGATACGAATGTCCATTGTGCCGATCGGATCGGACTGCCGCTACAGACGATCTGGTCGTTATGGAACACGGGGCCATGGGATGATGCGACCAAATTCTATGGATATATCACCGCACTGCTGATGAATGCCGATCCCAATACTGTACCGTATTTTTCGGATCTCTATGCCATGAACCGCATGGCTCCACTGGCGACCGTTCCGTTTCATAACGCCAGGCTATCGCGGTCGCAGATACCGACGTTCGGTTGGGTGCCGAACGGGGACAAGACGCCGGGCTGCGAGAACGACCATTTCATATTGGGGATATTCAAGGATGGACTGCGATTCAGCCAGTGCATTTATGTTGAACCGGATCTGCGCTTGAATGTCTGGACTCCGACTCGGGAACAATGGGACGAGATCAGCTCACATGCAACGAACTCGACGCGATTCTACTGGTATGTCATGGGCTGGAACGAGCGTGAGCCGAGAACACCTCCGATGGGGAGCGGTCTGGGTGTTTTTGTCAGCAATGTTCAGAGTTTCGTGTTTCGTCCGAATATTTACGCACAGGGTATGATCGGGTGTCCGAACAAGGATCCGGCCTTGTATTTCAATGGTTTTCCGCTTGAAGTGGATCCGGACTCGAATGAGTATCCGTTCCATGGTTCGTCATCGGGTCGGGATTATAATGGTTTGCCGATCTACTTCATCTTGGACGGGCGATTTTTTCTGGAACAGGCCATGGTGCGGGTCGACATCGACATGTACAGTGATCCGGCGTACACGCAGCATATCCGGACGGATCGGGCGGAGGCGTACTCCTGGAACGAGTGGTTTTACGATTCGGCCTGCGACCTCATTCGGGATACCTCGGCGAGTTGCCGGCCGATCTGGTTTGCGGTGAAGTTTTCTGAAAGTGCGAACGGGGGGAGCGGTGAGGGGTGTCCACGGCCTGAAATCCGATTCGAGCAACCCGCCTGTGACGCCTTTCAGATGGGGCCACCGATTACGCGGATTATGGGAGAGTGATCCACCGATTACGCCGATTACGCGGATTATGGGAGAGTGATCCACCGGCATTTCATTCGGACCAATGATTGAGTTACTTGTGCTTTCAAGAATGTGATGACCGATGACCGGTTACCATTCGGGTTTTCTTCGAACCAGCAGCCACATCCCGATCACCAGCCCGATCCCCGTCACGCCGATCGATACCCACCGCCATCCCGGACCATACCGGAACGTGACCGCATGCATCCCCGCAGGAATCTCGACGGCCCGGAACAGATGATCCGCCCGGTGCGTCCGTGCCACCTCCCCGTCCACACGCGCCTCCCAGCCGGGATACCACGCATCGGACACGACCAGTATCGACGAGGCCTCCGATTCGATCTCGAGATCGATCGATCCCATCTTGTCAACATATCCGCCTGAAAGATGCCCTACATCCGATCCGATCGTGCCCGGCACGCTGACCACGGATTCTTCGAGAATCACCTCACCCATTGCATCACGCCCGGGATCCGCCATCATCCGTAATCTCGTCCCGGCATCCGTCTCAACGACATGCCGCGTCACTACCCGAAATCGCGGTATCGCCTTCGGATCCCGGAAGAGCTGCGCCGGCCCGACCGCACCTTTCAATTCCAGCCCCGTCGGATCGATGTCCCGCGGCAGCGCGAGCCTCCACTCGACTCCCGCAATCTGTGCCAGCCGGTTCCGCGTCGTCGTAAACGCATAAATCGCAGGTGTCCCGGGAGGCAACCCGTTGAGCGCACTGAAGAATTCTTCGAATCGCCTAAGCGGTAACGGCCGGTACCCGACAATCGTGTCGGCATTCAGCATGCCGGTCTTGTTGATCGACTCGGGAAGACTGTGAATCAGGAGACGGCCGGTCTGTTTGGGGATTGGAGGATAAACGGTCCGCATGAGCGGATCATCCGCAAGCTGAGCCAGGACGGATTCATCCTGAATCGGCTTCGGTGCCAGACCGCTGACCCAACCGATCGACAGGTCGATGACCACCAGCGCCGTAATCACCGGCGTCGCAACGGATCGCCAGGTGTGTCTCACGGCAAGCATCACGACCCATGTCCCGATCAGCATGCATGTGCCGCGGACCAGTTCCGCCCGGATGAGCGACCGGAGGGGGGCGTTCCCGGTCGGATTGACCGTAATCGCGAACAGGATCATCATCCCCCAGACCACGGCGACCGAGCCGGTCACGCGACGCGGCAGGACATCCCCCACCCGGATCCGGTCGAACCCCGCAGCCGCCAGCGGTAGCATGCCGAGTGTGGTCAGAATCATGGCGCGCGCCCAGCCCCGGAACATCCCCAGCACCGGCAGTCGATGCCATCCGATCGAGGGGATGCCGGGAAGGATCGCCAGACACAGCCCGGCAAGCATCAATCCTGCACTCGGTCCCCAGGCTCGTTTCGATGCCGTCAGAAGCAACACGAGAGCCGTCATGCCGACGTAATTGAAGGCTTCATGTGGGGTGACGACGCCCTCGAACGGCACTCCGTCGCGACCGCCGGAAAAATCCGGAATCAGCAGCGTCCCGAGATATACGGGCGGCAACGCATCCCGGACGATCAGTTCGCTCGAGGCAGCCTCCCGTCCGGTTTGCCCGATCAGTTCGTAACCAAGAACGATGGGCGCGCATGCGATCAACGCAATCAACGCAGCGATCCCGGCTGACTCGCGAACTCTCGTGGGCAGGTCACGCAGTGATCCCCTCATGCGAAAAAGGGCGGTGGCGAGGCACCCGATGAGTGTCAGGAGCGACGTCTGGGGATGGCCGGTGAGAAGTTGGATGCCGAGACAGACTCCGAGTTGCGAGGCGGCGTGCGGGTGATTCGCGAGCCAGCGCTCGGTCAGAAGGATGCAGACGGGCAGGTATGCCGAGGCACAGATCAGGCTGAAGTGACCCGCGGAGACGTGTGCCGAAAGCCCGCCGCCCGCCATGAACACGGTGCTCAGGATCAGGGGCGAGTCAGGGCTTGCGCCGCGATGCCGCAGCCAGAAATAGACGCCGGCTGCGCCCAGCGCGAGATGCAGCAGGAGCAGCGAGGTCAGCATGCCGATCGACGGCGACAGAAGAAGCAGCCAGTTCGGCGGATAGAAAAACGCGCTCTGAGGGTCGGCCAGATGCGGGTAGCCGCACATGACGGACGGATCCCACCAGGGGAGGTGTCCCGCGCGGACGGCGGAGGCCGAAAAGCGCCACCAGGGGAGGAATTGCGTGGCGATGTCCGTGCCGGCGAGTCCTTCGCCGAGGCGGATCGAGCGGACGACGGTGGACAGAAGAGGGATGGAGACGATGAGGGTGGTGAGGGGAAGGGCGGCGTTACGGGGTAGTTTCATCCGTCTCCCCGGCATCGCCCCGCCAGGCCCTGCCGGCTGCACGGGCTTCGAGCCGGTTCAGGCGATGCTGCAGTTCCTGCAGAATCCGGCGATCCTCGAAACGCCTCGGATCCGGAATCCGCATGGCCTCGCGCACTTCGTCGATCGCGGCGGCATAGTCCTTCAGCCCGTGCTCGAATCGCTTGGCCCGCTCAATGTATGGAAAGACATCGGGCGGCCCTGTGCGCTTCATCAGATTCCATACCTCGACGGCTTCGTCCCAGCGTTGCTGGTCTTTCAGCAGCAGTGAGAGCCGCTCGAGCGCATCGCGGTGGAGTCCGGTTGCGAGACCCTGATTGAGTGCGTGCCGGAAGAATGTTTCTGCCGCGGAGGGATCCCCCTGATCCGCCTTGATCCGGCCGATCGCATACAGAATCGACGGTTCGGTCGCCCAGGTGAGGGGTTCGGCCATCAGACGGGCGATGTGATTGAGCAGTGCGGCCATCGAGACAATATCGTGGGCGTTGTGCGCAAAGGCCTTGTGAATGTAGCGCGCATCGCGGCTCCGCTGATACTTGAAAAACAACCCGGGCAGCAGGGCACCCGGCAGATCGTCGATGCGGTGGAAGCCAAGGACCGATTGCTCGAGACTCGAGAGGGCGCAACTGTCGAGCGTATGGCGGAAGAGCCGGCGGGAGAGGGTGAGCAGATCGAGATGCGGCGGATCGCTGACCGGGAGCACCCGGCGGTTCATGACAAATCGGGATTGCAGCAGCGGCCAGTCGTAAGTGCGGCCGTTGAACGACACAATGAAGCGGAAACGGGCCAGCAGCGCGGCAACCCGGTCGATCACCGCGGGTTCCTCGGGAAAATCCCGCATGAAGAACTGTTCGACAATGAAACTCCTGCCTTCGAAATAGCCGAATCCGGCAAGAAAAATGTAAGTGCCGGAACCGGTATCCAGACCCGTCGTTTCGGTGTCGAAAAAGAGGGCTTCATTGAGGTTCAGCGCGTGCAGACGTTCGTCGGGAAAAAATCTTTCGAGGTGATTGAATGTCAGATCGAGCGTTTCGGCGATCGAGACGCTGCCGTGATGATACTGCCAGGGATACTCGCTGCGAACCCGGAAACAGGGACCGAACGGCGTCTGCAGACATTCCCCGGGAATCAGATCCTCGATGGTCTGGCCGGGCCCCTCGAACACCTCATCGGACAGCACACCGTTTGTGCCGGGATTGGGCGAATGGACGGGACATTCAATCCCGGTGCGGTCCCGGACGGTTTGGATCATCGCCCGCAGCGCATCGAGGGTGCTCTGACGCGCGGGATCCCGTTCCTTTACCGGTTCCGGTGCCTCGTCCGGCACAGGTTGCGATCCGGCAGGGTCGGGCGGACCCGCCCCGCCGGCTTTTCGCTGCTTGAGCGCGCGGAGTCGTTCGAGAATATCCGACATCTACTCCACAAATGAGATCCAGCCGAACGGATCGGCGATTTCACCCCATTGTATTCCGGTCAGCATGTCATACAGTTTGCGACTGAGATCCCCCACGTCGTCTGTAACGGTCTTGGTGAAACGGCCTTTGAACGCCGAAATTTTACCGATGGGGGTTATGACCGCAGCGGTTCCGCACCCCCAGGTCTCATCGGCCGATGTGAGAACTTCTTCGAGGGATAGCGGGCGTTCCTGGACGTCGATCCCGAGTTTCTCCCGGGCGAGACGTAGAATGGAATAGCGTGTGATGCCCGGCAGGATCGTGTCGGACAGAGGCGGGGTAATCAGGGACGAACCGATGCGGCACATGAAGTTGCACGCACTGAGTTCCTCGATGAATTCATGCCGGTATCCGTCCAGCCAGATCGCTTCCTGGCAGTCATGCTTCTTCGCAAACTGCGTCGCCATCATGCTCATGACGTAATTCGCGCCGGTCTTGTAGGCTCCGTGACCGCCCGGCATCGCCCGGACCATGTGATCGATCACCATGCCGTGGAGGGGCTTGAAGCCGGTTGCATAGTAGGGGCCGACCGGTGAGCAGAAGATGACGCATTTGGGTTTTTCGCATTTTTTGACTCCGAGACCGGGTTCGCCGATGAGCAGGGGCCGGATGTAGAGCGAGCCTCGTTTGTTGGGATCCGAGTCGAATGCGGGGATGAAATGGCGGTTGCGGGCCACGAGTTCACCGACCTTGCGCACGAAAAGATCGATGGGGAAGGGCGGCATCAGAATGCCCCGGGCGGAGCGTTCGAAGCGTTTCGCGTTTTCCTCGATCCGGAACAATCGCGCTCGGCCGTCGCGTCCGAGATACGCTTTAGCGCCCTCGAAGATCGAATTGCCGTAATTGACGCCGAAACTGGCGTAATGCACCATCAATCGATTGTCGTCCGGACCGAAAAAATCGCCTTCGGATTCCCATTTTCCGGTGTCGGGATTGAAGGAATCATTGACATAGACCCAATCGGTTTTTGTGAATGTAAACGCCATACTGAACCCCTTTCCGCTGAAAAAAATCCGTTTCCCTCTGACGGGATGAAACACACGTTCTCCATCCTAGCGCGGGGCGGTGAGCTTGTCCAGATTACAGGGAGCCTGAGGTTTTCTCGCTGAGGCTACACCCCGCCGCTATCAGATCAAAACAGAATCGTTACTCTTTTGCTCTGAGTTTTTTCAGTATATGTCGAGCTAAAAACTCATTGATTTCGTGGTGTCGTGGCACAGGTTGAGAAATTTTCGTGTCTGGATTCTGATACCAATCATGCTTCCCGCCGTGACGGATCAGGATACAACCGAGTTCTTCCAGTTCGCGGATCAGTTCCCTTCGTTTCACGCAACATCCAGATCTGCCAGATGTCTTGCACACGGAATCAATCCGGAGGTCAGATCTGCATGAATCTCTCGAAGATTCTGCTTCAGTTCATCGAGTGATTCGCCCTGAGTCATGTAATCGGGGTATTCCTGCAGATATCCCAGCCAGGTGTCCCCATCTTTCCAATACATGAATTTGATCGATTTCATCGTTTGCCTCCTTCTTTAAGAATTGTATCGTCTGCGGGACGCATGATCAAGTGGAAGCCATAAGCCGAAAGCAATGGCGTGCATTCGGATCAAAGCTCAATTGACTCTCGGAAACAGCAACCCCCCTTCACATTATCGATCTCTCGTCTTCGTGCAGCGCTTTCGCACCAAGCATCATTCTGATATGATCGAACGCTGCACAAGGGTTCTAAAACCGCATCGATTCGACCCGGAGGCACCCAATGGAAAGCATGTTCAAACGAATTCTGATCCTGTCCCCTCACACGGATGATTCTGAACTGGGTTGCGGCGGCACCGCCGCACGTTTCGTGGAAGAAGGGCGCGATGTGTACGTGATTGCGTTTTCGTCCTGTGAGGAATCCGTTCCACAGGGATTGCCGAAAAACATTCTGGAGACCGAATGGCACGCGGCACTCGATGTGATTGGAATCGCACCTGAAAACCGGACATTGCTCCATTTCCCGGTGCGGCATTTCCCCGTTCACCGCCAGGACATTCTTCAGAGTCTCATTCCATTCCGCGATCGATGGAAACCGGATCTCGTATTCCTGCCCTCCAACCAGGATCTCCACCAGGACCATCGCACGATTGCCGAGGAGGGGCTGCGGGCGTTCAAGGGAACGAGTATTCTCGGGTACGAGATTCCCTGGAACAACGTGCTGTTCGAAACGCGTAGTTTCATTCACCTCCAAAGGCATCATGTCGAGAAAAAAATTGAGGCGATGAAGGCGTATGCATCTCAATCTTTCCGCGGATATGCCGATCCCGATTTCATTTTTTCTCTCGCCAAAACACGTGGTGTGCAGATCGAAGTTCCCTATGCCGAGGTGTTCGAAGCCATCCGATGGATCATCCGATGATCGCGCGGATTGGCAGAAAACGACAGTCTTGGAGTTTTTTATTCCTGCTGAGCCTGATCCTGTGCGTTGCGGGTTGTGGCACACCAGGTGGCGATTCCGGACTCAAAATGGGAGCCAATATTCTCGTCAACCCATCCGCTGATTCCGGTAATGAGATGCCCGATAACTGGGAGCGTGTTGCGCCTCAGGGTATCAGACCGGTATTCGAATGGGGCAGCGATCCCAACCATGGGCGTACACTGAAGATCGAACTCGCACAACCCGGGATGGCGGGATGGGCGCAACGGCTGAGGCTGGCACCGGACGGCTGGTATCGAATGCGGGCGATGGTCAAAACAACCCGTATCTCCGGTCGAGGGCCCGGTGCGTCGCTGGTCATTCCTCAGTTCCGATGGCTCGATATTCCCGCTGCGCGTGATGCCGGTGATTGGACACGTATCGAAACGGATGTCGTCAACGGCGGATTTACATCACTCGATCTCGTGTGTGCGTTGGGTGCAAATGGACTGAACAGCGGCACGGCGGAATTCGATTCGATTGAATTCCTGCCGATTCAGGATCCAGCGGCGGATGCGGATCGAACCCGGGGCATTCGAATGAATGGATTTGCAATGCGCCAGGACCGCACCCGCGGTTATCTCACATCGCTTAAACCGGATTTTGCTCCGGATGCACCGGAGTTTCTCGGGTCGTTCAGCACGCTTCCTTATCTGGATCCATCACGGGATCATTTTCTAGGAGATGTGGCCGTGGATGTTCGTGAAGGAACACAGTGGCGCAGAATGACAACCGCTGATTCAACCATGAAGCATCGTGTCACCTCGGATTCATCACACGTTACGACGCGCCACATTCCCTCGGAACCGGATCGATCCCCCGAGATTTCAGTTGGATTTGCGCAAGGAACGGCGGCGCGATCCATTGATTTGACGATCACTCTGACCAATGCCGGATCGCTGCCCATGCAGATCGGATCGGTGGACCTTCCGTTGCCATGGAACAACAATTATTGCCTGTTTGACCCGCACGACAAGGCCAGCCAGAAACTCCTCTACACGCGGCGTGTCGCCGAACACAAATCCATCGAGGGTGCGTCGTCGTACGTTCTGGCTTGCCCGATGGACGGAACGCCTCCGATGCTTCTACTGATGCCGATGGATGAGGCCACATCCATCGAGTTCACGTATCACGAACCCGATACGATCCGGGATCAGCGTCGCGGACCGGGCCGGTTTATTCATGGAGCATGGCCGGGTCTGACGCGAATCTGTCTGGCGTCAAAAGGCGTGATCGAGCGACAGAAGTGGGACGACTGGCGACATCCTCACACGGAATTCACGCTGGCTCCGGGGGCGACGCGAACGTTTCAATTTGCAATGGCCTGGATCGATCGACGAGACGCTGTCGAGCCGACCCAGGCAGCATTCGGCCGAATCGGTCTCCGGCTGATCCCGGGTCCCGCGTTTCCGATCGATCAGCGCGCGACGATGATCGCATTCGGCGCAAAAGCACCCGTGACGCT
>CAYYMM010000087.1:0-19505 GCA_964472395.1 uncultured bacterium | reverse complement strand
CGACGCTGAAATCACCCATCCTCCGGATCATTCCTATCACAAACGATGTGAACGGATTTCTAACCCGAAGAGTATAGCAACATGGACTGGTGATTGGCAACGGCAACGGCTATTCAGAGGGGGTCACCCGATGACGACATACTAGATATTGGGCAATCGATCCAGAGCGGACTGGACGCGCTTCATCGCTTCATTCCGTTCCGGTTCATTCCATCGTCTGAAAACGAGTCTGAGGGATCGAGCCGCCTGGAACGCTCGTGTTCGCATGCTTTTTACGAGATCCTGACGGCCGACGGCTGATGCTATGGAGGCCGCATCGACTCTGTTTTCGAGATAGAAGATCGAGATCGGTTCGGTTCGGCGGCTGAAGAATTTCAACTCGATAAGGAGATCAAACGATGATTCGCAGCCTTTGAGATGAGCGGCATCGATCGCGGATTCGACTCGCGCGACCCGCAGCCAATCGGGATTTTTCAGCCGTCTCGCGACACAAAGAGCTTCTTCATGGGTGTGAGCAGCGTTCAAAAAGTCGTTGAATTGACGCAGAATCCTGCCTTTCAGCAGAAGAGCGAACAGGCGCAGTTCATCGGTGATCCGGGGCTGTCCGAGTGTCACTTCGAGGTGATCGAGAGCCGTGTCGAAAGCTCCGATCCGATACTTTAGGATGGCGATATTGCGATGGAGATGACAGGTGTCGATCGGAGTATTCAGTTTGGCGAATTCCTTCAGGGATTCCGTCCATCTGGTTTCGGCTGATTGGAGATGCCCGGCATCGGCCAGAAACGTTCCGGTGTTCGCCATGATTTGTGCCTTCAGATGCGGGCTGTCGGTATATTCCAGTCGCAGTAAAGCCGTTTCTCCGAATTCAATCGCCTTCATCAGTTTGCCTTGGCAGTAATGAACGCAAGCGAGGTTGTTCAGGTCTTTGGCTTGTTCGACAGCATCCGGCGACCGACTCGACAATTCGATGGCGGTTTCGATGGCATGGATCGCCTCCGGATAACGGCCCATCTGGAACAATGTGCTTCCGAGATCTCGATGTGCAAGCCTTTGTTCATCCTGATCCGAGGCTTGGATTGCAAGGTCGATGGCATGATGAAAGAGGTCGATCGCCTGGTTGTAGTGTTGTTCATGAAACAGTGATTCGCCGATCGCTCGCAAGGCACGGATCTGGTTGGGGGTATCCTCCATCACGATCATGAGCATGTAGGCGAGGTAGAGACATGGGAGCGGGTTTGAACCGGTGGCCTCGAGATCGATCAAAATCCCCTGATTCAGAAGGTTCATTGAAAAGCGTCTAAGAGCCGGAAGAAAACGCGCAATGGCGGCATCTTCGAGAATACCTGACATCAGCGTGGAACGATTTTCGAGTTCCCGTTGCATCATCTCGAGGCTCCGTTCCGAACCGGCACTGATGGAACCGAGGAACGCGAGCATTTGCGATGAGAACGTGCGCAGGAGTTCGAGAATTGCGGTTTCGGCGTCGACAGAATCCCGAAACGGCATGGCGGCAACCACCCGCAGTTGCTCGAGAAGATCCGGAACCGTTCTGATACCGTTGCTACCCAATTGAGGAAGGCGGGGCAGCTTTTGTGCGAGCCGCAACAACTCCGGAGGAAGATCGGCCTCATCGATCTGGTCAATGGTCATCAACCGAAGATATTCCCGTCGACAGGCCCGGCAGCCGTCGATATGGCGTCGCATCGAGGCCATGGTGTCGGCATCCAGCAGACAGCGGATATAGCTGATCAGTCTGTCCCGGCACATTTCGCACGGAACTTTGATCAACTCCTGTTTCATTTTTTCTCCTCCATCAATCGTCTCAACATCCGTCGCGCCCGCCCCAGCTTCGACGTAACGGTATTGACACATGAGTGAGTCATTGTTGCGATTTCTGTCGATGAAAACCCGCCGAAGTAATACAGGCAGATGACGTCACGGTATCCATCGGCCAGTCGATCGATTGCGTCTCGCAAATCCTCGCGATCAATTTGCCGGGATTCGATCAGATCGGCTCCATCGGCATTAGCCTCGATCGGGATATACTCATCGATGCTGATGGCATTCCCGGTTCGGCAGCGTTTTTTCCAATACTGTCGGCACAGGTTGAGAGCGATGATATAGAGATAGCGGGGAAACGAGCGGTGATCGGTCAATGAAGCGAGTCTGTTGAAACCTTCCTGAAAAGCGCTTTGGACGAGATCTTCGATTTCATCTTGGGGAATTCCCCTCTGGAAACAGACAAAAAGTGGAATTTTCCGGGTCAGATCAATGAGTTCAATACAGGATTGCTCATGCCAAGCGCCAGTGCGCAGATACTCCAGTTTGATTTTTCCGACGATGTCTGCGATCAGATCATAGTTCATTGGTGAATCCCATGGATGAGATACTACATCAAGGGGCGACTGTCGGGCGAGATTCGTGCAAGGAATTTTGCAGTTTACATCATCCGCTGATGCAGGCTATAATAAGTCAATGTATGTATTCATGAGTTTCCTGAAGCGTGATCCAGTTTTTTCGCGGAGTTGAAGAAGCCGACGATTTGGGTCTTCACTTCTTCGGCAACCGCGAAGTGGTAAGGAGAACCGACTATGAAGTTATGGAAACTTGGGACTCTGGTGATTGCCGTCGCGGCTGTGATGGCTGGAATGACATTTTCCAATGGCGCTGCCGATGATAAAACCTGGACGTATGGCGGAGTAGAATACAAACTTCCACGTCCTGCTGATCAGGTTCAGCTTCCTGCCAATATTCCGGAGTACCACGTCGTGGCCACCGGCGATTGTCTGTGGAATATCTCCAAACAACACCTTTCCGACCCATTCCTCTGGCCATTGATCTGGGAAGAAAATCTAGACAAAGTCACCAACCCGCATCGGATTTACCCGGAGCAGCAAATTAAGTTGCCCGGTGGCACGATGGTAGCTACCGGTGCGACGCCGTTGAATGCCGAACCGATGACCGCGGGATCTGCCACCGCAGACGAGGGTGACGAAACCGACACGGCTGACGCCGATACAGACGAATCGGCTGACACAGGCGATTTGGCAAGCCGGGTCGTGCCCGTCAAACCGCATCCTGTCGCATCGGTCACATCCGTGATCGCATCGGGTTTCATTTCAAAGGAAAAACTGGACGCTCCGACCGTCGTCGGATCCGAAACCGAAGCGTTTGATCTCGCCCGTCCGGACATCGTGTTTGTGAATGCCGGCACCGCGAAAGGATTCGAAGCGGACAAAGAGTACTTCATCGTACGGAAAATGCGTAAAATCGAGCACCCTGTTTCCCGTAAAAATCTCGGATATCTCTACCACATCATGGGAGATATCAAGATCATCTGCGCCTCCGAACACAATTCCACCGCTTTGATCCGCAACACTTACCACCCGATCCTGCGGGGTGATTTCGTCGTTCCGAAAGAGGATGTTCCGGTTCCCCTCACAAGTGGCTCACCGGTGACTGATCCCTGCAATCCCTCCAGTAAAAAACTGCCGGGAACCATCGTGGATGTCTTCTATGGTGCAGAGAAATGCTCGGATGCCGTCGTTGTCGGACGCGGTGACATCGCCTATATCGATCTTGGAAGCAAGGACAACGTCGGTCCCGGAGATTATTTCACGATCTTCAAGAGAAATCTGGATGACCCCTCACTTCCGCGTTATGCCTGCGGAGAAGCCATGGTCGTCCGCGTAGGCGAAAACACCTCGACAATCGTCCTGACCCAGAGCAAGACTGGGGTGTTCATCGGAGATCAGATCGAACTGAAACAGTAATCGTCTCACTCGTCGCATTTCTAAGGAGGACCTTCCCGGTCCTCCTTTTTTTTGCCATCGAAGCAGCAATCTGCTAAATAGAATTGCATCATTATTGCGTATAAAAATCAGGGATTATAAACGAGGGCGAGGTGTCCACGGAGAAACAACTATGGATCAGATGGACCGGAAGCGCAGATGGATTGCACTGAGTTCTTGGAAACAATATGGCACAAGGGTCTGGCGTGAACTCAGGGAACACGATATCGATCCCATGACTCTGTTCGATCCTGAATTCGAGGCGATTCCTGAGTGTCGGGATCTGTTCCAGGATCCTCCGGCACTGGAACTCGAACGCCTTATGGATCAAGCCGACCGAGAGATCATTCGTGAGAATTCCGGTGATCATCGGATCGTAACATGGGATGATGCCACATATCCGAACATGCTTAGGGATATGCCCGATGCACCGGTGGTGCTGTTTTGCCGCGGAGATCCGATATTGCTGAACTCGGTGTCACTAGCCATCGTCGGTACGCGGCATCCATCGAGTTATGGATTCGATGTGACACGGATTCTGACCCGTGAGGTTGCCACACATGGTTTAACGGTCGTCAGTGGTTTGGCGATCGGTATCGATGCTGCCGCGCATCAGCAAGCGCTCGAACAGAAAGGTGCGACCCTGGCAGTCCTCGGATGCGGTCTCGATCAGGATTATCCCGCCAGTAACCGGGCTTTGCGATCCCGGATCGAGACGCATGGACTGGTCGTGAGCGAGTTTGCCTGGGGGATTCGGCCGAAACCCGAACAGTTCCCCCGGCGAAACAGAATCATCAGTGGACTGAGCATGGGAGTGATCATTGTCGAAGCGGGAGTCCGGAGCGGGGCAATGAGCACAATCAATCACGCTTTGGATCTCGGACGCGATGTTTTCGCGGTACCGGGCCCGATCACCTCACCCATCAGTAGAGGGCCCCTAAGGCTGATCCAACAGGGTGCAATTCCTCTCGTTGATTTTCAGGATATTATCGATCATTATCCAAGTTTGTCGTCGCAAGCCACTCCCCCCGATCTCCCATTCCACACTCCCCTTCAATCCCCCCCATCGATCGACCCGATTCTCCGCCCCCTCTGGAATCTACTCAGCGCGCTCCCTGTCCACCTCGACCAACTGATTACGCGATCGGGGTTACCGGTTTCGACGATTCATGCTGCGCTATTGGATTTCGAGTTGAAAGGTTGGGTAAGACAGCTACCCGGAAAGCTGTTTGTGTTAACCGTGTAATGACAGGACGACGCTGCACCCATGACAAAAAAACTGCTCATTGTTGAATCCCCTGCAAAGGCCCGAACGATTGGGAATATACTGGAACCCGACTTCATCGTGCTCTCTTCGGTCGGCCATATCCGCGATCTTCCGAAGACTCGTTTTGGAGTCGATGTGGGAAACAACTTCATGCCGGAATATGTCCCCATCAATGGAAAACAGAAAGTCATCGATAAGATCCGCAAATCCGCCCGGGAAGTCGATGAGATCTATCTCGCCGCAGACCCCGACCGCGAAGGGGAAGCGATCTGTTGGCATATCGCACATTATCTGGAGGAATTCGAGAAGCCCATTTTCCGGATTCTGTATTATGAAATCACACGCCAGGCGATCCTAAAGAGTCTCACCGATCCAGGTCGAATGGATCTCAACAAAATCAACGCTCAACAGGCTCGGCGCGTGCTGGATCGAATCGTCGGATATCGGCTGAGCCCCCTGTTGTGGAAAAAGATACGCCGGGGGCTATCAGCTGGTCGCGTGCAATCCGTCGCCTTGAAGATCATCTGCGATCGGGAACGTGAGATTAAAGCGTTTGTGCCGGAAGAATACTGGCTTCTGACTGCGCATCTGCAGGGCATGATGCCTCCGGTATTCGAAGCCGTTTATCATGGTTCGGAAGGTCGAAAACGTAAACTTACCGATCGTAGCATGACCGAAACCATTCATCGTGAAGTCTCATCCAATCCTTTTACTGTTGGCTCTATCGCCAAACGGCAAATCACTCGTAACCCACTGCCGCCCTTCATCACCAGCACTCTCCAGCAAGAAGCGTCGCGGCAACTGCGGTTCCAGGCTCAACGCACTATGTCGCTTGCGCAGGGTCTGTATGAAGGAAAGGATCTGGGATCGGATGACCCGCACGGGCTCATCACGTACATGAGAACAGACTCTCCGCGAGTGAGTGATGAAGCGCAGCAGGAAGCGCGTCAATTCATAGAAGCCCGGTTCGGAGCATCGCTTCTTCCCAAGAAACCGCCCGTTTACAAAGCGAAGAAAAGCGCGCAGGGGGCGCATGAGGCCATCCGTCCGACCTCTATTGAGCTAACCCCTGAGAAAGCCCGAGCGTTCCTTTCCTCCGATGAACTCAAGCTCTACACGCTGATCTGGAACCGATTCGTCGCCAGCCAGATGGCCTCTGCAATCCTGAACATCACCACCCTCAAGATCCAGGCCGGCGAAAACGGCCGACATGAGTTTCGAGCAGTCGGAACCGAAATTGAGTTTCGAGGATTCATGGAGTTTCTTGGTCAAACACCTCCCCAACGAAAGAAAACCACCGATGAAGCGGACAAGGAGTCGGATTCGGACGACTCAGACACGCAGGTATTGCCCTCTCTCGAGGCCGGCGCAGTGCTCGTTTGCCAATCTCTTGATAACAGCCAGCACTTTACGAAACCTCCGGCTCGCTTCACCGAAGCGACACTAGTCAAGGAACTTGAAACACAGGGGATCGGGCGGCCAAGTACGTATGCCACCATTCTGACCACGATCCGGGATCAGGAGTATGTTGATGTTCAGGATCGGAAATTCATTCCGACCGAACTCGGAACGCTTGTCACGGATGTTCTGACCGATCAGTTTCCGGAGATTATGTCAATCTCCTTCACCGCTGATCTGGAGGAACGTCTTGATCATATCGAAGAAGGCAGGAATGAATGGACTGACGTCATTCGGGATTTTTACATCCCCTTCGATACACGTCTCAAGAGCGCTGCTGCGACATCGAAAAGCGAACTGATTCCAACGGTCGAGGGTGTGATCTGTCCGGATTGCGGGGGTCCGATGCAGCAGCGATGGGGGAAAAAGGGACCGTTTCTATCCTGCCAACGGTTTCCGGCGTGCAAGGGAATTCTTCCTTTCCCGAGCCGCGAAAAGCCCGAAGGATCCAGACCGGGAAACGCCGGATTTCCGACTCCCGGAGTCTGCCCGGAATGTGGAAGCCCAGTGGTTATCAAACGGGGCAGATTCGGTTTCTTTCTCTCGTGTTCACGCTACCCAGACTGTAAAGCGAAGGGGCCGAAACCGGAAGGACTGCCCTGCCCTGTCGAGAACTGCTCGGGGACATTGATGCCCAGGCATGGAAAGTCCAGACGGATCTTCCACGGTTGCTCACGATATCCCGATTGCACCTACACGTTTTCGGGCATCCTGATCCCGTCCCCATGCCCCCAGTGCGCTTATCCGAATCTCACCGCGGTCATCCGCAAGGATAAAGTTACAATCCAGTGTCCCAGATGCAAGCATGAACCGCCTCAACCGGAAACGTTTGCCAAAGACGATGCAGCTCGAGATCCAGAAATTTCTCACTTATCTTGAAGTCGAGCGCGATTCTTCGCCGCACACTCTTCGCGCTTATCGCATCGACCTGAATGAATTCGAGGCTTTTCTGATTCGCACTGCTTTGGCTCAGAAGGAATCCGGAGTTGTCCAGGTGACAAAAATCGATCGCCTGGCAATCCGTGCTTATGTCGGTTACCTGCATTCTCATCGGAAATCACGCTCGACGGTCGAACGTCACTTGTCGACACTGAAGAGTTTCTTCCGTTTTCTCGTCCTGCGGCATCTCATCGACTCAAATCCTGCGACGCGTATTCCACTGCCGAGAAAAGAAAAGCGTCTTCCGGGATTCCTCACGACGACAGAAGCGGAAGTCCTTCTCGATGCCTCCGGGGATAATCTTGATTTCATTTCTATCCGAGACATGGCGATCGCCGAACTTCTTTACGGCACGGGAGTCCGCGTATCGGAAGCGGCTGGTTTGAACCTCGACGATATCGATCCTTTTTCCGACGAGATTCATGTGATCGGGAAGGGGAATAAAGAACGAATCGTCCCGATGACGCCGGTCGTCAGAGAAGCGCTCGATGTGTATCTACGTGAGCGTGGAATGAAGACAGGCAAATTTTTGAAATTCGGCGCTCCCGAGCCGCTCTTCATTAATCACAAGGGAACCCGGCTGACCGATCGGAGCATGCGTCGATCATTGAAAAAGCTAGCGATCACGCATAAACTTCTGAAGCATGTTCATCCTCATCAACTCCGGCATTCGTTTGCAACTCATCTGCTTGACGCTGGTGCTGACTTGCGCGCCATTCAGGAACTGCTTGGCCACTCGAGTCTCGCGACAACGCAGAAGTATACCCATGTCAGTCTTGAAAGACTGTTAAAGGTTTATCATGCGAAACACCCGAAAGCCCGTTAAAATCAACCCAAACATCGATAACCTCACGCCATTCGATATTGTCCAGTATCTGGATCGTTTCATCGTCGGCCAGGATCGCGCCAAACGCGCTGTCGCCGTTGCGCTTCGCAACCGATGGCGTCGCCAGCAACTCCCACCGGACCTCGTCGACGAAGTCATCCCGAAGAACATCCTGATCATCGGACCGACGGGAGTGGGGAAAACTGAGATCGCCCGCAGGATTTCCAAGCTGACCCGGAGTCCCTTTTTAAAAGTCGAAGCTTCAAAATTCACCGAAGTCGGATATGTCGGACGCGATGTCGAGTCGATGATCCGCGATCTGGCGGAATTAGCTGTGAACATGGTTAAGAGCGAGCATAGACGGAGTGTGCGCGATCAGGCCGTTCATCTGGCCGAAGAACGCATTCTTGATCTCCTTCTTCCACGTCCGACATCCACGAATGTCGCGAAACCGCAGACCGACACTTCCATGAGCACCGACTTGAAAGACACCGAATCGGACTCATATCAACGCACTCGTGAAAAACTTCGTGAACGCCTGCATCAGGGAAAACTGGATCAGCGCACGTTAGAACTCGAGGTGAAAGAGGCATTCGGCGGCATGATCGAGGTGTTTTCCTCCTCCGGTATGGAAGAAATCGGGATGCAGATCAAAGATATGATCCCAGGGGCATTCAATCAGAAGAAAAAAAACCGTCGGATGGCCATCCCTGAAGCACTGGAATTTCTGACTGCGGAGGAAGAAGACCGGCTGGTGGACATGGATGGTGTGATCGCGGATGCGATATTCCGGGTAGAGAACCACGGAATCGTATTTCTGGATGAAATCGACAAGATCGCGGGTCGCGAGGGCGGATTCGGTCCGGATGTATCCCGGGAAGGAGTTCAGCGTGATCTGCTTCCCATCATCGAAGGCTCGTCGGTGACAACGAAGTACGGTGTGGTCCGGACGAATCATATCCTTTTCATAGGATCCGGCGCGTTCAATGTGTCCAAACCAGCGGATCTGATCCCGGAACTGCAGGGGCGCTTCCCCGTCAAAGTGGATGTTCAGAGTCTGAATCGGGATCAGATGCGCAGAATCCTAATCGAACCTGAAAACGCCCTGACTCGCCAGTATCAGGCATTGCTCGCCACAGAAAATCTCGACATCCAGTTTTCCTCTGACGCAATCGATGCGATCGCATCGCTGGCGGAGGGAGTTAACGAACTGGGTGAGAATATCGGGGCAAGGCGGCTTCATACCATCATGGAACTGCTTCTGGATGACGTTTCTTTCCACGCTTCTGAACTGGCCGGTCAACATATCGAGATCGATGCGACCTATGTTCACCAGCATGTCACCGTTGAGGGTGTTATTCGGGCCGAAAACATCCGGAAACGGCACCCAGTAGGATTCAGAAATAATGAAAAATCCAATCGTGAGTAATCACTGCTATCGCTTTCTTATCTTGAACGCGCTCGCAGCCATTGTGCTGCTCGGGACGGTTGAGTGCGGCCACAAAACAGCTCTGAATCCGCCGCCACCGCGCCGTGTGTCACCGGTCGAAGGCTTATCCGTCGAGGCGGCGTGTGGCACGATGACCCTTCATTGGAATTCCGTGATGTTCGATACCAAAGGGAAACCGATCGATAACCCCATCACGTATCTCATACTTCGCCGCCGTGGAGACCGTATCGAATCCCGATCCGCACAACCGACTTCGGAAGGAACGCCTGTTCCCAGCCCTCCCCCCTCCGAGGAAACCGAACCGGAAGATGAAAGTGTGGGAACTGAGTACGAATTCCGACTGATCGGCGCAGTGAGAGCACCCGAACCGCCGCCGACCGGCGCAACGGATTCCATTCGCATGTCATTTATCGATGCTGGCGTTGCCGGCACTCCGGTTACAGTGGGTTTGAAATTCAAAATACCTTCGGATTTTGAGCAAGACCTGAAGGATTCCAAAACCGCTCTCGTTCCCGGGTTTAAATACTATTATCGGATTCAGGCCATGTCGTCGGATGGGATGACATCGGACGCGCAGCATACGCAGGAAATTAATCATCTACCGATTCCTGCAGCTCCTCGAAATCCCAGCGTAATCTTGCGCTCTTCCTTGATTACTCTCACATGGCAGCCCCCCGAGTCAGCTTGCGACGGTTCGCCGCTGTTGCCTCTGGGCGGTTATTTTATCCAGCGTGCGAGTGAAAAAGACGACGCTCAGGGGGAATTCACAACCATCGCGACGGTGGAGGGAGCCGAAACGATGGAGTTTTCGGATTCTGGTTTTTTAATGGATTCAGCATATCGCTATCGATTGGCGGCGTTTCTCAAGGAAGGAAAGGTGTCCGGTTTGTATACGGACGATTTGGCGATCGACACATCGGATCGATTCCCTCCGGCGCCACCGGCCAGTCTGAATGCTGTTTATACCCCTCAGGGCGTCCATTTGCTTTGGCCGCGTAGTCCGGATTCCGATGTTGCGGGATATCGCATCTACCGGGCAACCCAATCGGAAGGTCCTTTCCTGCTGCTCAACAAGGATGCACTTTCAACTGATACAGTCTATATTGATGCAACCGCCACCTCAGGGAACTTCTATGTGTACCAGGTGACTGCGGTCGATCGCTCACGTTTGGGAAACGAATCTTCACCGACGATTGCAGTTCGTATTTTGATACCTTAGCCGAGGAGGTCATGTATGTTTCAAGGATCGATCGTTGCGATGGCGACACCGTTCAAAAACGGAGAAATCGATGCACATTCCGTAAAACGACTCGTCGCTTTTCACGCGGAAAAGGGCACGGATGCCATACTCGTTGCAGGATGCACTGGTGAGGCCGCCACGCTATCCATCTCTGAGATGGCGACGCTCATTCGTCTCGCCAAAGAGGAAATTGCGCGATGCGGCCGGTTGATCCCTCTGATTGCGGGCACCGGAACCAACTCGACTGCGTCAACCATCGAACGAACACGAATCGCAGCGGATCTCGGCGTCGATGCAGTGTTGTTGATTACACCCTACTACAACAAACCGACGCCTGCCGGGCAGATCGCTCATTTCACGGCAGTCGCGGATGCCGTCTCGGTTCCTGCGATTCTATACAACGTGCCGTCTCGCACCGGAACGAACATGCTTCCCGAAACCGTCGCTGAACTCGCCCGACACCCCGGAATCGTCGCTCTCAAAGAAGCCGGAGGCAATCTCGATCAAGTCACACGGCTTCACATGATATCGGATATAACGATCCTCTCCGGTGATGATTCTCTGACTCTTCCGATGCTCAGCATCGGAGCGAAAGGTGTGATTTCGGTGACGGCGAACATAGACCCTGCGCGAGTGTCGGGAATGTGTGCGGCCTGGCGACGAGGGGATTGGGCGCACGCCCGACAATTGCATGTGGAGATGTTCGACCTGACTCGTGCGCTTTTTGTCGAAACGAACCCGATGCCGGTGAAAGCCGCTTTGGAGATGATGGGATTGATCAGCGGTGAGTTGCGCCTGCCACTCGTTCCGGTCAAACAGGAATCCAGGGCCAAAATCAGGGATGCCATGATCAATGCCGGTCTGATTGGAAACCGATGACGCCATGGAAACGACAGGAGATGAGATGATTCAGTTGGTGGTCTGGGGAGCCGGCGGCCGTATGGGCGGCCGTCTCATCGCAGCGATTCAAAAACAAAGTCGTTTTCGTCTGGCTGCAGCAGTCGATCGGCCCGGACATCCCGCGGAGGGGCAAGATGCCGGCGCATTCCATGGTCAAGCGCCGACTGGCGTGTCAATCGTCTCTGAGCCCAGTGCCATTGACGGACCTTGTGTCGTCGTTGATTTTTCGCTGGCAGGTGGTCCTGCGACAGCGGTTCGCTACGCGGCCGATCATTCGTTTGCGTTCGTTTCCGGAACCACAGCGCTCACGGACGACGATCGCCATGCAATCGACTGCGCCTCCGGATCGATCCCGGTGCTGACATCACCCAACTTCAGTCTCGGAATCCAACTCATGATTAATTTTGCGGCGAAGGCGGGTAGAATCCTGCCGCAAGAATTCGATGCCGCAATCCTGGAAGTGCATCATACACAGAAAAAAGACAAACCGAGCGGAACCGCCCGTGCCATCGCCACTGCCGTTGAAAACAATGAAACGCCGGATCGACACATCGAGTTGGCCGCATTCAGACTCGGCCTGGTCACCGGAGAACATACGTTGCGTTTTGAATCACCGTTTGAACGCATCGAGATTTCCCACTCCGCACTGCAACGTGACGTGTTCGTGGAGGGCGCTCTGGCCGCTGCTGCCTGGCTGGCCGGTCGTCCGGCCGGCCGTTACGCATTTGCAGATGTACTGGAACGTACGTGATTCGTCACCTTCATGTAGCACTTGTTCTGATTCTCCTGACTCCTGTGCTCTCTGAAGCCTCCGTTGAGAGTCTCAGGGGATTGCCCGCTTCGGAAATCACCCCGGGATTAAGAGGCTATGGGTTGTCATGCTTCAATGGCACCGAACCGGTCAGACTCGACGTCGAGATACTCGGAATCATGAAGAACAACCCTCCGGGATCGTTCACTATCCTTGGAAAAGTAGCGGGAGATGCCGTCGATCGGGGCGGCATCATGTCCGGCATGAGTGGATCTCCTGTTTATATCGGCGAGCGACTGATCGGTGCAATGGCGTTCGCGTTCCCTTTCGCAAAAGAAGCCATCTGTGGAATAACCCCAATCCAGGACATGAATGCGCTCTGGACACAACCCATCTCGAGTTTGCCGGCTGTCAATGCTCCATCCGTGTCGAGGACCCTGATCGGTCAACCCGGCAAGGAATTCGAACAGCAAGCCGTGCGAATCGGTTTGCCACTGTTCAACCAGGGGATCGATGCATCCGTTTTCTCGGAATTGAATCCAACTGCCGGACTGGCTGAAACTTCCATTTCTCTATCAAGTCCGGCTGGAGGGGCCGCGAACCTGAACGCGCCTCTACTGCCGGGATGCCCGGTCGGTGTGGCTTTTATCGACGGGGATCTGAAGCTTGCTGCAATGGGAACGATCACCTCGATCGAGGAAGACCGGATTCTGGCATTCGGCCATTCGCTTTTCACAGCCGGCGACTGCAGATTGCCGATGATCAGCGGTGAAATTGTCACATTCATCCCCAGCGTCGCGCAATCCTTTAAAATCGGAAATATCGGACACGTCATCGGCTCGATCGTGAGGGATCTTCGCCCGGGAGTCGCAGGACGGATCGCACTGGAGCCGGACATGATCCCGATGGAGATCCGGTACTCCGATCCGCATCGAGGTGATCGGGATTATCATGTTCGCGTGCTGCGCGAGGATCGCATCACAGGGGTCTATGCCGCTATTGCAGTCGGGAGCGTCGTCTCGCACCTCGGCCCGGCTTCCGGAGCGATTGCCCTCGACCTCGGGATGACCATAAGCCTGGAGGGTCATGATCCCCTTCATCTACGCAGATTAGTGGGTGAATCGGATACGCCTGCAGCCGATATCTTTCGATTTATGGATCTTCTGACTGTTCTGCTGACCAATCCGATCGAATCGATACGGATTCGTAAATTGGAAGTCGATGTCATCGTACGGGAGGATATCCGTGTTATTCTTCTGGAACACGCCACAATGATGTCCAAATCGGCGGAACCGGGAGACTCCATCGGCCTTAAGTTGGATTTCAAGGATTATCGCCGTCCGATTGATAGTCGCTTCGTTTCGATCGATATACCCTCCGATGCCATTCCCGGTGAATATTCTGTCCGAGTGCTCGATGAATCCGGGTATCGGAACTGGAGAGTCACGCGCGAACCGGACCTGTATTTCCAGCCAGGCATCGATGGATTCATCGACATGCTGACCCGATCGGGAAATGGCGATGAGCTGGTTATTCTGCTCTGCAGGAAATCCCGAGCGCTCGATCAGGGGCGAAGCACATTACCTGATCTCCCACCCACCCTCGAACGGACGGCGATCCTGTCGGGACAGGAATCGTCACTGCGTGTGCAGGATCACGTTGTATCACAGCAGATTCTGAGGTTCCCGATGCAGATTTCGGGTTCGGAATCGATCGAACTGAGAGTGTCTCGTTCCTCGAAAAGATAAGGAAACGACCGAATGCATCTTTCAAAAGCCTGCTTCATACTTACCATCATGTTCTGCAGTTCGACTGTCGCTGCGGATCCCCGAATCGTCAGTTTCGAGACGCAGGATGATTTCGTAACCGGACGGACGGATGGAATACGAATCGATTGGAAAGGCCGATTGCTGCCGGGCGGTCATATCATATCACTCGGGCAACTCGACACCGTCCATTCGATTTGGGCTTTGATCGAGACGACGAACGGGGATGTCATTTTTGGAACGGGCACAGAGGGAGGAGTTCGGAAAACAGGAAAGGGTCAAAAATTAGACTCGGCCACACCCTTGCTCGACCTTCCGGGTGCGTCCGTCCATAGTCTGGTTCAGTTGTCGACTGGTAACGTTCTGGCGGGAACCGCTCCAGACGGGCGGATAAACAGCATCGCACCGGACGGAACCACGGGAGTTTTTCTGGAATCCGGGCAGGGTTACGTCTGGGCGATCGAAGAGGCTGAAAATGGGAACGTATGGGTCGCGTGCGGTTCGCGAGCCGTCGTTATACGGTGCAGCAGGGATGGCGAGCTTCTGAAAAAGTGGGATCTTCCGGCTGATCATGCCCGCTGCTTGACGCTCCAGGGGAAATCCGTCTGGATCGGCACATCCAATCCGGGAGGTGTATACTGCATCACACCCGATGATGATATCCGAACCATCTACGCTGCGCAGGAAACTGAGATCAGCAGCATCTGTGCCGGTGACAACGGAGTGATCTGGTTCTCCGGAGTGAATGCTGTTTCTGCGGGCTCATCGGACGAAAAACCCGAATCGGGTGATCCGGCACGCACATCGAATTCCGGCCGCAACGAATCTGGAGCGATTTACCGAATCGATCGGGATCTGAGTATCGAGAGATGGTGGATCACGCGCAATGGCCCGATCTATGCTTTGTCAGTCATAAACAACCATCCGATTGCTGCCTGCGGGCCAAAGGGGCATCTATTTGAGATCGTTGACGCTTTTCGCGCTGACCTTATCGCTGCACATGGGAAAAAGCCGATTCTGTCCATGGCTGCCGGATCTGGAAAACTGACATGTTCGACCGGTAGCGGAGGCGAGTTACTGCAAGTGGTCCTCGACTCGCCATCCGACGAATCATCATATGAGTCCATGGTTCTTTCATTTGAGAATACAACACGCTGGGGCCGGATCGGAATGGGATCGCAGCCTGCGGATTCAGTCTCTTTGAAACTGGAAACCCGATCGGGGAATTCGGTGGAACCCGATGAATACTGGTCTGAATGGACGCAGGTCGAACTGGATGGAGATTCAGGTCCGATTACCAGCCCACCGGCAATGTATCTCCAGTGGCGCATGAAATGTGCTCCCAAGAACCGGAAACCGATCGATGTTTCACCGGTCTCGATCTCTACCGTTTCTGTCAATCGTAGCCCGAGGTTGTCCGACATCCGGATTTACCCGGTGTCAAAAGGTGTTTTTGCCGATCAGCAGGGAGGCAACGGAAAGGTCTTTCGTCAGGAATTCGATGACGGGCTCAAAGTCGAGTATCAGATCAAGGTTCGGGGAACTCCGGATGGGTTCGGTAAAGGGGAGTGGTTCAAGCTCAGGGGGATGAGAACCGTGGCATGGGAGGGAAGCGATCCTGATAATGACAGACTTGCTTACAATATTGACGTTGCTCCTGAGCGAGACATGACGGGTGATCGATGGACATCGATCGAGCGTGATTACACCGCTCCCATTCTGTCGTTTGACAGTACCGCGTTCCCGGATGGTATGTATATCATCCGAGTCACGGCCTCGGATCTCCCGTCAAACCCCAAAAACACCGAGAAAACGGCTGTCATCCATTCCAGGTCCTTCAGAATTGATAACACGCCTCCTTCGGCTTCCGATATCTCGGCGTATTTGTCCTCGGATCCTCCAGCCGTGATTGTCGAAGCGAAGGTAACCGACCGGGCAAGCCGGTTGCGTTCATTTGAATACTCAACCGATGCCGAGATATGGTATGGATGTACCAGTCATGATGGAATTATCGATTCCTCGTCCGAATCCATTCATCTGGTTTTGGAACCAGTCGATAGTTCCGAGATATTTGTACGGATCACCGATGAACATGAAAACAGTGCGACCTTCTCGACCCACATCGAGTCGCGAGGACGCATCGAACCAAGGAAGTGAACACTCTGGAGGATGACAACATGAAAACTTTGAACGCGATCGTTCTAATGCTGATCCTGGCTCCGACGGCTCTCTGCGCCGGGCTCTACTGGGAGTCAGAGATGATCACGACCGGAGCACCGGGCGGCGACAAGACCGAGATGATCAAGACATTTCATGCCGGTTATGCGGTACGAATCGAGCAGGCCGACAGCATCACTATTATGGATCTCAAGAGCGGCAAAATCTTCTCGCTCGATCCCAAAAGCAAGTCCTATCGCGAAATCAGCGTCGAGGATATGTTCAAAGGCGGCAAGGACGAGCAGGCGGCACAGGAGTTCGTCGCAAAGATGATGGAGGATGTCAAGGTTGAAAAAACAACGGAAACCCGCAAAATCGGTGACTTCAATTGTACAAAATTCATCGTGACGATGATGGGGGTCAACAGCGTGTATTGGATGACGGACGAAGTGAAGGAATTCAGTGTTCTCCGAGACGAAACACTTAAGTATGCAGATAAATTCAAGAACAACCCGATGCTCCAGAAAAGTCTCTCGATGGCCGGTGGAATTGAAAAACTGTCCGGATTCATGATCGAAGTTACCTCGGAAGTATCTCTTGGTACGAAGCCCATCAAGACGACCAACACCGTCAAGAAAGTCGAAAAGAAGGACTTCGACGCCGCGACGTTCACGGTTCCAGCGGATTTCACCAAAATGGTAGCCAACTGAGCCTTGACTGACATCAGCAGCCGGTTGCAGGCGGATCCTGCTCAGGAATCACCGGCTTTTCGAATTTGCTTGAAAACCCTCTGATGCACCAGAGGGTTTTTACGTCTTCGTTTGATTTCCATTGATAAAAACCTTTATTAATTTTATTGGGGCTCTACAGGGGACCGAAATGTACCATCGAGGAGGATCTGATTATGTCGAGGACGATTCGCTCGTTATCATGCTTTGCTTTCCTGTATGCCTGCATCGTTATGCCGGCTATCGGTTATGAAGAAAAGGGTCTTCCGAGAGGGTACACATTCGTAAGAACCGGGGACATCATTCCCGGTGTGCGTCTCGATCCTCTCGACCACAACACCCTGATCGCGGAAGATATGCGAGGAGCCGCGCCTGGGATTCCACTGCGTTTTGCGGTCGGAAGGGCTCTCCCCCAAGTCTCTATCGAAACCGGACGTATCGCTGCGTTAGAGGACGGAGGCTCAGTCTGGCAATGTCGGATCGTCTCGCAAGGCGCATCTTCACTCCGCATTCATTTTACGGACTTTCGTGTCCCCGAGGGTCACGAGGTTTACGTCTATTCATCGAATGATCTCGCGGATCTCTATATGAATACCGGAATCGATTCGACCTCCGATTTCTGGGCATGGTCGACCGATGGCGACTGGGCTGTGGTCGAATGGTATCGGCCGGCCAACTCGACAGCCACAATGGATCAACTTCCGTTTTCGATCCGCGAACTGTCGCACGGATATCGGAACCGCGCCGAGGAAATGGCCAAACTAAACCCATCCCGGGAAGGTGACTGCCATAACGATGTGACCTGTTATACCGAATGGGTCGATCAGCGGAATGCATCCGCTTTCATCGTGTTTACTCAGGGCAGCAATCAGTATATCTGCTCCGGAACGATGCTCAACAATACCGATCAGGACTGCACGCCTTACTTCTTGACTGCCAATCACTGCATCTCGACACAGACCGTCGCAAGCACGATTCAGGTCTATTTTTACTATCACACCACAACATGTAATGCGGGATCGGCAGCTTACGGCACCTCTAAGAATGGCTCGACACTCCGAAGCACAAGTTCAACCTCGGATTACTGCCTGCTCGAATTGGATCCGTCGACCTGGACCGGCATCTACTTTGCCGGATGGGATCGCACCATGCCTTCGAGCGATGCACCACTGACAACGATTCATCATCCGGATGGGGCGTACAAGCGAATCTCATTCGGCAACCGGCGCACACTTGACACCAACTATATCAACATTGAATTCAACAGTGGTGTCACCGAAGGCGGATCGTCGGGTAGCGGTCTTTACAAGGATTCAAATCATCTCCTGATCGGTCAGCTCTACGGGGGTTCTTCATCCTGCAGTAATCCATCTGGTATAGATGTGTATGGACGATTTGACGTGTCCTATACCAGCGGCGCCGGAACCTATCTCGGAAGCGCAACCTCTCTGACCGGCATGTATTGCTCTGGTGCAACGGCCACTCCCACGAGGACTCCCACTCGCACACCGACCCGAACACCGACGCGAACTCCGACACCGGCTGGTCCGACGAGTACTCCGACTCGAACAGCAACACCGGGAGGTGCGACACCGACACGAACTCCGACTCCCACCCCCACCGGAACATGTGCCGTCGTCGATTTGTTCCTGATGAACAATTCCTGTCCGACTCCCACTACCAACTTTGCCGTCCTATGCGATCCAGGATCGCAGGGACCGGTTGTCGGTACCGATCTCTGTCCAACGACATGCTCGCCATCGGACGAATGTCACATCGGCTGGCAATGGGGATCCGGTGACACCGGTATCCACTGGCAGTATTACGTCAGTCCTGTCCTGACTCTGGATTGCACAAAAAATCTCCTGTTCGATATGTGTTATGGATTTGATGGATATGACACCTCGCTTCAGGGGGATTATCATGTCTACTGGCGCTGCGCGGACGGCGGGGCGACTGCGGATTGTACGACCATGACGGATACGGGACCGACTTCAGCATGGACCGTCGCCTGGAGTGACACAATGGATTGGACCGCCTCGTGCTCAGCCAGAACAGTTACCGGTCAGGCCATTACTCTGCCTTGTGCTTGCGACTCGGTTGAAGTTATGATCGCAGTCAATTTCGACGCGTTTTCCGATTTCTATGGGATCGGTCAGTTCAGGATCTACTATGACACGTGCCAGACTCAGTGCAGCCCGGGTGAACGGGATTGTCCGGTTGTTTCAACCA
>CAYYMM010000086.1:0-19922 GCA_964472395.1 uncultured bacterium | reverse complement strand
GGATCTGCTCCGCGAGCAGTCCCAGATCGATCTCGATGCCGCCGCATCCCATTGCACGACGATTCCCGACGCAGCGGAACTGGAAGCCTGGAAATCACATGTGGAATCGCTCGAACGCGATATCCTCGCTCTCGGCGACGTCAACCTCGCAGCTCTGGATGAACACCGCGAAATCGTCGAACGCAACCAGTTTCTCGATGAACAGGTCAGGGATCTCGACGAGGCCATCGCTGCATTGAAATCTACCATCTCACAGATCAATACGACCAGCCGGAACCGGTTCATGGAGGCATTCGAGCAGGTGAATCGGAATTTCGGCGAGATATTCGCGAAGCTGTTCGAAGGCGGAGAAGCGGAGCTTCGTCTTGAGAATCCGGATGATCCTCTGGAAACGGGTGTCGAGATCGTGTGTAAACCACCTGGCAAGCGCGCCCGATCGATCGATCTGCTCTCGGGTGGTGAAAAAGCGCTGTGCGCCCTAGCGCTGCTGTTTGCCGGTTTCAAATACCGACCCGCTCCCATCCTCTATCTCGATGAGGTGGACGCAGCCCTTGACGACGCCAATGTGATCCGATTCACCCGATATCTCAAGGAGTTGGCGCTCGATACCCAGGTGGTCATGATCACCCATAATCCTCTGTCCATGGAGATCGCCGAGGCGTTGTACGGAATCACAATGGTCGATCCAGGAATCTCAAGAATCGTCTCGGCCAGGATCGGGATGCTGTGATCCGATTTCGACTGAGACGAACGGATCGTCCGGATGAAACCTATCCGATGCCCGTTTCGGGACGATGGGTGCTGGGACGCCAGCATCCCAGCGATCTCGTCTTTAAATCCGCATCCAACATGTCCAGACAGCATGCAGCCTTTTTTATCGAGCCGGATAATATCAGACTTGAAGATCTTGACAGTCGCAACGGCACTTGGGTCAACGGAAACCGTATTCAAAAAATGGTTTTGCACCCAGGGGACACGATCCGGGTCGGGAGCATCGAGTTCGAACTGGTTGCCGAGTCCGTCCAGGAGGAACCGATCAGCAGCTCCGATGAACTCCTCAACGAAACTCATATCTTTCAGCCTGCAAGGCTTTTACGAAACGATTCGTCGAGCTCCGTCCCGGGCGATCTCGATGAACGAGCGTTCCGCAACATCGTCCGTTTGTCTCGCGACCTGATTCGGATGCGCACGGTCGAAGATCTTCTGCATGCCGGCATCGATCTCATTCATGAACTGATCGGTGCCGACACCTGCGAGATCCATCTTGTAGCCCCAGATGGAACTCTCGATCCGGCATCACTCAGGCGCAGCACTGATTCCGATCACCGACCGGCAACTCAAACCGGTCCCATCAGTCGAACGCTGCTTTCTCGAGTGATCCGGGAGCGGATCGCGATTCTGGCGGAAGATGTGGGGTTGAGTGTGTTTCAGAGTGCGGAAAGTATTGTTGCAAAAGGGATCCGTTCTCTTATGGCCGCTCCCATGCTGGTCGATGATCGGCTGCTCGGCGTCATCATGGCGGAAACACGCGAGCTGAAACGATTATTCAGACCATCATCTCTCGAGATCCTTACTGCCTTCGCAAATCTATTGGCGGTCGGTCTGGAACAGAGCAGGTTGCTCGAGGAAATCGCACGGATGGATCGAGTTCGTCAGCGGTTGGCTCAGTTTCATTCGCCTGCGGTTGTCGAGGAGATACTGAGAAGAGGGGGATCCATCCTTCCGGAACTGCGGACGGCAACCATCTGGTTCTGCGACATCCATGGCTTTACGCCCTATGCCGAACGTCATACCCCGGCTGAGGTCGAGTTGCGCGTGGATGCGTTCTTCGAACTCGCGGTCGATACCGTATTCGAGTTCGGCGGTACTCTCGACAAGTATCTTGGAGACGGTTTTATGGCGGTATTCGGCGCGCCGATCGCGCGCGACGATGATACGATCCGGGCTGTCCGAGCCGCGGTTGCGCTGCATCAAAAGCTCTCCGAGAAAAACGTGGCAGCGAGTCCGGACGACCGGATCTGCATTCGATCGGGCATCAACACCGGGCGAGTGATTGCGGGTGATATCGGCGCTGCGATCCGCCGCGATTACACGGTCATCGGTGATGTCGTCAATATCGCACAACGTCTCCAGCAGGAAATCGCGGGTCCGGACCAGATCGCACTCGGTGCCGCGACAGGCGCGATAGCGCGAGGCGAGTTCTGCCTCAGACCAGTTGGACCGGCTGTCGTCAAGGGGCGCAGCACGCCGGTCGAGGCGTTTTTGATTTGCGCCCCATGGCCCTGAAAACTAAGATATCGACGAGTCAATCCAGGAGGAACACGCATGACGTCCCGACGCCGCATCGTCATTCTCGATTTCGGTTCTCAGTATACGCAATTGATTGCACGTCGTATCCGCGAGTGCAACGTATACTGTGAGATTCTCCCGTACACCACGGCGCCGGATCAGGTATTCCGGGACGATGTCGCGGGGATCATTTTCACGGGTGGCCCATCGAGTGTATATTCTGAGGATTCACCTCATCCCGATCCCGCTATATTCAATTCTCCGGTTCCCATCATGGGAATCTGTTACGGCTGCCAGTTGATCGGCGTGCATCTCGGAGGGTCGGTCGTACGTGCCGCCGAGGGTGAGTACGGCCCGATCCGGCTCGATATCCTCGACACGGATCCCCTCTTCAAAGGCCTTGAAAACGAATCACAGTTGATGGTCTGGATGAGCCATGGCGATATTCTGGACCGGATTCCGGACGGATTCCGGCTGATCGCAAAAACCGATGCGTCTCCCATCGCCGCAATCGTCGATCCGGTCCGCAGGATCTACGGGATTCAATTCCATCCTGAAGTGACCCATTCGACGCGCGGAAAAGAGGTGATCCGCAATTTCGTGATCGACATCTGCGGCTGTCGGCCGGACTGGACGGCAGGGACGTTCATCGAGGAAGCTGTTGCGGCCATCCGCGCGCAGGTCGGCCAGGGAAAGGTCATCTGCGGGCTTTCCGGAGGCGTCGACTCGGCGGTCGTTGCCATGCTGCTGGATCGGGCAATCGGTGATCAGCTCATCGCCGTATTCATCAACAACGGGATCCTTCGTGCGGGAGAAGCAGCCGCGGTTGAGGCGTATTTCGGTCCTAGACTCGGTGCGCGGTTCGTCGCGGTCGATGCCTCCGAACGATTCCTCATGAAACTCAGAGGGATAACGGATCCCGAGAAAAAGCGGAAGATCATCGGCAATGAATTCATCGAAGTATTCGAGATCGAATCGAAACGATACGGACGCATCGATTTTCTGGCTCAGGGAACGCTGTATCCGGATGTCATCGAGAGTGTCTCGGTGCGCGGTCCTTCCGCGACGATCAAAACACACCATAACGTCGGCGGATTGCCGGACAAGATGCGATTGAAGCTGGTCGAACCGCTGCGGTTTTTGTTCAAGGACGAAGTACGTGCGGTCGGTCTGGCTTTGGGGATGCCTGAAGAGATCGTGTGGCGGCAACCATTCCCGGGGCCAGGACTTGCAGTCAGAATTCTTGGTGAGGTGACACCGGAACGCATCCGGATTGTGCAGGAAGCCGATCGGATTGTGCGGGAGGAGATTGCTGCGGTGGGTCTGATGCGATCGCTGTGGCAGGTTTTCGCGGTGCTGCTTCCGGTGAAAACGGTTGGCGTGATGGGTGACGAACGAACCTACGATTCGGTATGTGCGATTCGGGCGGTGACCTCGAGTGACGCGATGACGGCAGATTGGGCACGTCTGCCGCATGATCTGCTGGCACGGATGAGCAGCCGGATCATCAATGAAGTGAAAGGGATCAATCGGGTGGTCTACGACATCTCTTCAAAACCACCCGCTACGATTGAATGGGAGTGAGTCTCATGGCCGTGAGCGAATTCGTTCATCTTCACCTCCACAGCGCATATTCGATGCTCGATGGCGCGATCCGCCTGGATGATCTCGCACGGAAGGCCACTGAATATCAGATGGATACCGTGGCGTTGACCGATCACGGCAACATGTTCGGCGCCATCGATTTTTATACGAAGATGCGGAAGGCGGGGATCAAGCCGATCATCGGTTGTGAGGTCTACATCACGCCAGGCGATCGGCGCGACATGACGCGACGATCCGCGTTTCATCTCATCCTGCTCGCCGAAAATGAAACCGGCTACCGCAATCTCGTGCGACTCGTCAGTAAAGCCTATCTCGAAGGTTTCTACTACCATCCCCGGATCGATTACGAACTCCTCGAACAGTATCACGACGGTCTGATCGCCCTGTCAGCATGTCTGGCGGGTGAAATACCCTCGGCGATCCTCGAGGGACGGATGGATGACGCCCGCCGGATCGCCTTACGCTACCGGTCGATATTCGGCCCGGATAACTTTTTTCTCGAGGTCCAGGTCAACGGCATGGCAGATCAGGTGCGGGCAAACGAGGAAATTTTAAAAATTTCGAGGGAACTCGATATTCCGCTCGTGGCAACGAACGACAGCCACTATCTGAATCAGGACGACAAGCGCGCCCACGAGGTGCTCCTGTGCATTCAGACCGGAAAGACGATGGAGGACACGGACCGGTTCAGTTATGAATCGGATCAGCTCTATTTCCGGTCCGCAGAGGAGATGATCCCCCTGTTTGATTCGTTTCCCGATGCGATTGCCAATACACGGCGAATCGCCGATCGCTGCAATCTTACGCTGAAACTCGACAAGCCGATGCTGCCGCAGTTCCAGATTCCGGGCGGGGTGACGCTGGAACAGTATCTCGATGATCTCGCTCGATCGGGACTCGAAGAACGCATCACCGGTCTTCCGTATGAGGCGAATCGTGAGGTGTATTTCGCGCGCCTCGGCGATGAACTCGACATCATCAAAAAGATGGGGTTTTCCGGTTACTTCCTGATCGTTGCGGATTTCATCAACTATGCGCACAGTCAGAATATTCCCGTCGGGCCGGGTCGGGGGTCCGGCGCCGGATCCATCGTGGCCTTTGCGCTGCGGATCACCGATCTGGATCCCATCCCGTACAATCTGCTTTTCGAACGCTTTTTGAATCCCGAGCGCGTGTCGATGCCTGATTTCGACATCGATTTCTGCATGAATCGCCGTGAAGAGGTGATTCAGTATGTCTCGGACAAGTACGGACGGGATCGGGTCGGGAAGATCGTGACGTTCAATTGCATGAAGGCCAAGGCGGTGATTCGCGATGTCGGACGAGTGCTCCGGATTCCGCTCGGCGATGTCGACCGGTTGGCGAAACTGATTCCCAATGATCCCAAGGCGACGCTCGACAGCGCATTCAACGTGGAGCCGAAGCTGCGGGAGAGCATCGAGGGGAGCGCGCAGATCAAGGAATTGTTCGAGATCGCGCGTCGGCTGGAGGGGTTGAACCGGCATGCGGGCGAACATGCGGCTGGCGTCGTTATCTCGGAAGGACCACTCTGGGAAACGGTCCCGGTCAAGAAGGAAGGCGCTGACGACATCATGACGCAATATGCGAAGGAGGATGTCGAAAAAGCGGGGTTGGTCAAATTCGATTTCCTGGGCCTTCGCACGCTCACGGTGCTGGATATCGCACAGCGTCTCGCCAATGCGTCGAGGAAGGATGGCAGTGAACCCCTCAACCTGCGGACGCTGGGGCTCAATGACAAGGCGGTTTACGAGTATATCTCGACGGGGGAGTGCTTCGGTGTGTTCCAGATGGAAGGCAGCGGATTCCAGGAAATGATCCGCAAGATGCGGCCGTCGTGCTTTGAAGACATCATTGCGGCGGTGGCCCTGTATCGACCGGGGCCGATGGAAATCATCCCGGATTTCATTGCGCGCAAGCATGGCGAACAGGTCATTTCGTACCCGCACGCGTCGCTCGAATCCGTCCTGAAAGACACCTACGGGTTGATTGTCTACCAGGAACAGGTCATGCAGATCTCACGGATCATGGCCGGATTCTCGTTGGGACACGCCGATATTCTGCGGCGCGCAATGGGCAAGAAAAAGAAGGAAGAGATGGCGCGGATGCGCGAGGTGTTCATCAAGGGGGATTCCGAGAAGAACATACCGGGAGCGCTGGCGCTGGGCTACGATTCGCATACGGCGGGCGATGTCTTCGATTTGATGGAGAAGTTCGCGTTATACGGTTTCAATAAATCGCATGCCGCGGGATATGCGTTGCTTTCGTATCAGACGGCATACATGAAGCGGTATCATCCGCACGAGTTCATGACAGCGGTCATGACGTGCGATATGGCGCATCAGGACAAAGTCGTCAAGGCGATCTCGGAATGCCGTAAAATGAACATCCGCGTGCTGCCTCCCGATGTCAACTCCTCGGGACTCGATTTCACCGTCGTGCCGGATGGAATCCGCTTCGGACTGGCGGCGATCAAAAACGTCGGCGTGTCAGCGGTCGAGTCGATTCTGAAAGCGCGTGAAAGCGACGGCCCGTTCAAGTCGCTGTTCGATTTCTATCGCCGGGTCGATCTGCGACTGGTGAATCGGAAGGTCGGAGAAAGTCTCATCCGGAGCGGCGCATTCGATTCGTTTGGATTCAGGAGGCGTCAGCTTCTGGACGCGATCGACATGGCCATCGAAATCGGAGCGCAGAAGCAGAAGGAACGCGACTCGGGGCAGATCAGCCTGTTTGCGATGCTGGGGGCGGGGACCGTCGATGAGATGTCGGATCCGAAGATTCCGGATGTGCCCGAGTGGGATTCGCAGGAATTGCTCGCCAATGAAAAGGAAATGCTGGGTTTTTATGTGACCGGCCACCCGCTGTTGCGATACAAAGCCGAGGTCGATCGATTCTGTACACACGATAGCGGAAAACTCGAAAACGCATTCGACGGCGATCGGGTGGTTATGTGCGGGATTGTGTCTCATATCAAGAAACTGATTCAGAAATCCAGCAAGGAGCAGATGGCGTTCGTCACCATGGAGGATCTCGAGGGCAGCTACGAACTCATGGTCCGCCCCGCAATGTGGGAGAAGTTCCGCGACGTGCTCGAAACCGAATCGATCATTTTCATTCTGGGGTCCGCATCGGTTTTCGAAACGAACATCCGGGTGCGGATCGAAGAAATCCTCCCTGTGGGCGAAGCCCGAAAGCGATTCACGCGCGCCGTCGTCGTGGCGCTGAACACGAACGGGGAATCGAAACGTCAGGCGATAGAGATCGAGCGTCTCCTGCAGCAGCACAAAGGAGACGCCTTGCTGCAGTTCATGCTGACATTTCCGCCCGATCACCCGCTGGAACGAGTCACCATCGATCTGGGAAGCGATTTCCGGATCAGCCCGGCGGAGGCGTGCATCCGTTCGCTCGAGGCACTGCCGGGATTTCAATCATTGGACTACCGCTGATAACTCGTTCACTGCGAACCTGTCGCGCGCAGATGGAAATTCCTAAATATGCATCGAGATCAATCTTCGCCAGTCCCTCCTACAGCGCTCAAAGAAACGCTGATTTCGGATTCAGACGAGGCCCGAACGCTGGATTGGAAAATCGGTCGGGTTCTGTTGGATGAGTATCGGGTCACGGGAATACTGGGGAAAGGCATGGGGATCGTATTCCGGGTCGAGCCCATCCTGTTTTCCGGACCACCCATGGCGCTCAAGACACTGTTCTCGGAAGCGCTTGCTTCAGCAAGTTACAAACGCAGTCTGATGAATGAGTTGCGAGTCTGGATTGAACTGCCTGAACATCCGCATTTCACCGGATTTCGGTTTTTCCGCACAATCGAGGATCGGATCGGTTTGTTTCTGGAGTATGTCGATGGCGGATCTCTCGAAGACTGGATATCCGCGAAAAAACTGCTGTCGTTGGATGCGATCCTGGACGTGGCGATACAATTCGCATGGGCTCTGCAGTCGCTACATTCGCTCGAGATCATCCATCAGGATATCAAACCGAAAAATGTGCTGTTGACGCAGAATCGGCAAGTCAAACTCACAGACTTCGGTCTGGCACAAGCTCGTGGGTTTTGCCATCCTCAATCCAATGAAGCGATTGATTTCGTCGATTACGAAGTATCGTTCCTGGGAGGCACAAAAGGATACTGTTCGCCCCCGCAGATGGTTGGGCAGAAACTGACACTGCATACTGATATCTGGAGCTACGGAGTGTCTGTTCTTCAGATGTTCACGGGGAGCATTCTCTGGACGAATGGAGCATCGGTTCGCTTGTTTCTCGGCACACGTTACACGCCGGGCGGTTATGCGCCTATCGCCGAAATGCCCCAATCCGTCCTCGATATCCTTATGTGTTGCTTTGATTTGAACCGAACCAGACGATGGAACTCCATGGCGGATGTCGCGCAGGCGCTAATTAATGCCTACGAATCGGAACTGAGCGTTCCGTATCCGCGTTGCCGAGAGGACTCGGCCGGATCGGTGTATTTCAAGGAAGGATTATCATCGGTTCCGATAGCTTTTTCTCCGGATTGGAATGATCCGATGATCTACTTCGAGAAGTGGAGAGACATTAAGCTGAAGTCCGGAAGCGGGGAAGATGTGATCCCACGGAAAACGGGATTGCCGAAGACTCAGGCGCTGATTGACCTGCAGATCTATGAGGAGTTGATCCACACCAGTCTGTTCAGTACCCAAGAAAGAAGAATGGACGAGGATGTTGCGGAGGTGTTCTGCAATAAGGGATTGGTCCACAAATTCGTGCATGATTATCCCGGCGCAATCTCCTGTTATGATTCGGCTGCCGCTATCCTCGATGAGCAGATCCAGCGACTCAGCAAGCAGTATCTGCTGCCCGATCTGGCAAATGTGTATCTCCTGAAATCGGTATGCCTGAATGACATCAATCGGTTTCAGGATGCGCTCGATCTTTTTGATCGTAGCATCTGTATCCTTGACCGAGTGGTCGAAGCGGATAGTGCCTCCACTGTGGAGTTCACGCTGATCAAGACACTCATTGGCAAAGCCAATCTGCTGAAAAGTATGGGACGAGCAGAGGAATCACTTGTGATGTTGGATCGGGCTATCGACCTGTTGTCCCGCCGGGGGGATTCGCATGATCCGGAAATCCGAGCCCGTCTGGCGATCGCATACCTCAATAAAGCGACCACTCTCAGGGAGAGAGCACGCTATAAAGAGGCCATTGAGTTTTTTAATCTGTCTATCGACTTATTTAACTGGTCGCTTGCCGATGGAATTCCCACGACCGATACCGAACCCGCACTGGCGCTGGCCTATATGAACAGGGCCGTCACGCGAGGCCTCCTTGGACAAAGTGAGGACGCGTTTTCCGACGTTGATCGATGCATCGAGATTCGCGAACGACTCATCCAGAACGAAGGACGACGTGAACTGGAAGCGCTCCATGCACTTGCGTTAATGAACAAAGCCACAATGATTGAATGGCCAAGTCGTTCTGCGGAATCCCTGGATTTACTGAACCGCGCCATCTCGATTTTTGATCGTCTGGTCAAGCGCGAAGGTCGAAGCGAGTTGGAAGATGACCTGGCAATGGCTCTGGTCAATAAAGCAGCGAATCTGGCTGCTCAGAACTTGCGGGAGGAAGCGGTCGAAACATGTTACGAGAGCATTCGAATCTATGAACGTCTGGTCTATGTGGCGGGACGTCTGGATCTTAAATTTCCACTGTCAATGGTATACATGAATCTGGCAATCTCCCACTTCGAACAAAATCTTTACTGGGAGTCACTTGAGATGTTCGATAAATCGATCGCGATCCGTGAAATGCTGATTCGTGAACAGAACCGGGACGATCTGGTCGGTGATCTTTGTTGGGCGCAATTGGGCAGAGTCCAGGTGCTGGATAAATTGGGGTATACGGGACAGGCAAAAGACGAGATACGAGTATCGATAGAAGTGCTCCGGTCGGAGTACTCAAGAACCGGACGAGCGGGATTGAAGACGGTTCTGGATTGGATCGAGTCCTCCCAGGCACATTTGTTGGAGTAATGGTCTGTACCGGTTAAGAGTGGCTGTCTTTGAGCTTTTGTGCAGTCTCAACATCGGGGGGTGAGCATGGATTTTTTTCTCGGAAGACAGCACCCGCGTCCGTTTAGCAACTACATGCAGGCCCGTCAGGAAAGGCATGACGGCAGGATCGAGTTGAAATCGAAACCGTCCTATCTCCGCTTTGAGATCACCACGCGCTGTAACATGTTGTGTCTGTTCTGCATGATACGAACCTATGCTCTGGCAGGTCGTGACATGGACCTGAAGATTCTCAGGAAAGCCTCGAAGGATCTGCTCCCATGGGCCGCCTCGGTTCAGTATGCCGATCAGGGCGAACCGCTCATATATCGACACATTCGATATGTTCTGAAACAGATTCAAAAGGTGAAACCCCCTCGATCCAAGATCTTCACGAACGGCAAAGCGCTTGAAAAACGGATCATCCGGCGAATCATCCGGTCGGGTTTGAGCGAACTCGCTGTGAGCATCGACGGTGCGACCCCCGAAACGTATGAATCGATTCGCCGGGGTGCGAGTTTCAATCAACTGATGGAAAACCTCGGTTGTCTGGCAAACATGAAGAAGGACTCCCGATCCGAAACTCCGATGCTGACGGTCGCGACGGTCGCCATGCGGGATAATGTGCATCAGATCGGCGAACTGGTGGCGATTGCCCATCGGTTCGGTGCGAAGATGATGGCTATCTCAAAGCTTTTCAGCATTGGTCAGGAAACCGATCTTCAGGCTGTCGATCTGAAATCGGACGAAGTCCGGCGAGCATTGAGTGACGCCTTTGCGCTCGCCGATCGACAGGGTATCGCAGTGCGGCTGAACATCCCGGATTTCGTCATACCGGTTGAATCTTCGGAGGTTCCGGATGATCGCTTCTATGCGGGATCCATTGCCGTTCCGGCATCACCGGCACGATGCCGCATGGACAGTCCGTGTCGGATTGCGATCGAGATCACCAATCATTCTCCGTTTACATGGTTTCCCGTCCGGAGCGCGACATCATCGAGCGCGGTGTCACTGGCCTATCATCTGTACAATGATCGCAACGAGATGATTCGTTTCGATGGAATCCGATCACAGCTGCCTCATCCCATCCGATCCGGTGAATCAGTGCGGATGGAGTGTTTGGTTGCTGTTTCAGAAAATCCGGGACCATACACGATCGAATTCGATCTGGTCAACGAAGGTCATCGATGGTTTGGTATCGATAGCAGGCTTGCGATCGAGGTCATTGAGGAAGTGCAACTGGATGCCGCTCCGCAGGATCATGAACATTGTCAATATCCATGGATGTATTTGTCCGTCAAAGTGAATGGAGATTGCAGACTTTGCCGGTTTTCATCGATTTCGATTGGAAATCTCACGACCCAGTCGATCGGTGAGGTGTGGAACTCGCCGACGAGTCAACTTCTGCGCCGGACGATTCTCGACGGGTCCTACGCCCTGTGCATCGGGGCATGTTGTTCATACGTTGAAGAAAAAAACCGTTGTGTGCGTGCCGAGTTGGTCACCAGGAACATACAGCCGGAACAGCAGTCCGGCGGAGATGTCTGCTTCGAGATTCAGGTCACGAATACAGGATCCGTCCCTTGGTTGTCTCCACCTCCGGGTTCCGCTGATCCGACGTTTTACGCGTTGTCTTACCATATCCTGACCGATGCCGGGGAGCCTGTCCGCTATGATGGAGATCGATTCCGATTACCTCCGGAGTTTCATCCCGGAGAGTCTGTGCGGATCATGGTGGATATCGGGTTGCCGGAGCGCCCGGGCGATTATGTCATCGTTTTTGATATTGTCCGGGAACAGGTGACTTGGTTTGAATCGCTGGGCAATCCGGTCAGTCGGGTTCCCGTTCGTGTTGAGGCATAACTCCGGCGAATGGCTCCGATGGACGAATCGATCCTCCATTGCATCGGTGAATACTGTTCATGTATAGTTCGCCCAACTTGGGACGCGGGAATGGAGGCGACGGAATGGCTGGATCGGATGGGTTGGAATTCGAAAAACCGATAATAGAGCTCGAGGCGCAGATCCGGAAGTTGCGGGAAATCGATTCCCGTGGCAATGGCGGCCTGAAAATGGAAATCAGGCAACTCGAACGCCGATTGTCCCAGATCACGCATCGGATATTTGAACGTCTGGATTCCTGGGAGATCGTTCAGGTTTCGCGGCACCCCCATCGTCCACACGCTCTGGATTACATCCGGATGATCACGACTGATTTCGTGGAATTGCACGGTGATCGTCTATTCCGCGATGACCTGGCCGTGGTGACCGGCATGGCGCGGCTCGACGGTGTGCCGGTCGTTGTCGTGGGCCAGCAGAAGGGCAGCGATATTCAGGAAAAGGTCAAGCGAAACTTCGGAATGATGCATCCCGAGGGCTATCGAAAAGCCCTCAGAATCATGGAGATCGCCGAGCGGTTTCGGATGCCGGTGTTGGTCTTCATCGATACTCCTGGAGCATATCCCGGCGTGGGGGCTGAAGAGCGGGGACAGGCCGAAGCGATAGCACGGAATGTTCGCGAAATGTCGATGCTGAGAACTCCGATCATCGTTTCAGTTATCGGAGAAGGTGGTAGCGGCGGTGCGCTGGGCGTCGGTGTTGGAGATCGAGTGCTGATTCAGCAGTTCGCGATGTATTCGTTGATCTCACCCGAAGGCTGTGCCGCGATTCTCTGGAGGGACAATGCGAAAGCCCCCGAAGCTTCGCGCGCATTGCAGTTGACGCCCCCGAGTCTGCTCGCGCACAAGATGGTCGATGAGATTGTCCGTGAGCCTACGGGAGGCGCACACCGAAATCCGTCTCGTGCCGCCGGGATGCTCCGACGTGCGATCCGGCGTCATCTCCGTGAAATGCTCGGATGGTCGACTGAAGAACTGATGCAGCGCCGATATGACAAGTATCGCAATATCGGCGTGTACGACGATCAATCGCAATCGGCTCAAGGTTGATTCCGGAATCGGAGCGCTTTGTGGATCGCAGCGTACTGCTCGACCCGGCCAACGCGCTCCATTGGGTCGGCAGTCTTCTTCTCCTGATTCTGATCCTTCACTTCACATGGCGGCTGGTCGCGAACGCCGCACCAATGCCCATCAAATCGCCTCTCATCCGACGACTCGGACGAATCCCGCTCATCCTATTCCTGCTTGTTCTGGCCTATCAGGCACGTTGGCAACTGGCGGGGTTCATGGACCCGGATTTTCTTGCGGCGCAGCGCGGATTCGATCCGCGGGGGGATCTGGTAGGGAATCGGTTCCACCGCGGTGAGATTCTGGATGCGTATGGGAAGTCGCTCGCGCAGGACGTGCGCATGCAGCAGGGGTTGAGTCGCTCGTATGCGCTGGGCGCCCGCGCCGTTCATCTGATCGGATATCATGATGCGGTCTACGGCGCGACGGGACTCGAACGCGAACTCGACGATATCCTGATGGCCCGGAGAATGAGCGGCTGGCGGGATGCAGTGCGTTTACTCGGAGGACTGTTCGTTCACAGAACACTTCATGGGCATCCCGTGCGGTTGGCGCTCGGGGCGGATTTTCAAGCCGCAACGGCGGATCTGCTGGAGGGGAAGGCGGGTGCGATCGTCGTGCTCGACCCACGTGATGGATCCGTTCTGGCCATGGCATCGTTTCCGTCCTTCGATCCACAGGAATTGACGCCGGGTCGTGTGCGGCGCTTGCGGGAGGATGCCGGCAGCCCGTTTCTGAACCGAGCGCTTCAGGGATTGTATCCTCCCGGCTCCACTTTCAAGACTCTCGATGTGATGCTTGCGTTCGAGCAGGGCATTGCACCTGAATTCACCTGCTCCCGGGAGGGGTTCGACTGCGGTCCTGCTGATCCGGTGCTGCACGATTTCGAGCATGACTCGAGAGGCGGTCAGTTTGAAGGGCACGGGCCGATCGGCCTTGAGGAGGCATTCGAAAAATCATGTAATGTCTATTTCGCGAATCTCGCAAAGCGTCTCGGTAGTCGGAATCTCATGGACGCTGCGCGGCGAGCGGGATTCGATCGACCGATCACTCCGGTCAATCGAGGCTTACCTTCGTTAGCTGGACGGTTGCCGAACCGCGATGATCTGCATATCGCCAGGACCGTTCGCGTTGCGATCGGCCAGGATGCAGTGCTGGTCACTCCGATGCATCTCGCGATGCTCGCCGCCGCCATCGCCTCGGGTGGAACGATGTTTCAACCGCGGTATCTGCTCGAGGAAAAACCGATACCGTTCCGGTATCTGACCGATTCGAGTGTCGCTGAGAGGGTTGCGCAATTGATGGTCCGGGTAGTCGAAAGCGGTACAGGGCGAGGGGCTGGTGTAGAAGGAATCGTCGTTGGCGGCAAAACCGGGACGGCTGAAAATGCTACGGGTCAGAGTCATGCCCTGTTCATCGGTTTTGCGCCATGGCCTCGACCAACCATCGCCTTTGCCGTCGTGCTCGAACAAGGCGGACAGGGTGGCCGGGTCGCCGCTCCGATCGCTGGTGCGCTTGTTCGCGCCGCCCGAGATTTCGGAGTGCTCAACCGGGAGTGCCTCCATGACTGAAATCAGACAGGTCCATAGCCGGCGCGGCAAACCGAACGATCGCTGGCGTCTTGACGAACTGAAACTGTTACTGTCGGCGGTAGTCTGTGTCACCTGGGCGTTTCTTCTGAGTCATGTGTATGTTCTGAAAACAAGATCTCTCGATGTCAGAGATTACATCGTTCCCGTCCTGTTCCTCTCCTCCTGCCTCGCGGCCCATCTTCTCCTTTCATTTCAAAATACCCGCTCCGATCAAACGATCCTTCCCGCCATGACCCTTCTCGGAGGATTCGGATTGGCATTCCAGTATCGTCTTGGACTATCTGGCATCGAGTGGCAGTCCGGCCTCATGACCGTGATCTGGATCGGAGCTCCGCTGATCATGGCTCTGATCGCCCTTTCGCTAGAGTTGACGGGTCTGACATGGATGCGATCTCTCTCCTGGATAAGCTGGACGTTTGTTTACGGACTTCCACTGGTCGTTCTGATCGCTGGAAACGCGTTTCGGGGGGCGACGTTTGGTCCCGGAATGACGACCCCGACCGAATTCGTCAAACCTTTTCTCGTTATCGGTCTCGCCGCGTTGTTATCCTCCCGCGGCAAGAAACTCAATTCAAAACGAGGTTTCTTCGGCTTGGATTCGATACGGGCGCATCTGACCGTAATGGTGATCTGGTCGATTCCGCAACTGCTCTTCCTTCTCCAGAGGGATCTCGGGATGATCGTGATCCAGTTCCTGGTTCTATTGATCATGATGACGGCGGTGACCGGTCGCATTCGGTACCTGCTGACGGGTCTCACGGGACTGATCATCGTCGGATGGTCCGCCATCCATTTTGTATCGCGCGTCCGGGTCCGTCTCGATGCCTGGATCTCTCCGTTCGAATACGCGGACGGCAGCGGATACCAGATCATGCATGCTCTGTTCGCGATATTCAACGGTGAGTTTCTGGGGAGAGGTTTTGGCGGAGGAGTTCCCAATGTGATTCCGTTGGTTCAAACCGATTTCGTATACGCTTCTGTGGCGGAGGAAATTGGATTGCTTGGGTCGATCGCGCTCTTCGGAGTCTTCATGTATCTCGCCGCTCGAGCCTGCCGAATCGCATCGGTTCAGCGTGAGCCTTTTGCTGCGTTGATCGCGATCGGTTGTGGTGCGCTGATCTGGATCCAGACACTCCTGAATATCGGCGGTGTGATCAAACTCATTCCGATGACCGGCGTGCCGTTACCGTTCATCAGCCAGGGCGGATCCGCCGCACTCAGTTTTTCGATCGTCTTCGGCCTGCTCCTGGGAGTTTCCGGAGCCCGTCGACGGTAACTCGAGGAGCTTCTCGGATATGGATCGTCCGAGGCGCAGACGCCGGAGTATCTCGAGGTTTCGGCGATCCCACTTCCCTTCCGCATCCTTCGGGGTCTCGAGAATCATCGGGACATCCCGAAATGCAGCGATCGATAGAATGGCCCGGAACACCGGCAGTGGAATTCGGCCCAGTCCGAGATGCTCGTGACGATCTGCTTTCGATCCGCAAGCCGATTTGCTGTCATTGAGATGAATGACATGGATCCGATTTAGACCGATGAGGCGGTCGAATTGATCGAGAGTTTCGCTGAGTCCGATTTCGGATGCAAGATCGTAACCGGCGGCGAACACATGAGCCGTATCGAAACAAACCGATAACCGGTCCGAGTGGCGGCTGAAATCCAGAACATCGCGGATGTCCTCGAATTGTCCTCCAATGCTGTTTCGCGATCCTGCGGTTGTTTCGATTGCGATTTCAACCCGGTTATTCGGAGTGAAATCGAAAACATCGTCGAGAGTCTTTGCGATCCGAAGAATGACGGATCGACGGTCCTCATCGGGTGAACTGCCGGGGTGCAGCACAAGGCGATCGATGCCGAGTAGTTGACAGTTTAGAAGATCGGCGCACAGTGAGTCTTTTGTCAGGACGCTGATCCGGGGATCGGTCGATGCGGGGTTGGCCAGGTAGGCCGCGTGCATCACGATCGGACCAATCCGTGATTGTTTTTTCTGATCATGCCAGTGATCGAGGTGCTCGATTGAAACAGGTGTGCGTTTCCAGATGCGGGGTGATGCGGAGAAGATTGCGAGTGACTCGCAGCCCAAACGATCCGCTTCGAGTATCGCGTTTCCCATCCGACCGGCAATGGACAGATGGGAACCGATCGGAGGGGCAGCGACAGGATGCATGAGATTCCGATCAGTAGGGCAGTGTCTCGATCAGAGTTCGGATTTTTAATGCTTGGACGGCGATAGATTGAAGTGCATTGGCGGCGGCAGACAGGCCGCGGTCCGGAACGAGGTGATTCATGGCATCGTCGACGGACTGAAGAATCTGCCGGATGGATGCGTGCATATCGGTCACCACGGAAGATCGGGCTGGCGGATTCTCGGAACGGCGATCACACTCGTCGAGTTGGGATTGAGCGCGTCTGAGTTCAAAGATGACTCGGTTTAGCTCGAAGTTTTTACTGGTCAGATCCTGGATCAGTTCGCGATTTTCCTGGATCAATTTACGTCGTTCCAGACCCCGGCGGATGGTCAGCAGGAGAGTCGAGTTTTCGAATGGTTTCAGCAGAAAATCATAAGCGCCCTTGCGGATGGCATGGATGGCCGATTCGAGCATGGCGTAGCCGGTGATCAGAATGACGATGGAGTCGGCATCAAGTTCGATGGCTTTTTCGAGCAATTCGAGGCCGCCCATATTACCCATGATGACATCCGTGATGATGATGTCGTACCGGTCGTGTCCGTACTGGAGGAGGTGCATGGCATCTTCCCCGCTGACCGCCGTGTCGACCTCGTACCCGGCACTGATCAGAAAATCGGACAGGGCGATCCGTACGACTTCTTCGTCGTCAACCACCAGCAGTTTGGCCCGGGTTTGCTTTTCGGCTAATTGATCTGTCATTGTTCCGGTTGTCCTCTCCGTGAATTCCAGCCATCTGAGGCACACGATCCGCTTTTCAAATGAGTGTATCCGTCTTGTCGGATTCGGTCAAATTTGAAATGAAGTCACCGGTTGTCATCGCGGGTACCGGATCAGGAGTTGGGGTGAATGTTTTCCTGGTTGGTTGCATTATCGCTTCGTTCAGTATATCATATTTCAGGTTCATTGAATCGGTTGTGTATGCAACTGAGTCGGGAGGGTGAGATGTTCAAGGCGGGAGATCTTCTGATCTACCCTACGCAGGGCCTCGCAGAAGTGCAAGGCATCGAGTCCCGGGATATCGGAGGGAAAAAAGCCGATTTCTACATTCTGCGTATTGTCGCAAAAAATCTCGCTATCATGGTCCCGACTGCAAACGAAGCGAAAATAGGATTGCGTAAGATTATCCGTCCCGAGGATCTCCCAAAAGTCCGGAAGATTCTCAGCCAACCTTCCGAAAGCCATTATTCTCAGTGGCATCATCGGTACAGTGACAACTTCGAGAAACTGAAATCGGGGTCGATATTTCAGACCGCCGAAGTCGTTCGGGATCTCGTCGCACTGAAGCGAAAAAAGAATCTCGCCATCAAGGAATCCAGAATGCTTGACAACGCGAAGCAGCTTCTGATGACCGAGGTCGCCGCTGCGGATTCCATTCCCGAGAAGACCGCACTGGAATGGTTGGAGAGTGCGCTTGCGGAGTCCGGCTCAGCGTCAGCCTGAGAGTCTCACCTAAACAAATTCCGGAACCTCCGGGCGTGTTCCACAGTAATACATTCGGTGTGTTGTGCCGATTGACCGGCACCTTGCATTGGTGATAATGACCTCGAAGCGATGCACCACTGACCGGATGCGCCTCCAATCCGATCTCGAAAGGAGTAATTATGAGATACTTTCTGATTCGGTCCACCATTCTGATGGCAATTCTCGTCCTGGCCGCCTCCGGCACGATTCCGGCCAAAGCCGCGGACGAAATTCTTGCAACCATCGGTAACAAACAGATCACGACGGCGGATCTGCAGAAAAAGATCGAAGAGGTGCCGGAATACGCCCGCGAAAGCTTCCTCACCAAGGAAGGCAAGATGAAACTCCTGGATCGGTTGATCCGGACGGAACTGCTGTTACGGGCCGCTGTCGATGCGGGATACGACAAGCGTCCGGAGATTCAGAGTAAACTGGAAGATGCCCGTATCCGGATTCTGACATCCGAGTATTACAAGACCGAGATGGGTGGCGCGCCGGAAGTCGATGAGAAGCAACGAAGAGCCTACTACGATGCGCACAAGAAGGATTATGAGACCGATGCGACAGCCTCGGTGAAGCATATTTTGTTCGAAACCGAGAGCGAAGCGCGGGATGTCCGCAAACAGATTATGTCCGGATCGATCACCTTTGACAGCGCTGCCGAAAAATTCTCGAAGGATGCCGAAAGCGCGAAAAGCGGCGGCAATCTCGGAACAGTCACCAAGGGAGGCATGATCAAGGGTATCGGCAAATCGCCTGATTTCGATAAAGCGATTTTCAACCTCAAACAGGGGGAAATCTCTGAACCGGTTAACTCGCGAAAAGGATGGCACCTTCTGCAGGTCACGTCGATTACCGAAGCCGGGTTTCGTCCCTTTGAAGACGTGAAGGAACAGATCGCCGAGGACATGTTGATATCGGACAGCGAGATCGAGAAGGAATACAAGGCGAATCAGAATGAGTATAAAAACCGGGCCCGCGTTAAGATCCGCCATATCATGCTGGATACGGAAGCCGATGCGAAAACCGTTCACGATGAGTTACTTAAGGGTGCCGACTTCAATAAACTCGTCGAAACCCGTTCCAAAGACGAATCCACCATCAAACAGCACGGAAATCTCGGCTATGTTTACAAAGATGGTCAGATCCGTGTCATCGGAAATGATCCGATTGTTCGTGACGCCCTTTTCAAGCTGAAGCTTGGCGAATACTCGGATCCGATCAAATCCGCCAAGGGTTGGCATATCGTCGTCGTGGACGAGAAGACCGAAGAAACCGTGAAGCCGATGTCCGAAGTGAGGGCTCAGATCAAAGCGAAACTTGTCAGAGACAAAAAAGAAAGCGGAATGGAGCAGAGGTTCGAAGATCTCAAGAAGAAATACGGATGCACGATCTTCGAGGAAAAACTGGGTGATTCAGCGCCAAAGGAAGAGTCACAGAAAAAGTAATCCCGCCGGTTCATACGATTCTTTTCGGAGGTTGTATATGCATACGGATATTCAACGCATCAACGAGCGTGTAAAAGAAACCAGCGCATTTGTTGACAGTCTGATGAAGGAAGTTAAAAAAGTCCTTGTCGGACAGTCTTATCTCCTCGATCGATTACTGGTCGGCCTCCTCGCAGACGGCCATATTCTCATCGAAGGTGTCCCAGGTCTCGCAAAAACACTCGCGGTTAAAACTCTGGCAGATACCATTCACGCCGATTTCAAGCGGATCCAGTTCACCCCGGATCTGATGCCGGCCGATCTGATCGGCACG
>CAYYMM010000085.1:0-20424 GCA_964472395.1 uncultured bacterium | reverse complement strand
CGGTGTTCGTGTCGGGGTCGGTGACGGCCCGGTCGGCGTGGCCGTGGGCGTGCCGATCACATTCAGACTTTTGACCGCATCGAGATCGAATCCCGGGTATTGATTGAATGCGCTGCCTGTGTTGTCGTCCACGAACTGCAGATATCGGACAGAAGAAAGCCCCGTCCCGTTGAGATCGAACTGGGTGGTGCCGGTGCCGGTTCCGATGGGTGTCCATGGCCCGATGAAACTGGTCGCGGATCCGGACAGAGTGAATCCCTCGTTCCCATCGCCCATGTCCGCTTCATACACGATCAGATCGTTCCCTGCATTGTTTTCGATTTCAAATCCCTCACCCATATCCAGCACGAGTTCACAGCCTTTGCCCAGAGATGCCGGTACGCCGTCGACCGGGCCCAGCGCACGGTGGGGCCAGTTTCCATACCAAGTCGAGGCATTTTCATTATTTTTATATTCACTCGTAATTTTACTCCAGCACACATGCATCGCATAGTATTCGTCGTTCCGCGTGAGCTGAACATTTTGATTGGTGGTCGCGTTCGCCGTGACGGTCAGGTTCGACACGGTCTGAGTCGCATACCCGTTGGCCCAGACCGACATACTGTAGGTTCCGGCCTGAAGAGGACGATGATAATCGCCAGCGACGGGATCGGTATATACCATGATCGGATGCTGTGTGACGGTGACCAGCGCTTCGAGAGGAGTTCCGTACGAGACATCAGTCACGACTCCCGATAGTCCGTAACCAGCCTGCTCGACGATGTAAAGAATTTCATCCCGGTTATCGTTCCAGTCCGTTGAGATATACGATTCCGAGTAATGAGGCGTTTCGATCGTGATATCGAAGTTTCCGCGACAGCCGTAACTCCAGTCGTCCGTGTCGCCGTTGGTCTGATACCAGTCGAATCCTTCAACAACGGTATAGCCGTTGGAGTCGGTGTACACGTTCCCCAGAGCAATGAACTGTGCCTTGTCCCATGCGTTGTATCCCGTGAAGTTCCAGGGGTAATTGAAATATCTGGTCTCGCCGTGGAACGAGAGCGACATCGAGAAATTCCGCTGGAGTGAGTATTCCCGGAAATGCTGGAGTTCCACCTCTGAAAAAGGACCGGAACCGGTGGAATACTCCGCGTAATACATGTAGCCATGATTCCGGTTCATGTCCACGCCGTTGGAGTTTTCTCGCGTGCCGTCCTCGTGCCCGTCCGGATTGACCGAGGGCTGAATCCAGATTTCCCGGGAATTCACGAGGTTGGTTACCTGTGTGACGGATCCGTAATTGGTGGTCAGATACTCGATCATCAGCCGCATCAGTTCCAACGACATGTACTCATCGCCATGGATATTCCCGATCAACCGGACCTCGGCCTCGTCGGTTTCATCCGTATCCGGATTATCCGTGATCTCCATGACATAGATCGCCCGGCCGTCCGTCGAGTTGCCGATGTTGTGAAGACGGCAGATCGAGGAATACGTCGTTGCGGTCGACTGCATGAAGCTCACGAGATTCGCGTAGGACATCCAGCGTCCGCCCATCGCCGCACGACGCTCGGCTGCACGATCCCGGCTGTCCCGGTAAAGCACCTCGACACGATATCCCAGCGCCAGAATGCGATCGTACTGTTCGGGCAGAACGAGCGCGCGCGCCCAGGTTGGCTGAACATCTTCAAATGCGACGACCAGTGCGCGAAGCACGGGATAGGCCTCAGCGCGATCGGTATAGTCGATTTTAACCACCATGTGCGGCCCGATCGCCGACACGGCGAAAGTTGTGAACAACATGACCAGAACAACAGCCAGAACCCGGTTTATCATGAGCGCCTCCCAGATGTGCATTCCTGTCTGCCCCCCTCGAACGCTTCAGGCGAAATGCAGTATACGCCGGTGATGGAAATCTTCAAATGAGGGAACGGTGCTATTTCAGAAACCAATCAAGCGCCGAATTCTGAAGGATGGATCTGCATCAGATATCGAGTGAACAGGCGATTTCTGAGCAGTCCGGACCGGGACTCCTTCTGATACATCACAAAACGATCTTCGAGGAGTTCCAGTTCCGGGAACAGAACCATCAGGTCACCACTCTGGATATCGTTCAGAACGCAGTACAGAGGGACCAATGCCACTCCGATGCCTTCCCGCGCCGCCGTGATGTTGCCGCGCACATGATTGATCTGGATCACTCGCCTGAATGTGGGTCTGCGGTCCTCCGGGAGGGTCAGGAAAAAATTGTTCCACCACAGAAGCGCATGATCCATGGACAGGATCGTGCATGCTTCGAGTCGTTCGACAGTCGTCGGGTCGTGCCGGTGTAAGTAGTCCGTCGAACACACCACGACATACTTTTCGCGGAAGAGAGGGATTCTCCTGAGGGCTGGACACGGATGCTCCCTGCAATCGATAATGATATCCAGACGATCGTCCATCAGATGCGAGATCAACTCATGGTGCATCTCGAAAGACATCTCGATCTCCGGATGTGCCTCCATGAACGCTCGCATATGACGCATCAGGATCGTGCATCCGAACTCGACCGTTGCCCCGACCCGGAGCCTCCCGATGGACGACCCTTTCCTCCCCGCGATCTCTTCCGCAGCCGATTCGATCGCCCCGAACACCCGTTCGCATGCGGAGAAAAGACATTCCCCCTCTTCCGTCAGCGTCAGCGAGCGATGTGTTCGGTGAAACAAGGCTGCTCCGACTGTCTGTTCCAGCTTCCGGATCGCATGGCTGACGGCGGATTGAGTCCGGAACAGCTGTCGACCGGTCAGGGTGAAGCTTCGGGTGCGCGCGAGCACTAAAAACATGCGAAGTTGCTGTAGATCCAGGTCGTTAAGCATCTTATGAATATAGTTCATTATAACTGTGAATACAATGAATTTTGTTCAATCTTCTGGAGGCCGTATCATGTTGTTCCGGGAGGATTTCTTCATGGACGCTCACATATTGACACAATGCAGAGAATCGACCCTGCATGACATCGGACTTGATCGGCACGCTCGCGGCGGTTTTTGCGGAACCTGGATCGGGTCGGGCAAACCGCAACAGATCCTGTCGCCGATCGATGGGCATGAATTGGCGGAAGTGGTCACGGTCAGGGCCGATGAGATGGACCCGATCATTTCGAGGAGTCATCAGGTATTTCGAGAATGGAGCCTCGTTCCGGCGCCGATAAGGGGGAGGCTTGTCAAGGAATTGGGGCTGGAGATTGCGAAGAACCGAGAACCTCTGGCGCGTCTGATCACGATGGAAATGGGCAAGTGTTATCGGGAGGCGCAGGGTGAGGTTCAGGAGATGGTGGATGTGTTTGATTTTGCGACGGGATTGAGCCGGCAGTTGTATGGGTTGACCATGCCCAGCGAGCGTGCCGGTCATCGTCTTCAGGAGCAATGGCATCCGCTGGGTGTTGTGGGTGTGATCACTGCGTTCAATTTCCCGATGGCAGTCTGGAGCTGGAATGCGGCACTCGCGTTGGTTTGCGGTGACACGGTGCTCTGGAAGCCGTCGTCGAAAACACCGCTCTGTGCGATCGCGTGCACGCGGATTGCGGAACAGGTACTGACTCGGAATGGATATGACCCCGCGATCTGTTCGCTCGCCATCGGTCCCGGAAAATCGATTGGCGATCGTATCTCGGGGGATCCCCGGGTGGCGCTCGTATCCTATACGGGTTCGGTGTCGTGCGGTCGGGATGTCGGCCTTCGGGTGCAGGAGCGGTTCGGGCGTCATATTCTCGAATTGGGGGGTAATAATGCTGTAATTGTCAGTTGCCGCGCGGATCTCGATGTTGCGCTGAAAGCCGTGTATTTCGGTGCGATCGGCACCGCAGGGCAGCGATGCACGAGCACGCGCAGGGTCATTGTACATGAATCCGTCCATGCGGAGTTCATCGAACGCCTCAAAGGAATGCTTGAGGGGACGCCGATTGGTGATCCGTTTGATTCCCGGAATTTAATGGGACCGTTAGTGGATGAGCGGGCGGTTGCGGTCATGATGCACGCTCTCGATGCGCTGGTCGGTCAGGGAGGGAGAATCATCTGTGGCGGCAATCGACTGGCGTTGGCGGGAGGGTGTTATGTCACTCCGTGCATGGCGGAGGCCGACAATCGGATGCCGATCGTTCAGGAAGAGACATTTGCGCCGATTCTGTATGTCATGACGTATCGTTCCATCGATGAAGCGATTGCGCTTCAGAACGGTGTGCCGCAGGGCCTGAGCAGCTCGATCATCTCAGATAACATGAGTGAAACCGAGTTGTTCATGAGTGCGTGCGGGAGTGACTGCGGGATTGCCAATGTGAATACCGGCACGAGTGGCGCTGAGATCGGTGGAGCGTTTGGTGGTGAAAAGGAGACCGGTGGCGGGCGTGAGAGCGGCTCGGATGCCTGGAAGGCGTACATGCGTCGTCAGACGAACGTGATCAATTACAGCCGGCAGTTTCGACTGGCACAGGGCATCGCATTTTCTCAATGATGCCGGCGCAGGGTATTCGCAACCAGAAGCAGTGAAACAAAGAAGATCAATACCGTTGTTGAGATCGTTCCGGAGGCTGGAACGGCAGCAGGAGGGGTCGGTGTGGCAGTGGCCGGGCAGAACGTGAAGATCCCCTGATTGATGTCAAAATCGAGCAAGTCTCCGGACAGGTTTCCGGCAAGCAGTCCAAATGTCTGGCCTGAGGAACATGTATCACACTGAACGGTAAATCCGAGCAGAACCAAACTACCCGTCGAACCCGCCGATACGGGAGATGACGCGGTGCCAGAAATCTCGATCTGTCCTGCGGCGACCTGATTGCAGGAAAATGTGTTCCACCCGCCTGCCGGTGCAAATGTCCCGGCGTTGTACTGTTCATTGTATGAGAGGGCAGAGGAATTGAAATACAGCCTGAATTGGAATGAATCGACTGCCGTTTGAGGATTTGTTGCGAACACGCGAACGACAATCACGTCTTCCGCGCATCCTGAAACATTCTGTACCAGCAAGAGATCATGCATCGGCGTGCTGGTCGGTGTCGGAGTCGAAGGACAGAACGTGAAGACGCCGTTATCCACCGTAAACCCGCTGATATCGGCCGCCAGATCGAAGAGAGTAAGCGGGAAAGTCTGACCATTGGAGCAGGAGGAGCACAGGACGGAAAAGTTCAGCAGGATCAGACTGCCGCTGGATCCCGACGGGAGCGCGGACATGCTGAACCCGGAGATATGAAGGACTCCGGGAGAAGATTCCACACAGGTGAACATGCTCCATCCTCCAGGAGGCAATAACATTCCAGCGGAATATGAAGAGAAATCAAGGGCCGAGGTGTCGAATGAGAGATAGAAGTTGAAATCATCCACGGCGAATGACGGGATGTTGAGTTCGACGGCAGTCTGAATCGTTTCGGAGGTGCATCCCTGAGCATCGGTAACGGAAATGATGTTCGATGGGTCGGGTGTCATCGTCGGTGTGCGGGTCGGGGTAACAGTTGCCGGGCAGGTGTAGGTGAAGACGCCGTTATCCACCGTAAACCCGCTGATATCGGCCGCCAGATCGAAGAGAGTAAGCGGGAAAGTCTGACCATTGGAGCAGGAGGAGCACAGGACGGAAAAGTTCAGCAGGATCAGACTGCCGCTGGATCCCGACGGGAGCGCGGACATGCTGAACCCGGAGATATGAAGGACTCCGGGAGAAGATTCCACACAGGTGAACATGCTCCATCCTCCAGGAGGCAATAACATTCCAGCGGAATATGAAGAGAAATCAAGGGCCGAGGTGTCGAATGAGAGATAGAAGTTGAAATCATCCACGGCGAATGACGGGATGTTGAGTTCGACGGCAGTCTGAATCGTTTCGGAGGTGCATCCCTGAGCATCGGTAACGGAAATGATGTTCGATGGGTCGGGTGTCATCGTCGGTGTGCGGGTCGGGGTCGGAGAAGGCGTGAGCGTGGGTGTCGGTGTCCGGGTCGGGGTAACGGTTGCCGGGCAGGTGTAGGTGAAGACGCCGTTATCCACTGTGAAGCCAACGAGGTCATCCACGAGGTTTGTCAGAGTCATCCCGAACGTCTGGCCGTTCGTGCAGCTTCCGCATAAGATTGTGAACGTCACGGTCACCAGACTTCCATTAGATCCTGCTGGAATTGAACTCATGGTAAAACCGCCGACAACGACCAGACCGGCTGTGGAGCCGTTGCAATTGAACACGGCCCAGCCCGGATTCAGAGTACCCTGAGAACAGGACTGATATTGAAGAGCCGAAGAGTCGTAGTTCAGACGCAGACCGAAGGCGTCGACTGGCGTCGTTGAGTTCGCCATCATGATCGTCACGGTGACGGTGTCGCTCGTGCATCCGCTCGTGTCGGAAACAGTCAGTGTGTTTGCGTGGGCATGCTCGAACACCAGTAATAGGCACAGACTCATTATAATCGGGCATGTTGATCGGATCATATTGCAACCTCCGAATAAAGGGTGATCACAATCATCAACACATGGGGAACTTCTTAATGATATATGAAGAATGATCTGAAGGCAACAGGAGCTCCTTGACTTGAAACCCGATCCCCGCTAGCTTCTCGAAGAATCCGGTTCCCGTCGGAACCCTTTTTCGAGAGGTGATTTCATGGCCAAACCCGAACAGACCGCCATCACTCCGATTCGCTCCGTCGATTATCCCGAATGGTATCAGCAGGTCGTCCGAGCAGCCGACCTGGCCGAGACATCCGCCGTCCGCGGCTGCATGGTCATCCGCCCGTGGGGGTACGCGCTCTGGGAAAACATCCGCAGGGAACTCGATCGCCGCTTCAAGGCTACCGGGCACGTCAACGCCTACTTCCCCCTCTTCATCCCCGTCAGCTTTCTCGAAAAAGAAGCCGAACACGTCGAGGGATTCGCCAAGGAATGCGCCGTCGTCACCCACCACCGTCTGGAAGCCAAACCCGGTGGAGGCCTGCAACCCGCGGGTGAACTCGAAGAACCCCTCGTAGTGCGCCCGACGTCCGAAACGATCATCGGAGCGGCCTATGCAAAATGGGTTCAGAGTTACCGGGATCTGCCGATCCTGATCAACCAGTGGGCCAATGTGGTGAGATGGGAAATGCGCACCCGGCTGTTCCTGAGGACGACCGAGTTCCTGTGGCAGGAAGGCCATACGGCACACGAATCCCGTGAAGAAGCCTGGGAAGAAACGATCCGCATGCTCGATGTCTACAAGGCCTTCGCCGAGGAATGCATGGCGATGCCGGTCATTACCGGCGAAAAATCCGAAGGCGAGCGTTTTCCGGGAGCCGTCAACACGTTCTGTATCGAAGCGATGATGCAGGATCGTAAAGCGCTCCAGGCCGGCACCAGCCATTTCCTGGGTCAGAATTTCGCCAAAGCCTCCGGGATCCAGTTCCAGTCGCGCATGGGCGACCGGGAATACGCCTGGACAACCTCGTGGGGCGTCTCGACGCGCCTCATCGGAGGCATGATCATGGCGCACGCCGACGATAACGGAATGATCATGCCACCCCGGCTCGCCCCCTCACACATCGCCGTTCTGCCGATTATCCGGGATGAATCCGAACGCGCCGCGGTCGAACCGTTCTGCCGGGAGCTCGCCGAACGGCTGCGGGAACGCACGTATCACGGATCGCCGGTCGAGGTCGAGTTGGACCTCCGTGAGATGAACGCCGGTGAAAAGAGCTGGCAGTGGATCAAGAAGGGCATCCCCGTGATTCTCGAAATCGGGCCGCGCGATATCGCCAATGACTCCGTGTTCGTCTTCCGGCGGGACAAGACCCGCAAGGAACGCTACGGCATGCCTCGTGCCGAGTTCATCGCATCCGTTCCTGATCTGCTCGATGACATCCAGCACACGCTGCTCGAACGCGCCCGCGCATTTCGCGATCAGCACATCCGTACCATCGATGCCCGGGAGGAGTTCACGGCCTTCTTCACGCCTCAGAACGCTGAAAAACCCGAGATCCATGGCGGGTTCGCCCTGTCGCACTGGTGCGGATCCGCGGATTGCGAAGACGCGATCAACGACGCCTTGTCCGTTACAATCCGGTGCATCCCCTTCGACTTCGGCCCCAAAGATACCGGCACCTGCATCCAGTGCGGCAAACCCAGCCCCCAACGCGTCATCTTCGCCAAATCGTACTAAAAACAACGCCGGGCCTCCGCGCCCGGCGGCAACATATAAGCAAGAACGCTAATGCGCCTCCGCGCCCGGCACAAAAGACAACACAAACCTCTATTGGACCGGTGACAGCGTAAAACAACGAAAACCGAACGCTAGATAAACAGCAGAGCCAGTACCAGAGTGATCGTCGAGAGCAGTTTGATCAGGACGTGAATGGAAGGGCCTGCGGTATCTTTGAATGGATCGCCGACCGTATCGCCAACGACGGACGCCTTGTGCGTATCCGATCCTTTACCGCCCATATTGCCCATCTCGATGTATTTCTTGGCATTGTCCCAGGCGCCGCCGCCGTTATTGAGGAACGTGGCCATGAGAATACCGGTGATGGTGCCGACCATCAGGAACGCCGCGACGCTTTCTGCTCCGATACCCATCATTCTGAACGAAAGTCCGACGGCGATCGGCATCAGGACCGCGAGGAGTCCCGGAAGCACCATTTCCTTCAGAGCGCCTTTGGTTGCGATATCGACGCAGCGTCCATAATCCGGTTTATCTTCTCCCTTGAGAATTCCCGGCTTTTCTCTAAATTGAGCGCGCACATCTTCGATGATGTAGGATGCTGCCTTGCCAACTGCGCGTATGGCGAGTCCTGAGAACAGGAAGACGAGCATTGCGCCGAGAAGGGCTCCGACGAACACTTCCGGTTTGGCGATATCGACGGCGGTGAGATTCAAGCCGTAGTTGCGAACCTCATCGAGATAGGCGCTGAAGAGGAGGAATGCGGCGAGAGCGGCGGAGCCGATGGCGTAGCCTTTGGTGAGCGCTTTGGTGGTGTTGCCGACAGCATCGAGGCGATCGGTGCGTTTGCGGATCGATTCGGGTTGACCGCTCATTTCGACGATGCCGCCCGCGTTATCGGTGATAGGCCCGAATGTATCCATGGCCAGAATGTAGGCCGCCGAGGCCAGCATGCCCATGGTCGCGACCGCCGTGCCGAACAGACCGGCATGCGGGAAACCGGACATTTTGCCGAGATAATACGCTCCGAGAATCGCGATCGAGATCACGATGACCGGGAGAGCGGTGCATTCCAGGCCGACCGAGATACCCGTGATGATGTTGGTCGCCGGTCCGGTCTTGCTCGATTCCGCGATCGACTGAACCGGCCGGTACTTGTATTCGGTGTAATATTGGGTGATGTAGACGAACGCCACCGATGTCAGAATGCCGATGATGCCGGCGCCCATGAAGTAGATCCACGCATGGGGGGCGGATTCGTGATACAGAAGCCAGCGAGCGGCGATCCCGAAACCGATCATGGCGAGAACGACGGTCAGGTAGTATCCGCGGTTCAGTCCCTTGATCGGATCTTCGTCTTCTTTGATTTTGACGGAGATCACGCCGATGATCGAGGCCAGAATACCGAATGCGCGGGCGACCAGCGGGAAAAGCATGACGCCGATGATCCATGCCGGATTCGCATCCGGAACCGTTTTGGCCATCACCGCGCCCAGAATCATCGCGCCGATGTTTTCGGCTGCGGTCGACTCGAAAAGATCCGCGCCGCGGCCCGCACAGTCTCCGACGTTGTCACCAACCAGATCCGCGATGACTGCGGGGTTTCTCGGGTCATCTTCCGGTATCCCGCTTTCCACTTTTCCCACGAGATCCGCGCCGACATCCGCAGCCTTGGTGTAGATACCGCCTCCGAGTTGGGCAAAGAGTGCGACGAATGAAGCGCCGAAACCGTAGCCGACGATCAGAAACGGGATGTGGAGGGGATCGACGGCGGTGGTGGACTTGACCAGAGCGTACAGTCCGCCGACGCCGAGCAGACTCATCGAGACCACGAGGAGTCCGCTGACTGCGCCGCCCCGGAGAGCGATCTGGAGTGCATCATTGAGACTGTTCAAGGTGGCTGCAGCCGTCCGGATATTGCTCCGGATGCTGATCCACATGCCGATGTAGCCAGCGATCAGTGAACACACCGCACCGAAGACGAACGACACCGTGATCCAGAAGGCCAGACCGACCGATGTGGACACCGGATCGAACTCGCGGTGTTCCCGCATGAAGCCGTATCCGAGGAACAGAACGGCGGCAAACAGGGCAGCCAGGATGATGATGGTCTTGAACTGGCGTCTCAGAAAGGCTTCCGCGCCTTCCTTGATTGCATTCGAGATGACTTGCATCTCTTTTGTGCCCGTGCTTTTCCCGAGCACCCATCGGGCCAGGAACCATGCGGCTGCCAGGCCGAGCACGCTGAAACCAATAACTATGCTTAAAAGAATGTGTTCGCTCATCAATGACTCCTTCTCATAACAGACACACCGTTTTGCGCGGCAGAGTGAACGCTGGCCTGTTGAATCCCTGAGGCGTGACTGTACATGAAAACGGGTTGCCGGGGCAAGCCGTTATTTTCAACGGTTACCGGTCACTCGAACCGGATGTCGGTCTCCTGCGTCATCCGCAGCACGGCCTGCTGGCGAAACACGGTCTTGTACCGGTCGATGATCTCGGAAATCTTCCGGTCCGCTTCACCGTTGTCCGGATACACGATCAGAATCACGTTGGATGGTTCGGTGATGATCGTCCCGGTATCGCTCTTCCACTGCCCGTCCGCGTCCCATGCGGTGAATCCGTCCGGAAAGCGGGGTGTCACGACGGTCTCGAGAAACTGATTCCATTCCTCGTCCGTCACCATCCCGCCGCCTTCGATCGATCGTCCGAAAATCAGCTCGGTTCTCAGCCAGACCTGGCCGGAATGATCACCGTCGACCGACAGCGCGGATCGTGACGCGGGATGGACGCATCCGATGATCAGCGTGAATGCGACCAGCAGACAGAAAAGCCGTCGGCTGCAGGCCGACGGCTGGAGTGACAGTTGACGCATGGGATTACAGCGTGGTGAGAATCTTCCGGAATCGTTCGATCGCCCAGTCGAGTTCGTCTTTGGTGATCACCAGAGGCGGTGCGATTCGGATGATATTGACGTGGGTTTCCTTGCACAGGATGCCTTCCCGCATGAGTGCTTCGCAGAAGCGGCGTGCACCGCCGGCGGATTTCTTCAGGACGATCCCGACCCACAACCCCTTCCCGCGGTATTTCTCAACGTGCGGGCTATTGATCTTCCGGAGTTCCTGCATGAGGTAATCTCCGAGTTCCGCGCTGCGTTCGACCAGTTTTTCCTCGACGAGCACCTTGAGGGACTCCCGGGCGACGGCGGCTCCGAGCGGCGCGCCGCCGTAGGTCGAACCGTGATCGCCGGGTTTGAACACGCCGAGAATCTCCTTGGAGGAGAGCACGGCTGAAACCGGGACGGTGCCGCCTGACAGTGCTTTTCCGACGATGACCATATCCGGTTTGATGCCTTCATGATCACACGCGAACATCCGGCCTGTGCGTCCCAGCCCCGATTGGATCTCGTCCGCGACGAACAGGACGTTGTGTTTCTTGCAGATATTGAAAGCGTTCTTCAGGAATCCTTCGGGAGGAACGTCCACACCGCCTTCGCCCTGAATCGGCTCGACCAGAAACGCCACTGTGTTTTTCGTGATGGCTTTTTCGAGCGCTTCGGCGTCGCCGTACGGGATGATTTTGAATCCCGGGGTGAGGGGGCCGAAGGTGTCCTTGTAGGCGGGTTCGGTCGAGAACGACACGATGGTGATCGTCCGGCCGTGGAAGTTGTTTTCGCAGCAGATGATTTCGGCTTTGTCCGCTTCGACGCCCTTGATCCGGTATCCCCAGCGCCGGACGGTTTTCACGGCGGTTTCGACGGCTTCAGCGCCGGTATTCATCGGCAGGATCATCTCGTAACCGAACAGTTCGCAGGCTTCCCGGGCCAGCATTGGCCACTGGTCGTTGCGGAAAGCGCGGGAGGTGAGGGTCACCTGGTCAGCCTGGTCTTTGAGCGCCTGGATGATCCGGGGATGGCGATGGCCCTGGTTGACGGCGGAGTATGCCGCGAGGAGATCCATGTATTTTTTGCCCTCGACGTCCCACACCCAGACGCCTTCCGCCCGGTTGATCACAACATCCAGTGGGTGGTAGTTGTGCGCGCCGTAGCGGTCCTCGATATCCATGAACTGTTTAGCTGTCATCGTCATAAAAAACCTCCTATGTGAAACCGGACGGTCATCCGACCGGAATGAGTCGCGGGGATTGTAGCGGTTTAAAAAAAATATACAACCCCGGGTGAACTCCGCGGGTTTCATCATCAAAAGATCGGCGCCATCACCAACCTGATCACATTCTGAAACTTGGATGATAGGGTGATCTGTTCCATCGATCACCCCCATGACCTGTAAAATAGTATCGATAACAAAATCGTTTGTTTCATTTCCCGAACTCGAAACCAGTCTGGTAACGCGTAACGGTATCCTCTATACTTGAAACGCACAGGAGATCTTCCCCTTTATGGCAGGAACCCCAAACAATGTCGTGCTGTTCTTCCCCGAGTTGCTCGAAAACCAACACCCCCTGCTCGTCCCCCTCGAACTCCTCTCGCTCGCGCCGCCCCTCCTCTCCGCCGGCTTCGACGTCCGGATCCTCGATGAACGCCTCGAGCCCCTCCCCACGCTGAATCTCCAGGCCGAACTCTCCCGGGCGATCTGCGTCGGCATCAGCATCCGTCCCGGCGGACAGGTGTTCCGCGGTTTCCGGTTCGCCCGGGCGGTCAAGGCGATCCGCCCCGATCTTCCGGTCGTCATGGGCGGCTGGTTCCCATCCATCGTCCCCGAACGCGTGCTCGCCCACCCGGCGGTCGATTACGTCGTCACGGGCGAAGGCGAAACAGCGTTTCTCGAACTGGTGAACGCGCTGTCCTCCGGTCGCCCCGCCGCAGGAATCCCGGGGATCGCGACCGTGCAGGACGGGCGGGTCGAGCACACTGCGCACATCCCGTCGAGTCACATTGCGTCGTCGCCCTGCCCCGCCTACCAACTGCTCGATATCGAACGCTACATCGGGCCCGAACGCGAACTGAGCTACATTTCGAGTAAGGGCTGCACGGGAACCTGCAAGTTCTGCGCGATTCACTGCGGGTATGCGGATCAGTGGCACCCTCGCCCCGCGGACACGGTCATCCGCGACATCACGCAACTCGTCCGCACGTATCAGCTCAGGCGCATCCGTTTTGTCGATGCCAATTTTTTTGCGGATGAGGAGCGTGTGCGCGCCATCATGGACGGATTCATCCGGGAGGGCCTCGGGATCGAATGGCAGGCGCCAGGGCGCGCGGATCAGATCAACACCCTGTCGGACGACACTTGGGATCTGCTGCAGCGCGGCGGCTGCCGGCGGATCGAGGTCGGAGCCGAAAGCGCGACACAGCGGATTCTGGACGATATGGACAAGGGAATCACTCCGGACGACATCCGGACGTTTGCGGAAAAAACGCACCGATACGGGATCGCCGGTATCTTCAACTATATTCTCGGGATCCCGGGCGAAACCCTGGAGGATCTGAGGCGCACGATCGACGCCATTCATGCTCTGCGACGCGATCACCCCGATTCGACATTCGCCATCTATCGCTTTTCACCGATTCCCATCACCGAACTCTATGCACCGCTGCAGGGTGCGCCGCCGGGCGAAACCGATCCGGAATCGATTGAACACTACCAGATTTACCGTCTGACGCCGGATCAGCCCTGGATCGAACGGCATCAGGCGCGGATCGTGGACATGATCTTTTACTTCTATCTCCCGTTTTCGCTCCGTACCTCCCACCTCTCGCCATCCCCCGTCGCGCTCCTGAAACATCTCCTCATCCGCTCCGCACGTGCCCGCATCCGCCGGTTCGATTTCCGATTCCCGTTCGAATGGTGGCTGCTCCGGCTCGGCACACGCATCGGGCTGTGCAATCCCCAGCGGTTCCGCCAGTGGGCGCAGTCGTGACAGCATCAACACGGCGTAACCGCTTGACGCTGTCGATCATCGTGGTCACCTGGAACAGCCGGGACGATCTGCCGGCCTGTTTCGATGCGCTGCAGCGCTCGCGGGTGGCATCAGAGGCCGAATGGATTGTCGTGGACAATGCATCGACCGACGGCACGGCCGATTGGGTGGCAGGCTTCGATCCGTCGATCCGTCTGATCCGCTCGGAGGTGAATCTCGGTTTCGCCCGAGCCAACCAGGCGGGTCTTCATATCGCTTCCGGTGACACGATCCTGTTTCTCAATCCCGACACGATCGCGCTGGACGGTTTTCCCGACGAGATGCTCGATGCCCTGTCGCGGGATTCCGGAGTCGGCGCTGCCGGGCCGCGGGCTTTCTGGGATACGGAATGCCGCTTCCTCATTTCCTGCCTCAAGACGCCGACTCCCCTCGAACTGTGGATGATTCATACCGGCGCATCCCGATGGATCGATGCTGAGGGGCTCTTTCGTCCGCACTGGGAGATGGACTGGCGGTACTGGGCAGCCGAGGCGGATCCCGTCGAGACGCCTGCGATCGGAGGGGCGTATCTGATGGCGAAGCGTGCGGCGCTCGATTCCGTAGGCGGCGGGTTCGATCCCCGCTATTTCCTGGGATACGAAGACGTCGATCTCGGGTTGAGACTCCGCCGGAGAGGCTGGAAACTCCTGTCGGTTCCGACCGCCCGGATCGTGCATTTTCTGGGGAACAGCCGGAGACGGAGTATGGACTCGGCGATTTGCCGTTCCTGGAATGCCGGACCGGGCGCGTATCTGAAGGCGCACTACAACGCCCTGCAGGTCCGGAGCGTCACAGCCGCTCTGATGCTCGAAAGCCTCCTGAAGCGGTCCTTGAAGCGGCGATTTTCCGACTCGGTTCACACGCCGCCGCAATCACCGCGATCGATCACGCTGTCATGGCCGGTGATCGACGGAGATGTGCTGGTGGAAATCGCCACGACCCGGTGTTTTTTCGACAAGTTCGCGGTTCGATCGTCCGGAGGCAGTACGATCGAGATTCCCGCGGATCTCGCCCGGAGACTCTCGCCCGGCCGTCATTTCTTCCGTGTGATCCGGACCTTGTCGGATTGCCGGCGGATCCATTTTGAGGGAACGTTCGCATGAACGCCGAGACGATCCGGCATCTCCGGATGCGACTGAGATGGCTTCGCGCAGCCTGGCTGACGCGACATCCCGGCATCTTCGTCATCGAATCGACCAACCGCTGCAATCTGTCCTGCCGCATGTGCCCCATGCACGGGGTCGGCGACGCGTCGATCCGCCGCCGGGAGCAGGGCGACATGGATCCCGACCGGCACCGCGACCTGATCGACCGGATCGCCCGTTTGTTTCCCGAAGCCGTCATCATTCTGCATGGCGCCGGTGAGCCTCTCTTGCATCCCGCCTTCGATGCGTTTATCCGGAATGTCCGGCGGCATCCCGGTCTGAAAATCGCATTCCTGACCAACGCGGTGTTGCTCGGCGAGGACTGGTCGGAGCGGCTGCTGGCTCATCGGATCGAGACGATCGGGTTCAGCGTCAACGGGGTGGATTCCGAATCCTACCATGCGCTTACCGGAATGGATGGATGGCGTGAGGTGATGACCAACATCGACGGGTTCCTCGACAGACTCCGTCGCCATCCCGGTGTCCGTATCCGCACGCAGATGCAGATCGTCGACACGCCCCTCATCCGCGATCGGATCGACGCGTTCGTCCGGCACTGGGTGGGTCGGGTCGACGAGGTCGTCGTTCAGGTCGAGCGTGATGCGACGGGACGAGGGCTTTCGAGCGACTCCGTCGCGGATCCGCTCGCCCGGCGTCCGATCCGAAGATCCCCCTGCCATCGTCTCGCGGAACCCCTCACCATCGCATGGAACGGGGATGTGCATCTGTGCTGCGAGGTCTGGCACGGGGAACAACTCCTGGGAAATGTGTTCGAAGAGCCCCTCGACCGCGTACTGTCGCGGCAGCGGGAGGTCGTCCGGTTGCATCGGACGTTCCGGGCGGACGCGATCGAGGTGTGCCGGGGGTGTTGGGCGCGGGAGGAGACCCGGGTAACGCTTCGGAGGACGGGGGAGTGGATCGAGACGCGTTCGCCGGTGTGGAGGCGGTACCGGCGCATCGACTGAACCCGTGGAGCCGATCGGTGGTGTTACTGGGGTCTGAAGCGGATAGTGGCATCGAGAAGCATGCGGCGTGCGGAGGCGGAGTGCGGAATCCTGGGATGGAGTGCTTTCTGGATCCAGTGGAGCAGCAGGCGATTCAGGTAGCGGTAACGAGGCAGCCGATAGCAGTAGTAATAGAGGAAAAACAGGAGCCGGATGAGTGCGGAATGCCGGTGAGCGGCCAGGAAGCGGATGACGGGCGGCGGCAGCGTCTGCGTCGAGGCCGTCAGGACATTCAGGAAGGTTCGTTTGTAGGCATAGTATTCGCGCTGGTAGACATCCCCCGTCGAGACGGTCTCGATGCCGTCCTGCACGGCCTTTGCATGCAGTCGCGAACCGGGATAGAGCATCAGCGACAGGCAGCTCAGGTGGAAGGGACGCGGGATGCGGTTGAGGAGATCCAGCGTCTGCAGGGAATCAGATTCCGTTTCCCAGGGGTTGTCGACGATGACGTGATAGTGACGATCGCGGATCCGGCGACGCGCCGCGTGCAGCCGGCGGGCGGCCCCCTCGCATTCCGTCACGGACAGGCTCCGATCGAATATCTCGCGGCTCACCCGTTCACTGCCGGTCTGCAGGCCCATCTGGAAACCGATCAGTCCCGCATCCCTGAGCATCCCGACGGTTCGCTCATCCGCTTCGCTCGGATGCAGATTGCAGAAAAACGGCAGACCGATTTCAATCCGGTAGAGCGTGCAGAATGCCTCGAGCCATTCCGGAGGCGAACACAGGAACGAATCGTCCCAGAATGCGAACGAGCTGATGGTGGTGTATGTTTCGAGCGCCTGGCGGACTTCGTCGAGCACGTTCCGGACCGATCGGCGGCGGACGCGGGAACCTGTGCAGGCGTTGCTGAGCGTGTCGTTGCAGCAGAAGGTGCAGCGTCTGGGGCATCCCCGCGAGGTCATGATGAAATGGATGCCGATGTTGGCGTAGATATAGTTCCGCATCAACTCCTGCGTCATCGGCAGGAGCTGTCCACGGTGCAGAATCAGATGATCGGCGATCCGGTGATCCTGGAACGGGAGGCTGTCGAGATTCTCGGTTTTGATCGGTTTCGGGCCTCGAACTACTGTGCCGTTGCGTCGGCCGATGATACCGGGGGGCGGTTCACCGGCGGCTCCCGATTTAAGAAACCCGAGATAATCGACAATCGTCTGCTCGGCTTCGCCCACGCACACCCAGTCGGTGTGATCGAGGCAATCGTCCGGAGCGCATGTCGGATGAACGCCGCCCCAGATGACCGGAATGCCATGCGTTTTTCTGAAATGTCCGGTCAGGCGAATGGCCCGGGTCAGGTGGTTGCTCATGAGCCCCAAACCGATGGTGTCGGGTTGTTCCGATCGGATCCAGTCATCGAGTTGCTTCAGTTCCGCTTCCGTTTCCGGTTGATCGAAGTTCCGAGTCAGAAAGAGCATGTTCGATTCATGTCCCGCGGCGCGGACGGCCGCGGACACATGGCGGGCTCCCAAGGCGGGCATGGCGTTTTCAAGGACGAAAAGAGCAACCTTCATGATGCCTCCATGGGGTCAGATCCGGGCATATCGCATGATTCGCCGGGCTCGGATGCCGCGATTTCGCGATGATCGCAGCGCGAGCTGCAGGCGGACGAATTTGGTCAGGTTGAAGGCGAGCTTGCGGATCGAGACGAAATAGCCGAAATAGAACAGATAGAACGAAGCGCGACCGGATCGGGTGTGCCGGCGTGCGATCCAGAAGCGGACCCAGCTTCGGGGGGCATGAGGGATCGAGCGGAGCAGCCGGTTCAGATACGATCGGGAATACCGGCAGCTCTCGCCGCGCGAGATCAGGTCGCCCTGGTGCGTATCGAGCCCCTCATCCCGGGCTCGGCGAGTCAGCTCGGTGCCGGGGTAGAACAGCAGCGGAAAGATGGTGAGCTCGAAGTTCCGCTTGAAACTGTTGACGAGTTCAAGTGTTTGAACGGTTTCGGATTCCGTTTCGAATGGGTTGTCGACGATGATGTCGAAGTAGCGTGAGACCGTCGGGGCTTCGGCATCGAGCATGGAAGTGCTTTCCAGGATCTGTCGGTTCGTCGTGCCGCGTGCGAAGATCCCATTGGCGATCCGCTCCGACCCGCTTTGGATGCCCATTCCCACGCCCGTCAGACCGGTCTCGGTGAGCATCTCCATCACCCCCGGCCGCACGTGCCCGGGGTGGATTTCGCAGAAAAACGGCAGGCCGATATTCGTCCGATACAGGTCGCAGAAGCGTTCGAGCCACTCCTGCGGGGCGGAAATGAACAGGTCGTCGCCGATCATCATGCCCAGCACATCCGGGAACCGTTCGACGGCATCCCGCATTTCGGCGATGACGCGTTCGGGCGAAAAGCGTCTCACGAAGGGGCCGGTGCCGAGTGATTCCAGTGCGGAGTTCGCGCAGAACGAGCATCGGTGCGGGCAGCCCCGGGTCGTCAAGATCGGGTGAATCCGGGCGATGTGCGGGAGATGCTGCATCATGCGATCCCGTGTGAGGGGACGGATTGCGCCTCCGTCGAGGATGAGGTGGTGGTCGAGGCGATAATCCGGGAGGGGCAATTGATCGAGGTCTTCAATGCGGGGTGCGGGGTGGGGTGGCAACCATCCGGTGTGCGAGCGGACGGCGATTCCCGGGATGGCGTCGGGGGGGTGTCCGTTGCCGAGGGCGTCGAGGAGATTGGAAAGGGGGCGTTCGCCTTCGCCGACGCAGACATAATCGACGCAATCGGGGGTGTCGCCGAGGCAGAGGGAGGGGTGCAGGCCGCCCCAGATGACGGGGACATCGAGTCTGGATTTGATGGCCCGAGTCAGGCGGAGGCCGCGTGCTGCGTCGCAGAACATGAGGCTGATGCCGACGATGTCGGGTTGGTGATGGAGCACGGTTTCGGCGATCGTGTCGACTTCCGGTTTATAGAGTGACAGGGAGGCATCGACCGGGACGAACAGTATTGTCGCAGAATGACCTTCTGATTCGATGAATGCGGACAGGCTTCTGAGTCCGAATAGGGAGAGGTATTTACCGAGGCCGATCAGGAGGACATTCACCTACGGGCCTCGGTGTCCTCCTCATCCGTCGCGTACACCTGCCGGTAGGCGTTGCATGCGGGGCAGCCGCTCTGGCGTTGTTTGAGAAATCGTCCGAACCGTGTGTTCGGCATGATCCGCCAGGCATTGCAGAACGGGCATACTTTTCCGATGAACGCCATGATGCGTGTCATACGGTCGATTTCGGGCGAGGGCACATTGGGGGAATTCGAATCATGTTCCATATGTGAATCTCCTGTTCCGATCAGGATACCACAACTACGCCTTGACGCAATTCCCTCCATCCGCCTGCGCGGCGTCGAGCGCCTGGGAGGTTTTTTCCATGATGAACGCCGGGACTTTCTTGGAGTGTGGCATCAGGCTGAGCAGTCCGACGCTGATGGTGATGAAGGGGATACTGGGCGAGAAGCGGTTTGGGATCGAGAGTGCTTCGACCTTTTTGCGGACCTTATCGGCGACTGCCCAGGCGCCGTCGGAGTAGGTTTCCGCGAGCAGCACACCGAACTGGTGTTCGCCGAATCGTGCGATGATATCGCCGGGCCGGTGGATCTCCTCTTTGAGAAGTTCTGCGATTTTCCGGATGCATTCGGTGGCTTCTTCGCGGGTATATCCGTCCGAGAAGGGTTTGAAGTGGTCGATACCGATCATGGCGAGCGACAGTGGGCGTTTTCCGCGGAACGCGCGTTTCCACTCCTTGTCCAGGCTCTTGTCGAAGAAACTCTGGGTGCTCAGGCCGGTGAGATCGTCCTGCACGTTCTGTTCGGCGATCTGATCGCTCATCTGTTTGACTTGTGATTTCATTGACGCGATGTTGCGCATGACTTTTTCGAGGTCGGCCTTTTTGCGGTCGAGCAATTGGGTTTGTTTGGTGAGTGATTCCCGGAGTTCTTTTTCCAGGCGGATCATTTTTCTGAGGCGGCGTTGGAGCAGGAAGAAGCAGATTGCGAGGATCAGGCAGAAGAAAATGACGTACATCCACATGACACCGGACAAGTCGGCGATGAAGCGATAGAAGGTTTGGGTATCCATGAGAGCCTCCTGTGCGAATCGAAAATCTCGATGCTTAAGTAAATTATGCCCGAACGGGGAAAGAAAATCAATGGTCTTCCCCCGCTCCCTGAGCCAGTCGAAGGGAGCTTTTGGTAAAGCCCCCGCTCCCTGAGCGTGTCGAAGGGAGCTTTTGGCGAAGCCCCCGCTCCC
>CAYYMM010000084.1:0-20546 GCA_964472395.1 uncultured bacterium | reverse complement strand
TGGGGTTACAATCTCGATCCATACAAAGACGAGGATCGAAATGACTTTCAATTCACTATGGGAACCGTTCTATAGGAACGCATCATGGACTATTCAAGGAGACAAGCATGAAAAAAACAGGTTGGGCTCTGAGCATTTTGATCATCACCGCCTTGGTTATTCTTCCAGCCGCCCGGTGTGCCGATACACTCAAGATCGGTTTTGTCAATGCGCAGAGGATTATTGAAGAATCCAAAACAGGTAAGGATGCCTATGCAAAACTGAAGACCCTTCAGGATGAAAAAAAGAAGGATGTCGAAGCTAAGAAGGCGGCGATCGACAAGAGTGAAGAAGAGTTACGTAAACAATATCTGACACTCTCGGAGGACGCCAAACGCGCCAAGGAAGAAGAACTGACTGCTGCGAAGAAAGAATTCAAACGCATGCTCGAAGATGCCGATGCTGACCTCGGCGCTAAGGAAAAGGCTTATCTGGAAAAGATCGATAAGGACGTAATGGAAATCATCCAGAAGTATGGCAAGGAACAAGGGTTCACGCTGATCCTCGGTAAAATGGGCAGTGCGATTCTGTATAGCGATGATGCCTTGGATGTGACCGACAAGATTATCGAAATCTACGACAAAGCCGCCAAATAGCGGATCCCACATGGCCGACCCCAGCACGACGTTGACTCCTCGGCAGTTGGCGGATCTGATCGGTGCACAGTTTATTCCGTCCGGCCTGGGGAAAGAACTATCCCGGATAGGTCAACTTGCAACCCTTGAGCAGGCCGGACCGGAGGATGTTTCGTTTCTGGCCAATCCGAAGTACCGGCACCTCCTTGAGAAAACGCGCGCCGGCATTGTAATCATGGCTGAAGTCATTCCCGATGCACCGTTTGCCATCCTTTTAACCCCTGAACCTTATCTCGCGATGACTCGTGCCTTGGCACTATTCGACAAACCACTCCTCCCTCCTACCGGTATACACTCTTCAGCAGTCATCGGATCGGATTGCTGGATTGATGAGGATGTTCGCATCGCTCCCAATGTCAGTATCGGAAACGGCGTCCGGATCGCTAAAGGTAGTGCATTATATCCTGGTGTTGTTCTTGGAGACGGAGTTCGGATCGGTTTTGCGTGTATTCTGTACCCCAATGTCTCGATCTACCATGGAGTTGCCATCGGCAATCGGGTCATCATTCATGCAAACTCAGTGATCGGATCGGATGGTTTTGGGTTCGCCCGTGAGGGTGCCCATTACGTCAAGATTCCCCAGATCGGAAGTGTGATCATCCATGATGATGTCGAAATCGGTGCCGGGTGTACTATCGATCGAGGCAGCCTTGGCACAACGGTGATCGGATCACGGAGCAAACTCGATAACCTGATTCAAATCGCGCACAATGTGCAGATCGGAGAGGACACTGTTATTGTGGCACAGACCGGTGTTTCCGGTAGTACTCGAATCGGAAACCGCGTGACCGTCGCCGGACAGGTTGGGATAGCCGGTCACCTCGAAATTGCGGATGATTGCACAATTACAGCCCGATGCGGGGTAATGAAATCAGTCAAGCCCGGCACGGTTCTCTCGGGTTTTCCACCCGCGCCTCACAAGGAGTGGCTCAAGACACAGGGGATTCTGAGCAAGGCTCAGGAGATGTATCAATCCATCAGAGATTTGACCCGACGTATCGAGGAACTCGAACGGCTTAATAACGAAAGAGGAAATTCATGATATCTCCTACAGCGATTGTTGACAGCAAAGCGATTATTGGAGAAGGAGTCGAAATCGGACATTACGCCGTGATCGGCCCGAATGTTACCGTCGGCGATCATACCCGCATCGGACATCATACCGTTATCGAAGGACCGACTCGAATCGGTGCACGAAACCGGATCAGTCATCATGTCGTGATGGGAACTGCTCCCCAGGACCTAAAGTATCAGGATGAACCGACTGAACTTGAGATTGGTGATGAAAACATCATTCGCGAATTCGCGACGATCCACAGAGGAACCATCGGTGGCCACAAAATTACTCGTGTGGGAAATAAAAATATGGTGATGGCCTACGCACACATCGCCCATGATTGTCATGTCGGCAACGAAGTCATTCTGGCCAATGCCGTCAATATGGCTGGGCATGTCGAAATCGATGATTATGCGATCATTGGCGGCATGTGCGCCATTCATCAGTTTGTTCATGTCGGACGGTTCGCATTCATCGGAGGAGGTACAGCGGTTGCCCAGGATGTCATTCCATTCGGACTGGTTGCCGGATCCCGCGGAACACTCCATGGAATCAACACTATCGGTCTTCGACGCCGGGGTTTTGATCAAGAGAGACGCCATGCCATTCATACAGCCGTTCGGTATCTCTTGAGTAGTGAACTGAATCTCTCAACAGCAGTCGACAAAATAAGAAGTGAGTTTGGGGGCTTGCCGGAGATCGATCAGATGCTTGAATTCATCGGATCTTCTCAGAGAGGAATCCTGTTGAAATGAATATTGAGAAGCTGCGCGCCGGTGTAATTGGAGTCGGACATCTCGGTCGACATCATGCTCGAATCTACCACCAGCTCGATAACGTGGAACTCGTGGCTGTTTCTGATCTTTCAGACAGTGCAGCCCAGATGATCGCCCAACAATATCACTGCAGGGCCGAACGTGATTTCCGAAGCTTTTTGAAGGATGTTGATCTGGTATCTGTGGCTGTTCCCACTACCGCCCATTACGAGGTGGCACGCCAGTGCATCGATGCAGGCGTTCATGTTTTGGTTGAAAAACCGATCACGGCAACAATTGATGAAGGAACAAAACTCATCGAAAGTGCACGCGAAAAAGGTGTTGTGCTGATGGTCGGTCAGAGCGAACGGTTCAATCCGGCAGTGGCTGCCGCCACTTCGTTGATCTGTGCTCCCCGTTTCATCGAAGTGCATCGACTCGGCCCTTTCCCGTCACGCGCCACCGACGTCGATGTTGTCCTGGATCTTATGATCCATGATGTCGATCTAATTCTGCATTGGGTCAATTCTGATGTCGCGGATATTCGTTCAAGTGGAGTGAATGTTCTGACGAATCGGATCGATATCGCAAGCACAAGGATCGAGTTCAAGTCTGGATGCGTGGCAAACCTCACCACAAGTCGCATCAGTCTTCAGGCAACACGGAAAGTTCGGGTGTTCCAGCCCAATCTGTATCTCTCAATCGATTGCCTTAATCAGCAGGTCAGTGGGTATCGGAAATTGGAAGGAGTTCCGGATTCAGATCCGATGTCATCCATCCAACCGGTCCCTTTCACGATTGAACGGATCGAACCACTCGTTTCGGAATTGCGCGCGTTCACTCAATCCGTACGTGATCGAACGAACCCTCCGATTCCCGGTGAACAGGCATTGAAAGCTCTCGATTTGTGTCAGAAAGTTTCGGATTGCATCCGAAAAAACATCGCCGCATTCCCAATCTAGATGCTCGGTTGCACACACCTAGAAAGGCGATTTCAATTCACCGTCCTTGTAGAGAGATATCCCAAGAAACTCGACGGTCGGTCGTGAAACGGATCCTTTGATTGTGACGGGAAGGTATTGATTCTCATTCGGTTCTTCATCTGTCTTGTGGGCAAATATCTTGATACTCAGATCGAGATAGGTGTTGTCGGGAATCGGATTCGGTTGAATGAGACCTGTAATTCGCATCGTTCCATTCGTGCCTTTTACCGTGACAGACTCGACGTGTATTACATCCTGCTCTGCCCGGATATCAGCATCAATGGCTCGTACATCATGAAAATTCAACATGTCTCCGGTTTTCTGAGGCATCTTGAATGTGGTATCACGTAGCGCAATATGAACAGGTCCCTTGAATCCGGAATATCCCAGTTCTGGATTCATTTCGAGATCCACATCACCACTCAGGCGACCACTCGAGATCGGGAGATCGGCATGCTCTTTTGCCAGAGCAGCTAGGTCAACATCCTGCCATGCCACATCGATTGCAGATCCACCTCTTCCTGAAAAAGGGGTATCGAAAACACCCTCAGCCGATCCGCTATAAAAGTTGGCTTTAAAAAAGAGACCGGCCCTGAGTCGAAAAAGAGAGGAGAAGCATGAACGGACAAAAAACGTGTCCGCTGTCAGAATCCGTATCTCAGGTAGTTGGATTTTTTGTCCGTGAACTTCAATCCCGACTTGACCAGTCTGTGTCACCGTCAGGTGCTCGAATTCGATACCAAATGTGCGAGTGAACCGGAGGTGATCATATTCAATCTTTAATCCGGTTTCATTTCTGATTCGTTCAAATGTTTGATCAATAACCCGTGCTTCCGGATGAAGGAAATTCAGACCGAGTTGAAGGAGGATGTAAGGGAGAACGACAAATAAAAAGAAGCGACGAGCGTGTTTGATCAATCGCCTGCGGTTGACTCCCGTGGAATTCTGCATCACAAAACACCGGAAAGAAGTTTCGAGTAGATCACCTCATACTGATTTGCGGTTGTGAGTCCAGAGACATCCCGCGTCATGCACTGCCGCAACAATCCCGCCCGATGGGATGGCTCCCGAAACAGACAAATCGCGCGATCGATAGCCGACAGTAATGCATCCGGAGCGGCTTCATCAAAAAGAACTCCGGTTCCGCGACGGGTTCGTTCATCGTAATTTTCGATTGTGTCACGAAGTCCGAATGTTGATCGTGCAATCGGAATACTCCCATATCGCATGGCTTGTAAATGGCTCATCCCGCCCGGATCATTGCGTGATGGCATGAGGAACATGTCCGATCCGGCAAGAATCTGGTGCGCGAGACTATCATCGACAGTGTTGAAAAAGGCAACTCGGTCCGGGAATTTCATCGCCGTGTCCTGGATAAGCCTTTCAATGCCTGTCTCGCCAATTCCCAGAATACAAAGGTTCATATCGCGTTCGAGTATTTTAGGAATGGACCGGGCTAGAATATCCATGCCTCTCGAGTTGTTCAGACGGCCGATGACTCCTGCGATAAGGCGATCATCATGTGTGGAGAAGTTGCAGACCGAGGCAAGGTGATCGCGGCATCGGTTTTTGTTTACCGGAGCATCTGCAGAGAAGTTGGCTTGAATCATCTCATCGTGCTCGGGATTCCATCGATCGCAATCGATCCCGTTTGAGATCCCGAAGAATCGATTCTGACGTGCACGAAGCAGACCATCCAATCCTTGTCCATGCTGCAGTGTCTGAACAGCTTGGCAATATGCATCCGAGACAGTGGTCAAGGCATCTGAGAATATGATTCCGGCTTTCAGGAGATTCAGATCTCCGAAAAACTCGAGGCGATCCGGTCGGAAATAATCCCAGCTCAGACCAGTAAACTGCATATCATAACACCAAAATATACCTTGGTAGGAGAGGTCATGAAATGTAAACACCGTGCGAATGGACTGAAATGCTTGAACGCTGTCGCGGTTCAACCGTATATATAATGGGACGAGTGCGGTTTGCCAGTCGTGACAATGCACGATATCAGGTGTCAGATCAAGATGACGGATCAATTCAGGCACAGCGCGCGAAAAAAAGATAAATCGTTCGGAGTTGTCTCTGTAATTACCCTCTTTAGTCCCGTAGAGTTCCGAGCGGTCGAAGTAGTTAGCTTTCTCAACCAGGTAAACCGGGATATCCTTCTCGATGAAGGTTCGATGAATCGATATGGGTTCGGATCGATTCGATATCGGCACCATAATGTTCGATCGGATGCTTTCACTGGGAACCTTCTGTTGAATTCCCCGATAGCATGGTATGATCAACTGTGGATTATGCCCAATTTGGCGGAGATACTTTGCAAGATTGTGGGTTGCGTCTCCGAGGCCGCCAGTTCGAGCCAACGGGGTGACCTCGGAAGCGACAATAAGAATGTCCAAATCCGGCTTCAACATCGATTCTACCCTCACAGACATTCAAGCAGAAGAACGGATACTATGAACCATCCAGTGACTTGTCAAGCAACCGATATCTTATGGGGTTCCGCTAGCTGGAACGGAGGATTACTCACGTGATTCGCAAAATTGGCTTCGGTTTGATCCTACTTTTTATATTTGAAGGTATGACTGGCTGTGCTGTACATCGGCATCGCACTCCGCGAGATCTGGTGGATTACGGGATTCGCCTGGCTGAAAAAGGGTACTGGCATGAAGCCGCCATCCACTGGCGAATAGTGCTCGAAGCAGATCCAGGCAATGTGGCAGCCTTGAACAATCTAGCGGTTGCAGCAGAAGTGGAGGGGTATCCGGAAAAGGCTGAACAGGGTTTCCATCAGGCATTGAAGCTCCGCCCCGATTCGCGGATCCTAAAACTCAATCTCGGTGCTTTGAGTCATCGCGAAGAGAATGAATCGACGAGGCCCCAGAGCGATCGCGAGTACGAACCTAAGAAACGGAAGGACTCTTCATATGATTCCTCGATGGATTAAGTCGTTTTCGTTAATCGCATTGGCAACACTTCTCATTGCGTGCCTGCCCAATGCACGCAAAGTCAGAATCGATTATCGGCGCGCTCCGGTCATCGAGAACATTATGGATATGTCAATCGGATTCTGGAAAGTGATTCAGAAAAATACGGAGTTTGACACATCGCGAGATCTCGAATCAGTTTTTCTCAAGGAAGTGAAGAACATCAATTCACTTAAAAACTTCCGCACTGTTGAGAAAAGTTCGTTATCGTTTGAGTTGAAGGATGACACCAGTCCGACGCTGAAAGACCAGATCACCGCTTACGATTGGCCTGCCTGGAACGCTCAGAATCAGATCGATCTCGTTATTCTAGGTGACATTTTCTATGAAGCTTCGGACTATTCCGGGTATGACAGCGAATGGAAAGTGAATCGATACGGATACCGAGTGCCGTCAAAAGTCTGGAAGGATCGTACAAGTTACAAATTTAGAATGAATCTGTATCTGGTGGATACCCTCAACAATCGTATCGTCGTGGACAAAACGTACGAGGCGGATGAGACAACTGAAGGGGCAGCGGATGAAGTCGGTGTGTTTTTTGAAGTCTCGCAAACAAAAATACGAGCGTTTCTCGATTTCATCATCGGGAAAAAGGTCAATGCGACTCGGTACTTAATGAGAGAATAATAAGCGGGGAAATAACATGAAGAACACTCGGTTGCACAGATCAATTTCCACGATTCTGCCTGCTATTCTTTGGTTTTCTGTGTCTGTCGGAACTGCCGACGCATTCGGTAAAAACAAAATCACATACGTCGATTTCGGATGGGTGAAACATGAAACAGATCATTTCGAGTTTTACTACTATCCCGAGTGCTCACCGCTTATCCCTGAAGCGATTCGGTTTTTCGAATCCGCCTATCTCCGGGTCGCAGAAGACCTAGGGACCGAATTGTCGGATAAAACGCCTGTGGTTTTATACAAGAGTCATTCGGATTTCCAGCAAACTAATATTCTAGAAGGATTCATTCCGCAGGGGGTCGCTGGATTTTCTGAACCGATCAAGCGTCGTATCGTTATCCCTCTCGACGGTTCAAAAAAAGCGTTGGAATCCCTGATCATCCACGAGTTGGTGCATACATTCGAGTTTGAAGTTTTATTTCAGAACCGATTGAATCGAATCTCACCCGTACCAATCTGGATCATGGAAGGTTTTGCCGAGCATATTGCAGGGGATTGGGATGCGGTCGGTCGAATGGTGCTTCGCGATGCTGTGATATCGAACATCCTTCCGTCACTCGATCAGATGGAGACATTTGATTACCTCCCCAGCCCGTATCTCGGGTACAAAGCTGCGCAGTCCGCAGTTGATTTCCTCAGAAACCGATACGGAGTACACTCGTTACGCGCATTGATGTGGGAACTTAGGAAGACCTTGCGGACCGAGAATTACTTCATGCGTTCGGTGAAGGAGACATTCGGTTGTACTTTGGATGAACTGTCAGAGCAGTGGAAGGAAGATCTACGTCGCAGGGTCATTGAAGTTGAGCGACGTCGAGAAGGCATCACGTCGTTCGACAAAATGCTCCAGGGTCAGAAAAAGTTCTTCAGACGTCTGGCACCGGTCTTTTCGCCTGGGAGCGAGTTGATCGCATATGCGGAGAATGGTCCCGAAGGCTTCAATGTGTTTCTGGGGACGACAGATCCCGAGAAAAAGGAACCTGTTTTCGATTGTCTGACATGTGATCTCGATCGTAATAGATACAGAAACATGGTGACGGACGGAAGACCTCTCAGCGGTAATCCATGGGATGATCGCCTCGTGTATATCTCGGTCTGGGAAAACCGACACTACGTTCAATTGATCGATCCTGCTGTCGGCGGTCTGGCTGCCACATATCCGATTCTTGAGGATCAACCTGCTTCTCCTGCTCTGTCACCGGATGGATTACGTGTCGCATATAGCGGATTCAAGGATGCACAATCCGATCTTTTTGTACTCGATCTGGCGACCGGAGTGACATCCCGAATCACGAACGATGCATATATCGATGAAACACCGGCCTGGTCACCGGATGGCGAATGGCTTGTATACTCAACTGAACGAGACGGACAATACGATTTGTACCGCGTGTCGCTATCCGATGCAAATCAGCAACCGGTCATACTGAGCCCCGGCAACGAGACCATGCCCTCATGGTCTCCGGATGGGCAATCCATCGCATACATTTCCGATCGAATCGACGGGATCAATGACCCATACATCATGAATCTGAATTCAGGAGACATCCACCGGATCGCAGCGCCAGTGACTGGAATGTTCACTCCAAGTTTCTCAGAAGATGGCAGTGAGATCGCGATTTCATATTACATTGAAGCCACCCAGCGAATCATTGTGATCCCGGTCGATCGTGAGGTAGTCGTGCCTGACGTAGCGAAAGATGAGAAGTATCTGGGACCGGAAGGGGAAGTGTTGATCTACACGCCTCCAAAACCCGAAATCACAACATCATTGCCGGAGTCACCTTCGATGCTACAGAATCAAAAAGTCAAATTCCGGCTCGTCCCCGATATCGCAATCGGACAGATCAGTTATGGAACCGACGGGGATCTCGCAGTGGAGGGCGGTCTGATCATGTCTGATATTCTCGGTAACCATCAGTTCAGTCTGCTTGCTATTCGCCGAGACAATCGTAATGGAATTCGCGGATCCTATATTTATCTTCCAAATCGCATCGACTATGGGATCGTGGCACTTCAAGATTCGGATTACTACTATCGCTATAATTCCACCACTGGTCTGTACCATCGAGTCGAATGGGATTATTATGGAGGAATGCTGCATGCGGAATATCCACTGACTACTTTCTATCGATTCGAACTGGATTACGGCGTTTTCATAAAGAACTACAGCAGTTCTCTATCCGGATACGATGATTATGACGAGAAGACGAGTTTTATCGAGCCGGCGTTTGTCGGAGACACTGTTCGATATAAACCGCTCACGGGTTACTCAGAACCTTACGGTGGGCAACGTTTCGAAATCTCGGTACGCTATCCTATCGCCCTCGCATCCGATTTTGGAAAGTACATCAACACTTATTTCGACTATCGAGCCTACATCCCATTAACGAGACGATCGTTAATCGCGTTTCGCGAGTGGGGGATCTTTTCATCCGGCGACAACCCCGAATATTATGGTCTTGGCGGATTCAACACTATCCGCGGATATGGTTATGCTACTCTTGTCGGAAACTACTTCGCGATCACAAATCTCGAACTGCGCTTCCCGCTGATCGACCGACTGGAATTCGCCGGTGGAATCGGGTTTTATGGGTTCCGAGGGAAGTTCTTTGCGGACGTTGGAACGATCTGGTCAAAAGGAGAAGAAGAAGAATGGGATTTTGACAATCCCGAGACGAAAGAACGTGAAGGCAATCTTTATGGTGCAGCTGGATTCGGGTTCAATTTCTGGCTGATCGGGGTTGAATGGCATTTTGAGTGGGCAAAACAGACCGATTTCACGAAATTTCAAGGCGGATATGTGTATGAATGGTCGATTCGACGGAGTTTCTGAACGATATACCTCGCTCCCGCCATCCCGACATCCTGGTCATCTGAGTGGAAACCAATCTGAAAGGTTGAATCTAGCGATGTTCATTATCGACGGAACCCTATGCAATCCATGCTTCTAAGCGCGATGGAAATAGATGCCATCAACGTGCAAGATTTTCCGGATCACACTACCAGCCAGCATTTCATCGACCAGTTTTTCAATCAGAACCGGATCACATTCCAAGCCATTGGCTAATTCAACGATCGAACAGGGACGCCTGGAAACGGTCTCGAGAATGCGTAATCGGATCGTGGACAGCGGATCGGATTTGGGTTCAAGTCTGCCCGTCAAGGTCTGAGGTGCTACAATCTCACAATGCCGGCTCAGGATTTCGGCAGCATCGGTAAGTTCTTCTGCAGACAGAGGTTCAATGGTTTTAACCGTTCCAGGGCGGTACAGTGTGTTGATCTGGATGCCGTTCGGAGCGATTCTCCCGATTTCCTCGGCCAACAATTCAAGATGCTCCCTGGAATCGTTCACAGATCGACACAGCAGGATTTCGAGCCAGATCTGAGCCCGCACTCGGTGTCTCAAACTCCTCAACCCGCTGATGTAATCCTGGAATGAAACGCCTTCGACCGGTCGGTTGATTGTTCTGAAGACACTCTCGGTCGCCGCATCCAAGGATGGAATGATCACATCAATTTCCTGGATGTCTGCGATGACATCGGGTCGCGAGAGCAGGATGCCGTTGGTCAGCAGGGCGATCGGTGTCGATGTCACGCTATGGATGTGCGACACAGCCGATCCGAGATCAAGACTCAGGGTGGGTTCGCCCGCTCCAGAAAACGTAACGTAATCGAGAATCTCATGTGAGGATGAAAAGAAGTCATCCAGTTCAATACGCAACTCATCCATTGGAATGAATCGGCCGCGATCGACCAAGAGGTGGGTCGTCCTGCCACATTCACAATAAATGCAGTCAAGATTGCATGTTTTATGGGTCACGAGATCGACGCCGAGAGATCGTCCCAGGCGTCTGGAATGGACTGGACCAAAGACAAAGCGGCGATCGTTGTGAGGGACCATGATGAAAACCTACCACTGATGCTGCTTGTGGACAATCTGAAACTACTTACTTATGATTAAAGCATGTTTGGACTCAGTTTTCAGGAAATGCTACTGGTTCTGGTCATTGTTCTGCTTTTATTCGGACCGAAAAAGCTTCCGGAACTCGCTCGATTGCTTGGAAGAGGTCTTGCCGAGTTTCGAAAAGCCGTAAACGATGTCCGGAGTTCAATGGAACTCGACGAGATTTCTCGGTATCGCTCGCAGGAGAAGCATTCGAATCGAAGCACCCATGATACCGATCCACCTCCCTCTCATCCTCCCGAATCAAAATCCGGATCTGATCAATCCAACCGGTCGATATCACATGAGTAATGTTCCGGGTGCAGATCTGCCGGTCATACAGCATTTGACAGAGCTGAGATCCCGGTTGCTCAAGGCGATCGGCGCTGTGCTGATCGGGATGATGGTGGGACTGGCCATTTCAGACCGGGTGTTTACTTTTCTAGCCAAACCATTAATCGATTTACTTCCGGAAGCTGATAGGAGACTTGTCTTTACGAGTCTTCCAGAAATCTTTGTAGTGTACTTCAAGGTCGCGATTTTCTCGGGCATCATCCTGGCCTGTCCGGTCATCTTCTATCAGATATGGCGCTTCGTTGAACCCGCGCTCTATGAGCATGAACGCCGGAGTGCACTTCCCTTTGTTCTGATCTCGACGCTATTCTTTCTCCTGGGCTCCGCTTTCTGTTACTGGCAGGTCTTTCCATGGGGTTTTCGATTCTTCATAAGCCTGTCGAGCGAAACCATTCAACCCATGCTTACCATGAGTGAGTATCTGAAGTTTTCAACGACACTAATTCTGATTTTTGGCACGATATTCGAAATGCCGGTGCTGATCTCATTTCTCGCAAAACTCGGCATTATCAGGCATGAACTCCTAAGAAGACAGCGAAAGTATGCCATTGTGATCATCTTCATCGTCGCTGCAGTTCTGACACCACCTGATGTTCTTACCCAGATCATGATGGCATTGCCAATGATGTTACTGTATGAAATCAGCATTCTCGGAGCGAAGCTTTTTGGACGCTCCGCTAGCGGGAAGCACGAAAGCGAAATCGAGTAATGAGCGGTCTAAATCCGCCATTTCGAGTCTAACCTTGATACGCGATCCGGCGCGAAGGATCATTCCATCTCTCGACACAATCACGCCTCGTCGGTAGTCAATCTTCAGGCTTCGATCCATCTTGAATATCGGAATACACCCCTCAACAAAGGGATCGTCGAGTTCTACGAACACACCGAACTCCTCGATATGGGTAACGGATGCTTCAAAGACATCTCCGATTCGCGGCTGAATAAACCTGATTTTCTGTAGTTTCTGGGCCTCCCACTCTGTTTCCTGAGCCTTGCGCTCGCGTTCACAAAGCCATTTCGACATCGACTCCAACTCGCTGGCGTCTGGGTTCCATTCACTTTCAGGATGCATGGCATGCTTCAACGATCGGTGCACGAGCAGATCCGGATATCGTCGGATTGGTGATGTGAACTGAGTATACTGATCCAGTGCCAATCCATAATGGCCACTGTTCTGCGTCGTATATACGGCTCGTTTCATGGATCTGAGGATGAGATATGATGCGACCGATCGAACAGCATCGGATTCGATCGAAGAGAGCATGGCGCGTACCTGATCCGGATTCAGAGGATTAGAAGGAGGAATGATTCCCAGGCGAGTCAGATTGGTTTTAAGTTCCTGGATCGTTGAAAGGTCAGGTGGTTCGTGGTGGCGCTTGATATGCGGCAGACCCAGGGTGTCCAGTTTTTCCGCGACAACGATATTCGCTGCGATCATGAACTCTTCTATTGCCTGCTCAGCATTTCCACGTGCCTTGCGTGTGATGGCGGATATTCTTCCGTCTGAATCGAAGTGGTAATGCGTTTCAGGGATATCGAGATCGAGAACACCTCTGGATACACGCTGTTTCTGAAGAATGAGAAACAGCCGATTGAGATTTCTACAAAGAACGGAAACCGGTTCAGTCGAGTCATCCGTGTTGTTTATGAAGCGTTGAAAATCAGCATATGTCAGACGCGCTTTGGATCGAATGACTGATTCACAACAGCGTGAATCCAGTCGTTCTCCGTCTGGCGAAAAACGGATCCAGACTGTGACAGCGAGGCGATCGAGGTCAGGGCGCAGCGAACAAAGATCGGCAGCAAGTCTTTCCGGGAGCATGTGGATTGCACGTTCAGGCAAATAGACACTCGTTCCGCGAAGATAGGCCTCTTTATCGATCGCAGACCCGGGTTGAACAAAATGACTTACATCCGCGATGTGAACACCCAGAAGAAACCCGTCAGAGTTCATCTCGAGCGACAATCCATCATCATAATCGCGTGCGTCCTCGGGATCGACCGTGATCACGAGTTCTTCGCGCAGATCTTCGCGATCCTCCGGTTCTCGGACCATGGTGATATCGGGGAAGGCGGCTGCTTCATCGAGAGCGTTTTGCGTCCAGTTTTCTCGAATCTGATGCTTGACTGTCAGAATGGAAGTTTGAACTCCAAACGCCTCCCTGGGGCCGAAAGTGGCTTGAGGAACTGCGATTGGATATCCCGGATCGGTACGATCATCCAGAACAATGATCGAGATGACATCATTTGGTTGTGCGTCCGGAAGCGATGCAATGCGCATTGTCTGTGCGATCCTGGGATCGAGCGGAACAAATGCCGGTTCATCCCGAATCAGGCGGTAGTATCCCACGATGGGAGTCTCACGCCTTTTCAGTATCGAACGGAACATTCCTCGAGGAATTCCTTTTGTTGAGGCATCGGTGGAGACAACCTCGACCAGATCCCCGTCGACCAGAAAACACGCTTCGCTTTTTGACAGCGTCATCCGATACGCCGAATCGGATGGGATGACCTCTCCGGATCCAGAGATTTTACGATGGAAGAGGCCGGTTCGAGTTTGTTTTTTAGAGTAGGAACGGGTGGTATAGTGCGATCCGGAGGATTGAGTGATCTGACGATCCTGCTTGAGTTGATTGAGTGATTTCCAGAACGAATTCTGCTTCTGTCCCGGAATTTTAAGAGCGCGGAGGATCTGACGTGCGGAAGCGCCGTCTGGGCGACTGTTCAGATAATGGATAATTTCACGCTGCAGAGCATCAGCGTCTGCCTGGCGATTTTTTCTTGACAATGACACCTCCAGATATGATGATTCATGTGGCTCACGCCGAAGTGGTGGAATTGGCAGACACGCTAGGTTCAGGGTCTAGTGAGCGCAAGCTTGTGGGGGTTCGAGTCCCCCCTTCGGCATTAATCCTTAAAGCCATTTTTGATAAGCAGGTCGATTGATGGACCATTCCCATCGATTAAACGACCACTTGCTCCTGGTGGGATATCCTTAAGATACGCCTCAGACATCTCATACAACCCCGTCTGATAGGCAGCCCAAGCCTTCAGATATGATGCGCTATGGGCGTTGATTCCGGCACCCTCGCCGAGATTGGCCTGGGAGAGTCCGAGATCAAGTCCTGACTTTGGAGAACCTTTGGCAATGAAGCAAAGACCTATATTCAAATAGGCTGCATCGCGGATATCGGTAAACACAACCTGTTCGGTCAATTTCGCCACGCAGTAGTTGTAAGGGAAATTGGGATCTCCGGCAGGAATCATAACCGGACGGGTATAGCCTTTGATCGGCAAGGTGGCAGTTGTTCCACTGGCAGTATATCCAAGCATGATTTCATTACCTGAACGTGATCCGATGATCTGTTTCATTGCCTGCACTGAATCGACAGGTTGCCCGTTGATCTCCCGAATGATCGTCCCCGTTTGGAGACTCGTAATCGCGGCAGGTCCTTCCGGATCGATCGAGACGATCATGATTCCTGATGAGCTGTCAACGACGTGCAAGCCTGTGTAAAACTCGGTCACAACAGGAAAGCGTTGCAGAAATCGGATCAGTTCGTCCGGAGCTTTTTCTGCAGGAAGACCGGACGGAATTGAAAAACGATCCGGGGTGGAAAGCGCTGGGTGGAGCAAAAACAGAGTGCCTGGTACTTCGGAATTGACATCGGAATGCCGCACAAATGCGTACAGAGAAGCTCCGGATTCTTTCAGAGCAAATCCAAGAGAACTCGTCATGGATTCCCAGGAACGAATGGCAGAGAGGGAAGGTGCTGAAAGTTTTTCGACAAAACTGGTGACAGCTGCTCGATTCTGATACTTCTGTGCTTCTTCACCGCTGATGACATTGAATTGGCCGGATTGAATCAGCCAACCCTCGATTCTGTGAATCGCTTCTGTTCGTTCAGAGGGATCGACATTTGCGCAACCCAACACCAGGACTGTTGGACGCGGTCTGGCATGAATGGTTGTTTTCTTGTCGGGTGAGAAATCAACGCGTTCAAACCAGTTCGATGTTGTGCCGAGATCGATCCGGACTTCACGCAACCCGGCACAGCCGCGTTCCTGTCGGACGGGGGTCTGGCCCACGAAATCACCCTCGATCGATACATTGGCGGAAGCTGGTGAGGAGTGGATTTCGAAGTTACTGTAACTCGGTTCGAGTTTTACCGGAGGCATGAAGAACTCACCGATGTCGATGTCGACTTTGAATTTCAGGGATTTATAGCAGGATTTCTGGAACTCGATGACATGCTGGCCGATGGCGATGGAATCAATGATGAGCGGGGCTGAGGCTTCCAGCGGGTTCAGATTGCTTTGGGATACTTTCTCGATCATATCGGCAGGGAGGTTTCCACTCGTTTTTCCGACCAGTTTTCCGTCGAGATACACCGAGACATCTGTCGGGACGGTCAGAACGGTGCATGAGCCCGAGTTGGGCGGGAGGCTGAGTTCGATGGAGGTTTCCTTCCCCGGTTTGATCGTCGCTTTTTTCTCGTCTGGAAAATACCCCTCCTTTTCCGCTCGGAATACTATCTCCCCAGAGACTATATAGGCTCCGATCAATGGCGTTTTGCCGATCAACACACCATCAGCATAGACATCTGCATTTCCAGGATTTGATTTGATCGAGACATACCCGATCAGTTTTTCCCTTAGATTCTCAAAAAATTCTGCTAAAGCGGGGGTCGCGACATTGCCATCAAGAGTTGCCTGCGGAGATCGCTTCAACAGATTTCTGAATGCGGTTTTTGCGGCATCATTTTTGTTCTGATAGAAAAAATATGCGCCTTCAAGCGTGTCAATTCGATCCTGCAGTGCGATCACTTGCTTGCTGATATCGCTCGATATCCCGGGATTCTCTTGTAAAAACCGATCAATCATACCTCGGATTGAGGCAAAATCCTCCTCGGCATTATCGGCCTTCTTTTCGACCAGTCTTCCTTCGAACAGCGTGATCTGCCGGTCAATCTCGGCGATCGTCACAACTGAAGGCAACGCTTCCTCGACGATATCTGCTGCGATAGCTGGGTATGCCAATGATGCAATATTCAGAAACAAAAGCAAGAAAATGACGAATGTGCTACTTGAACTGGTAAATGACTTTGAACTTCTGGTCAGCAATGTAAAATCTCCCTTGCGGATCGACTGCGAGTGCAACCGGGCTCCTCAGCCTGAATTCCTGCGACTCAACAGTGAAGGACTTGATTCGCTTGAATGAAGGCGAATAGACGACCACGAGATGCTGATTCCGGTCAAGGACATAGAGGTGACCGAGTGAATCACTGGCGATATCGACCGGTTCGACTTTTTTAGTGTCCGGAATCTGCAAGTTGATTTCCTGAATATCAGTTCCCCGCGTGTTGACGAGATAAACGGCATCAGAAGACGGAAGAACTAGCCATGTCCCGCCGATCGGATTGCGAACGAGATGCTCTTTCCCGCTCAGATTGAGTTTTGGTCCGGGACCGAGTGCTTGGCGGCTTCGATCGAAACGGAAGAATGTGTCGGCGGAGCGATCGAGAAGCCAATACTCGCCGGGAGTCGTCCAGATCGCATCGACCAGATTTCGAATCGGATGAGACGCGCTGCTGAAAAGAATGGATTCATCCGACACGATGTGATTGCCCGCAATGATCAGCAATGCTTCGTCATATCCAAGGTTCAGCCGTGTGCTCTTTTCCGGGACGCTTTTCGATACACCAGCTCCAGACTTTATGGTATCGAAGGTGATCTGGATCGGATTCCGGTCGAGGACGGTCAGCTTGCCGTTTGAATTGATGTTAATGTCGACCGGGCCTTTCGATCCATGCTCAGCAAACTCAAAATCGGCAGTTCGAATCAGAGTCGAGCTAGGATCGAGATAAATCCGATTCAGTCGATCCAGATCCTTTGCTGCCCGGTCCCGAATCATCTCATCTTCCGTCGATTCACGAATCTGCTGGATTGCCAGCATGGCCTCAACCGGGTTGTCCTGAAGTAATCGCAGCACCGCGAGATCACCAAGCGCGCAACGATAAACAACACCGCTTCGAATCCGCAGAAGGAGCTGAGTCAGTAGCAGTTCGGCTCGAGGAAGATCGCGATCGGCAATGGCGAGTTTGACCATGATGGCACGGGCGAGTGTTGCGGTTTGGCTGGAAGGTGTTTTCGAAACAATGGCTTCGATCTGCACCCTCCGGTTTATCGCATCCCGAACATCGCCAGTGAACATCGAAATGTAGTGGTTCAGCAGCGTGTGGTATTCGGCGTTTTCATGCTCCGTATACTCCGATACCACCCGATCTATCGCTGTTTTGGCCTGGTCGTACTGGCCCCGGTCCAAATAAATTTCTGCTAGAATCCTGAGCGATATCGGTGCTTCGCTCGATTTGGGGTAAGACAGAGGTATATTTTTGAGGTGTCTGAGAGCCTCATCGGTATTGCCCTGCTCGAGAAGGTAGCTGCCTCGGGTGAGTTCTTTCTCAGACAATGGTGTCCGATCGGCGGACGCCAGACTGCAGAAACAAGCTAACCCTGAGATCAGGAGACCCGTGAGTTTAAAAAACCTGAGCATTATTTACATCCCATCACTTTCGGCACTTTCTTGTTCTGTTCTGATACCACCTTGACCCAACGGCTCTCGGTCGCCTCGCATTGATTCCACTTGAATATGACATTGTATAATCCTGGTGCCAGCTCATACTGCCCCGGAGCCGCACCGAGTTCGTGATCGTTGATGTACACTTTGCATCCCGGAGGGTCAGCCTCGACGATCATTTTTCCAAGTGGTTCGAGATTGATCGTTACGGGTTTAGAATCTGTCACCTGAACGGTTTTTGACAAATCGAGATGATAATCCGGGTTGGTGAATTTTAGGGTCTGCTTGCCTGTGAGCAGAACGATGGTTTTTTCCTTCACCGCCGACGCAAGAACTCCTTTGGAGGAGGCGATCGTTACTGGATACGGTGATTTTACAATGACCCGACCTGTGGCAGGCGCTGCAGTCGGTTCACCCGGTTCCTTCTCTGCAGCGCTTCCGACCGCTTTCTTCAATTCAACCGATAGCCCCGCTTCCGGTTTGACGGGATTGGGACGAAAACTGGTTTCCAGAGGTTCATATCCATCTTTCTGGAATCGAACCGTAGAGTCGCTGTCGACATCGAACGGAAACTCGAATGGAGTCGTTTTCTGTGTATCGACGCCATTGACGGAAACCTTCGCTCCCTTCGGCGATGATTTGACTGAAACTTTCAGATACTGCGGAATGAGATGGATATCGAGAGCAATTTTTCGATCGGCTTGTGAAATTGAAACACCGGTTGTATCTGCTGGACTGACTGTTACTTCACCCTTCGAATCCGAAGGAGTGACCAGATTGAACGAAACAGCTTTGTAATCGGGATGCGATATCAAGACCCCATGATTGGAGTTAAACGGCCAAGCGATACTGATCGGTTTTGTGAGCTCGGTCTGGTCCACAAAATCGAGCTGCATGGTCGCATCGGCAGGGATAATCTTCACAGTCATGTCCGCATGAAACTCCGTCTCTGCCAAACCCAGAATCTTGAGGATTCCTTCCCAACCGAAAAAAAAGACTCCTCCCAGAGACATCATGATCAACACCAGGGTGATGATCAACCCGAAGTGAGACCGTTCTCGTGTGGGTGGAATATCGAAGAACGCCTCATCCTCCTCAATCAAGGCATCCGACTCAAAATGGTTTTCAGCGCTGTTCGATATCCTGCGTTGCTTCGATGGAGATGACATGCTCGCGGAATCGGAAACAGGTGGGTCGCGCGGGACTTGCTCGGAAGGTCCCATTGCTTGCGACAAGGTATCATCATCGAGATCCGGTACAATCCCCTCCGGAATCTCAGGTTCTGGTCTTGCCTGAACAACCCGTCGAGGTTCTGATCGAAGAGATGGGGGAGATATTGGCGAATCTTTGTTTGCGTCTCTGCTGTTCGGAACAGATGATTTTCCTGGGTCCGTTGAGGGCCTGGTTTTACTTTTGGGTGGAGGATAGGTCAAGATATTCGACGAAGGAATGATCCGAGTCGGTTCGTGAAGAAGTTTTGACTTCGTTTTGGAACGCGTCTGCTCCGATCGATCGATCATGACAGTCTGAGCAGATTCATCTCCCCAACGAACATCGTCAGAATCACCGGTTTCATTTTGAACCGGAGAAAACGACGAATTCTGACCTATCAGTGGGCTGTGGACGACATCTTTCCCGAGAACGGATTCCAGAAATTTCCGAAATGAAGATTGATCAGTTCTCACTCCACTTGAATTATCGATTTTTTCGAGTGCTAACCGGATATCCCCGGTTGAGTAATATCGGTTTCGCTTATCGCGGTTGAGACATTTAGTGATGATTTTTGAGAATTCTTGGGGGAGGTTGGATACGAGTTGCTCAGGCGGAACGAATATCGCCTGTTCGATCTTCTTTAAAATTCCGAAATCGGTATTGGATTGAAATGGGCGGACACCGGTGACAAGCTCATACATGACGATCCCGAGTGAGAAAATATCGGAGCGATGATCGAGATCTTCCGATTTGACTTGTTCAGGTGAGATATATGCGATCTTGCCTTTTATCATGCCGTCAGCGAGAGTTTGAAAACTGCGAGTGGACGCGAGAGCGATTCCGAAATCCATCAGTTTGATCTCGCCTGTAAACGATATCATGATGTTTTTCGGGTTGATGTCGCGATGGACAATCGACAGCGAACGGCCTCGAAAATCGGTTAAAAAATGAGCGTACTCAAGCGCAGCGCAGACATGTCGGATGATGTATGAAATTTGAGGAAGAGAGAGTTTTTGTTGTGAGTCTGACAATAAAGTCATCAGGTCGTTGAGATTCAAGCCATGGATGTATTCCATGGCCAGATAATAAATCCCAGCTTCCTTGCCGTAATCATGAATCTGAACAATGTTGGGATGTTGGAGTTGAGCGGTGACTTTAGCTTCCGATGAGAACATGTTGATGAAGTCCTGATCGTTCGCCAAGTGTGGCAGAATCTTCTTAATCGCTACGATTTTTTCGAAACCATGCGGGCCTGAGCGACGGGCGCGGTAAATCTCCGCCATGCCGCCCTGATCGATCTTCTCTAATAACTGA
>CAYYMM010000083.1:0-20752 GCA_964472395.1 uncultured bacterium | reverse complement strand
GTAGTCCGTCACATCGCTCTTGGTGCCGATATCGTAGCCGCCGATGGCAATGGCCGGAAACCATGAGCCGAATGCGTTCTCCGGGAGACCAATTTTGATGTTTCCGTAAAGAGGGTAGTCATCCGCTGCGCCGAGACCGGATTTATGGTCGAAACCGATTTCCATGCCGAACTTCTCAAAAGGGAGGATGCCGACGGTCAATCCGAGGTTTGTGACGGGTGCGATCTGGTTTCCTGCGTCATCGCCTTCGGCTGCTATATAGACATCGGTTGTGAGGTGCCAGAGGTTGAATCCCTGGATATCGGTTGAAGGGCCCCAGATGTGCGTGGAGCCTGTCGCACTGACGGATTGCGAGAACAGGCCGAGGCATGAGATGGCGGATACCGTGAGGATGATTGCCAGGTTAGACTTCATGGCATCAGACTCCTTCGTAGGCTGTTTCGCCGTGGAGTGCCGCGTCGAGGCCGATTTCTTCTTCGGTTTCGGATGTCCGGACCGTCGTGACTTTGTTAATGATCCACAGCATCAGCCATGTAAAAGCGAATGCATAGATGGATGAAACAACGATTGTCAGTATCTGAGCCATGAAGAAGGATGTGTTCCCAAGAAGCAATCCATCCGCGCCTGCGGAGTTGACTGCTTTGTTAGCCATGATGCCCAGAAGGATCACTCCGAGCGCTCCGCCGACACCATGAACACCCCATACATCGAGCGCATCATCCCACCCGAGGTGGTTTTTCAGATTGACCGCGCCGTAGCAGACTGCTCCAGCAATGATTCCGATGATTGCGGCACTGGTCGGCGTGACATATCCCGCACATGGCGTGATCGTTGCCAATCCTGCAACCGCGCCGGTCAGAAAACCCAGGAACTTCGGCTTTTTCTCGAATATCCATGCCAGGAGCATCCAGACCGGACCTGCAAAGGAGGCTGCAATATCGGTGTTGAGGAACGCTAGGCCTGTGACCGCATCAACTTTTAACTGGCTGCCAGCGTTAAAGCCATACCAGCCGAACCACAACAATCCGGTCCCGAGCGCGACCAGCGGAATACTGTGCGGAACACTGTCACCGACTCGACGACGCCCGACGTACAGAACCGATGCGAGAGCCGCCATGCCAGCGATGTTGTGAACGACGATGCCTCCTGCAAAGTCGAGAACACCCATTTTGGCCAGCAATCCGTTTCCCCACACCATGTGAACGAATGGAAAATAGACAAATGTCAGCCATGCGACGAGAAACATCAGATACGCTCCGAATCGGACACGGTTCGAGAACGCACCGGTGATCAGAGCGGGTGTGATGATGGCGAACATCATCTGATACGCCATGAACACAAACTCGGGTATGTTCCCGGTTCCAAACGGTGACATTGTGTTCAGATCAATCCCCGCCAGAAACATCTTGTCGAAGTTGCCGATGATCGCGCCTTCTCCCCCGCTGAAGCACATGGAGTATCCGTATGCCCACCAGATGATGGTCGTGATCCCCATCGAAACGAAGCTTTGAATCATGATGGTCAGAACGTTTTTCCGGCCGACCAGTCCGCCATAAAAGAAGGCCAGTCCCGGAGTCATCAGCATGACCAGGCTGGTTGCCACCAGCATGAACCCTGTGTTACCCGTATCGAACATCATTCACCTCCTGGATAGTCGGCTGAATGCCGAGTCTGATGGCAGGTTAGGCGTTTGACGTTACGAAACAATCGGGAGTTCCCTGAATGACCCGGGAATTTTTCCTTAGTCCGGTCGATTCCGTTACCTGCATGCAGGTGGATAATCGGGCGATGCAATACAGAACACGGAGGAATCGCGGGAGCGGTTTCGATCAGAGGTTGGTGAGTCCTTCTTTGACGGCATATTTGGTCAGTTCCGCGATCGTGTGCATATCCAGTTTGTCCATGATGTTCTTCCGGTGGCTTTCGATCGTTTTCACGCTGACATCGAGACGCGAGGCTATTTCCTTGACATTCAGTCCTTCCGCAAGCCCCTGGAGAACTTCACGCTCACGTCCGCTGAGTATGGTAAACACCGATTCAGGAGATTCAGACAGCCTCTGCAGATAGTCCTGCATGACAATCTCCCGAATGCTCTTGGACAGGTATGGCGTCGATCCGCTGCGTGCGGAGCGAATCGCCTGTAGCAGCTCATCAGTCGCGGATTCTTTCAGGATGTAACCGGCTACTCCAACTCGCAGGGATTCCACAATATAGCGCAGATCGTCATGCATGGTCACCATGATGATTCTCGTTCTCGGGATCGATTCCATGATTCGTCGGGCTGCTTCGATCCCATTGAGCTTGGGCATCGAGACATCCAGCAGGACGAAATCGGGTTTCAACTCAAGCGCTTTGTTCAGGGTTTCCACGCCGTCTGAGGCCTCACCGACAATGTCGATATCCCGTTCGCGGACCAGGATCGACTTAAGCCCATCTCGAAAGAGGCGGTGGTCATCGGCGATCAGGATTCGGTGATGCATCATCATGACCCCTCTCCAGAGGAAGATTGAGTTGGACATGTGCTCCGACAGGTCTGTTCTGTTTCAAAGTGAGTTCTCCTCCAAGTAATCGAAGACGCTCGCGGATGCTGAAGAGTCCAAAGTGTTCATTCGTCTGAAACCGTCCGCTCAGCATGGCGTCGTTAAAACCGACACCGTCGTCCTTCACATCGATCACGAGCCTTCCCTGCTCGCGGATGATGTGAGTTTGAACGGATTTTGCCCTGGAATGCTTGACGACGTTGATGATCAGTTCACCAATGCATTTGAAGACGATCACCCGGATGTTTTCGGGGAGATCGAGCGAGCGTTCGGAAGCGCGGACCGATGCAGCGAGTCCGAATCTCCTCTTTGTCCGTTCGGAAAGCCACTCCAATGCCGGGACCAGGCCGAGTTCATACAGCACCGGAGGGCTGATGATGCCGGTCAGGTCGCGCGTGTAACGGATGGTCTGATCGATCAGCGTAAGGATCTCGCCGATCTGATTTTCAAAACCGCAGAACACCGCATTGCTTCTGAACTTCGAGACATTCATGCGAATCAATGCCAGTGCCTGTCCGATGTGATCATGCAGATCGGAAGCGATCTCACGACGTTCTCGGGCTTCAGCGAGACACAATTCCTGGGTCAGCTGGCGCAGTTGATTCGTCCGGTACTCCACCAGGGTTTCAAGATCATTCATCGCATTTCTGCGATCGGCTTCCGCACGTTTTCTCCTGATATATGAACGCAGCATTTCAGCAATCGAATCGATGAGTTCGCGCTCTTCCTTCAAAAAAGGTCCTTCATCTTCGGAAGGGCGGTCTTCGAGATAATACACTTCGATTGCCCCTGAGATTTCATTCACTTCGAAGACACTGATCTGGGCATGATCGGAGACCCTGAACCCGACTGTCGAAACGACCCAATCCGCGCATCGAATTCGGGCGGCTACGATCCCTGGATACTGCCATGCATCCGGCAGCAGCAACACAACCCGGCTGAACAACTCCTGCACATCCGTCTCGTCATCCTGGAGAATTTTCGCGGTTTTGTGCAGTGCAGTAAGCTCCTTGATCCGCTCGCGGAGCTTATGATTGACGTCGCTATTCAAGGCGCATCTCCTGCCGGATCCCCTTCGTAAGCGCCGCATACACGGCCGGAATGACGAAAAGGGTCAACCCTCCTGAGAAAATGAGACCGCCGACGACTGCGATACCCATCGAAACCCTACTCTCCGATCCGGCACCGATACCCAGTGCGATCGGAAGAATTCCCAGCACAGTTGCGAGATTGGTCATAAGTATCGGTCGGAATCGTGAAGCCGCAGCGCTTCGGACAGCCTCCACGACCGAGTATCCCTGTGCCTTGCGCTGATTCGCGAATTCAACGATCAGAATCCCGTTTTTCGTGACGAGTCCAACCAGCATGATCTGACCAATCTGACTGAAAATGTTGATCGACTGATTGAAATACCACAGTGAGATCATCGCTCCGGCAACCGCGAGCGGCACCGTCAGCATGATGATGAGGGGATCGCGGAAGCTTTCGAACTGGGCGGCCAGGACCAGATAGGTCATCAGCAGGGAGAGGAGAAAAACAAAAACAAGACTGGATGAACTCTCAGTGAAATCGCGTGCCGCTCCCGCAACCGCTGTCCGGAAGGAATCATCGAGAACCGTCTTCGCGATCCTCTGCATCGCGTCGATGCCATCGCCGAGTGTATACCCGGGGGACAGTCCCGCCGAGAATGTAGCCGAAACGAATCGGTTGAACCGATAGAGTTGCGGCGGATTGGAATACTCGGTCACCTGAACGAGATTGTCCAGTTGAATGAGCTGTCCCGAACGGCTCCGGGTAAAAATCGAACCGATATCCGAAGGTTCATCCCGGTTCGATCGGACAAGCTGTCCGATGATCGGGTACTGTCTCCCCTGACGCGTAAAGTATCCGAATCGTTGCCCCGCGAGAGTGAGTTGCAGCGTCTGTGCGATGTCCGTGATGGAAACACCCATGGCACGGGCTCGGACCCGGTCGATCTCGACCTGCAACTGAGGCTTGTTGAATTTGAGATTGATGTCGACGGCTGAAAATACAGGATTCGCTGTGGCTTGCTCGAAGAACGAAGGGACGATCGCTTTCAGCTTCTCAAGCGTCGGTGCCAGAACAATGAACTGAACCGGGAGACTGAAACGTGCACGTCCTCCTCCTCCGGCTGTAATGGTCTGTTCCTGCGAGACGAACGCACGGATATCCTTCAGTTCCCGGACTTTCCGGGTCAGGTCCCGAGCAATCTGATCCTGGGACCGCTTCCGCGATTCACGGCCCACCAGCGATATCGTCATGTTACCCGCACTCGAACCTCCACCCCAGCCTCCACCTGTTGACGCAATCACAGAGTCGGCCTCCGGAACACTCTTTCGAACGATCTCCAGCAGGAGATCCATCTGTTTTTCCATCTGTTCGAAAGACGTTCCCTCGGGTGCAGTAGCCGAAATTCGGAGTCTGCCTCGATCTTCCATCGGGGCGAGTTCACGCGGGAGTGCGGAGTAGAAGAACCAGGCTCCGATCGATGCCGCGACGAGGATGAGTCCACTGGTCCAGCGAAGGTTCATAAACCGCAGGAGCGCTTTGCTGTACAAGTTGTTCAGGCGCTCGAAAAGCGGTTCGGTGGCTGTGTAGAATCGATTGTGTTTCTGATCCTGAGCGATCAGGCGCGTGCTCAACATGGGAGTCAAGGTCAGTGAAACAAATGCGGAAATCGCAACCGCACCTCCGATGACAATGCCGAATTCCTTGAACAATCGTCCCGTGAATCCCTGCATGAAGACGATCGGGAGGAAAACGACGATCAAGGCGAGCGTCGTCGAGATAATGGCGAAATATACTTCCTTGGATCCGGACACGCCGGCATCGATCGGATCAGCCCCCCGCTCGATTCTGGCGTAAATCACCTCCAAAACGATGATCGCATCGTCGACAACCAGACCGATCGCAAGCACGAGCCCGAGCAAAGTGAGCACATTGATCGAAAATCCGGCGAGATACATGATGAAAAAAGCGCCAACCAGAGAGACCGGTATGGCCAGTATCGGTATGATGGTTGTTCGCCAGTCTCTGAGAAAAACAAAGATGATGAAGACGACGAGTGCAAAAGCGATGACAATCGTTTCGCGAACCTCGGCAATCGCTCGCCGGATGTAGCGCGTTGAATCGTATACAGTCGATAACTCAATGTCGCCGGGGAGTGTGGGTCGGATCATGTCGATCCGCTGGTACACCTCGTCCGCGATTGCAATGTGATCAGATCCCGGTTGCGGGACGACGGCGATCGCCACGCGCGGACCCGCGAGGCTCTTTGAAATCGACTTGAGATTCTCAGCGCTCAGTTCCGCCCAGCCGATATCGCGAAAACGAATAATCCGTCCTCCGTCATCACGGATGATCAGATCATTGAACTCGTCCACGGTCTCGAAGCGACTCTTCGTGCCGATCGTCAGTTCGACCGTATCCCCTTCGATACTTCCCGCGGGCAACTCGACATTCTCGCTGTTCACCGCACTCCGGATATCCTGCGGCGTCAGTGAATAGGATGCGAGCCGGATCGGATCCATCCACAACCGCATCGCATACTGCTTCTCCCCCATGAGACTGATCTCGCTGACTCCATTGATCGTCTGGAGCATTTCCTTGAAGCTGTCTTCGGCGAGAGCCGTCAGGTTGAGGAGATCTCGGGATGGACTGTTGATGTTGATCATGAGGATCGGCATGGCATCGGCGTCCGCCTTTGCCACGGATGGAGGATCGGCATCGGGCGGAAGATCGCCGATCGCGCCGGAAACCTTGTCGCGAACATCATTGGCAGCTGTCTCGAGATCCACACCGAGTTCGAATTCGATGCTGATGCCGCTCCTTCCCTCGCGGCTGGTCGAGTTGATCGCGCGGATTCCAGGTACGCTGCTCACCGCTTCTTCCAGAGGCTCGGTGATCTGCGACTCGATCACCTCGGCACTGGCGCCAGTATAGGAAGTGCTGATCGAAATGATGGATGGATCAATGTTGGGATACTCGCGAACGCTCAGAAACGTGAAACTAATGGTTCCGAACAGGATGATCGCGATCGTCAGAACCCAGGTGAGAACCGGACGATGAATGCAGAGTGACGAGAGTGTCATGAATCGATCACCACTTGACTCAATCCAATTTCAGCGAGTCATCTTCGCGCTGAACCGACATGCCCTCGCGGAGTTGCAAGAGTCCGGATGTGATGAGTCGATCGCCTTCATGCAATCCGGAAACAATTTCTACGCGATCCGGAGTTCGCACGCCGATCGTAATCACCCGGGAAACCGCCTTGCCATCAATGAACAGGAAAACACGATGCCCTTTGAGTTCCGGTATAATAGCTCCGGCCGGCACCATGATCACACGACGAACCGGAAGAGGTACCGTCACAGCAGCCGATGTGCCCGGAATCAGGAATCCATCTCCATTGGCTAGCCGCGCCTGAAGTCTCAGTGTGTGTGTTTGGGAATCGATCGATGCATCCCTAGCGACGATCGTTCCCTCGATGGATTGTCCGGACGAATTCACGCGCACGATTACCGGGTTCCCGGTCGCAATACTCGCTGAATGGCGCTCGGGAACAGTAAAATCGACCCGGACTTCCGATCGATCCACCAGACTGGTGATGGTCGTGGACGGCGTGATGTACGCACCGGGGCTGACCTCTCTGATTCCGACGAATCCTTTGAAGGGAGCCCGGATCTCGGTTTTAGCGATCTGAGTTTGAATCAGCTGAAGATCGGCACCGGCGAGATCGAGTTCATTCAAAGCGCTATCCAGTTCCTCCTGACTCGTCATCTTTTTATCGTAAAGTGTCTGCTGCCGTTTTGCGGTCGCTCGTGCAAGTGATACCCGATGATGCGCACTCAGTTCACGAGCGAGTAATTCGCTGTCATCGATCTTGATCAGCAAGGTGTTCTTCTCAACGAACGCTCCTTCGGCGAAATGGATGCTGACGATTTTTCCCGAAGTCTCAGCGCGGATCTCGACCGACTCGGATGCCAGAAGAACTCCGTTCGTGACGATCGTGTCGTTGTAATCCTCGAGATGCAGATCGAGAACAGAGACGGGTAATACGCCGGCACGTGGATCGGTTCGCCTGCCGTTTTGATCCGCCCGAGATGGGAACCATGTCCACTTGATGATCCCGAGACCAGCGAGAATGACGATGAGGATCAGAAGTGTGAATCGTTGTTTTTTCATTCTTTTCTTCTTCCCGCTTGTCATGACTAATGCAGGAAATCACCATCAAAATAAACGAAAGGGAATCAGGGTGCAAGCATTCAGAAGTCATGTATAATACCGAAAGATGGCGTAACTGGAAGCATCCCAATCAAAAGGAGGTTGCAGATGGGCACAAAGGGACGTGAAATTGTCGGGATCAATGTCGATCACGTGATCAACCTTCTCAATCGGGCATTCGCGGATGAATGGCTTGCATATTATCAATATTGGCTCGGAGCGAAAATCGTATCGGGCCCGATGAAAGACGCGGTGATCGCGGAATTGATGCAGCATGCAGCAGATGAACTCCGTCACGCCGATATGGTCTCGGGTCGCATCATTCAACTCGGCGGGACACCCCTCACGTCGCCACATAAATGGTTCGAAATGTCCAATTGCGGATACGATGAACCGCTCGACCCGCATGTCCGGAAGATCATCGAACAGAACATCAAGGGCGAGCAATGTGCAATCAGCGTGTATCATTCAATCATCCAAGAGGTCGGATTGAAAGACCCCGTAACCTATAACATCGCCGTGCAGATTCTCCAGGATGAAGTGGAACACGAGGAAGATCTTCAAGCGTTACTTGAAGATTTTTCGCTGCTACTCCAGAAAAATAATTAGCTATCCCCGCAGTGACAATTTCGATCGCTTCATCATCAGCCATAGAGACAACACACACAGAGTAATCAGAATCGAAGCCGGACCTGTCGTGGGAACCTCGGGTGGCACGGGACTCGGCGACACGGACGGATCTTTTGTCGGTGTCCCGGTTGGCTCGGGTGTGAGGGTCGGAGTCGGCGTGATTGTCGGAGTCAGAGACGGGGTTCGGGTCGGAGAAATCGTTGGAGTCACGGTCGGGGTGCGGGTTGGCGTGGCCGTTCCGGTCACCTCCGGCACGGGAGTCGGCGTCATGGCCAGCGCATGAATTTCGCTGGGCTGCAACGCCTTGTTGAAAACCCGGATCTCGTCCAGATCCCCCTCAAAATATCGATCCGGATTCGGGTTCGAATCGCCATCCCGGCCGATGGTCAGATACTGTGCCAGAGCGCTCGATGGGATCGATTCCGACATCACGGCCCGCAGCGTTCCGTCCACATACAGGCGCTTGTTCGAATCCGAGGCGAAAACACCGGCGATATGGTGCCATTGCCCGTCGTTCACATCGATGTTCGAGCTCACATCGGTCCATGTGTATCCGGGTGCGACTGCTCCCAGGGATGGGTCCCCGTAGGAGATGAACAGACTGTACACCGATCCCTGTCCCGTCCGATCGGCCAGTTCGATGATCCGGCGATTCGCCGATGCCGGCAAAGTGGTCCTCAGCCAGAGCGAAAAAGAAAACGGAAACCGGCTGATGATATCGGGTCCGGCAAAACAATAATCATCGACGCCATCGAAATGGAGTGCCTGTGATTGGACGCCTCCCGGGATGACACTGGCTCCCATGTTCGTTCCATCGTTCTGATACTCGGACATATCCCGGACCGAATTCCCGGAGACGGTCTCGCAATTGTAATACACCTTCAAATCCTCATTCTCCGGAACTCTTACCCATTGGACCGCGTCGGCGCTGATCGACCGCTCATCGTGAGTGCCTGATATCCGGATGCGAGCGTTTGAATCTGCCTCGAGCGTGTAGAAACCAAGGCTGTTCCAGGTTCCGCCTCCAGTCGTCTGATCCTGAACGATCTCAGTCACTCCAGCGGAATGTTCGATCGTGTACACCGTATCCGTACAGCGGTTGGGATGATGGGTCCAGCGGGCGAATACTTCATACAGACCGGAGATTTCGATCGGACATGTCCAGGTCGCAACTGCTCCGGGAATGTCCGATTCGATCGACCCGAGACCATACGCGCCGGACGCGGCTGACCCTTTCCAGTGTGATCCGTCATTCACAGAAAACCCCATGCGCCCATCATCGATGCGAAGGGTCCGGGGCAGCACTCTGACAAGGATCGATTCGGTGTCGGACGCCCCGCGATCATCGGTCACTGTGAGGCGGACGGTGTAGTTTCCGGAACGATCGTATGCATGATACACATGAATGTCATCAACTGCCCCACCGTCTCCGAAGTCCCAATGGTATTGCGCGATTGATCCATCGGGGTCGATGCTGAACACGCCATCGAATTCTGCTGTGTCGAACATGCCGATGATCGAATTCCCCACCGGTTCTCCGCAGGAAGAGATGATTCGAGCAACAGGTGGGAGATTTGGAGGTGGCGGTTCAGTGGAGACATGGCGGAAGAGCACTGCATCTGCGTTTGCCGGGTATGCATCCCCCGCTGTCAATTTCACGCAGCCACCGGTACCGGTTTGAAACGGGAACACTCCAAGTGAATTCCAGCGTGCATCCAGCGGACCGTTCTGATCCATGATCTGCGTCGATGATCCCGAAGCGTGTTCAACCGTGTAGATGGCCCGGCTGGTCCGGGTTCCCGCCCGCGTCCAGCGCACGAATACCTCATATAATCCGGCCGTGAGCAGATCCGGAGTCCACGATGCGGAATCCCCGGCTGTCCCGGTCATCCGGCTCGGTTCGGGTCCCCAATAACCCAGAGCGGTGGATGGCTGCCAGAGGCCGGTTGAGGTGAAACCGTCTGTGTTGTTGTCCACGATGACGCAATAGGCGGTGTCCGGTTCCGGTTCAAAATTGGACTGATGGCTGTCAATCACTGCACCGACGAAGGTCCGGGCGCAATCCAGCGCGAACACGGGATCCAGTTGATTCGCGGATCCGAGTGGATCAAAGCGGGGATCCGTGGCAGGCAGTTTTAACCCGCTGTCATCGAGAACATTGAATTCGATCTGGAAGGCATCCAGTCCGTTGATCCAGTTCATGTGATGGCCCGCGCGATTCGTGCCGTGGTAGAAGATGGTCGCTTCGCCGAGGTAGTACGAATCGACCCAGCGCAGACCGTCGAACACGAAAGCCGGCAACACATGCCAGACATCTTCATCCAGACGTGTCAGGTTTTTTGAATTAAGGGCGGCAGCCGGTGGCCATACCGAATACGCCGTGGGCCATTCATTCGCATGATAAAAGTGATAGGGAACCGAATCGCTTCCGATCAACGCCTGTGAACCAATCCGATTGTACAGGGCCGTCATCGTGTTCCATGGCGAATCGAGATGCTGCACGGTCGTCCCGAAACCGATCTCGGCGATCCGGTCCCAGGGTGCGTTGTTGAACGATTGCGGCAGGTCCGTGGTGTGCAGATTGATCAGGTAGCCGGAATTGTCTCCGAAGCGCGATTCCAGCGAAGCGACCGCGGATTCGATCCTGCTGTGATAATCCATGTAAGCAGCTTCCGCCTCGGGGCTTCCGAACGATTCGGGATCGCCGATGAACCGGTTGCAGTTGACGTAATCCCGTCTTCCCTGCTGACAGATGTAAAGCGGGAGTTTCCCGGTATGTTCGTAGAAAGCAGGCAGCAGAAACCGGAATGTGTACTCTCGCAGCAGTGTATCGCTCATGGATGGACCGACTGGAACGGAGCCTACTGTTTTCCATCCGGCGTGTTCGATGCACAGAACCACGGGAAGATCCCCTGAAAACGCCTCGACATACTCCGTTTCCTGTGCCTTCAGCGTGTGAAGGATCAGGAGGCAACTCAATAGAGGTATCACGAGTCGCCCGATTGGACACTCCCAACTCAGAATTTGCTTCACGATGTCGCCCACGATCGATTTTCGCACCCCCTTCTAGTCTATTAATGCGATTTCCTCGATTGTTCAAGTTCTCAACATTCAGGTTGTCATTATCCTTTCGTCGCCCGATTTGATTTTCAGCCCATTGCGGATAACATAAACAGGCGACATATGAATGGGTGCGTTCACCGCTTGAAAGGGATACATCGCATGCATGAACTGCTCTCAAAACACTGGTACAGTCTTCCGACTCCCGAGGTTCTGGAAATCCTCGAATCGGATCCGGAGAAAGGGCTGGATCGTTTTGAAATCCAGCATCGACTGAAGCGGTTCGGTCACAATCGGATTACGCCTCGTCGCGGCACATCGCCCCTCATCCGATTTCTGCTCCAGTTCAAAAACCCGCTCATCATCGTGTTGTTGATTTCGAGCGCGATTACGATCCTGATTAAAGATCCGGTGGATGCACTGATCATCTTAGCCGTCGTGCTGATCAATGCCGTGATCGGGTTTATTCAGGAATCGAAGGCGGAAAAAGCGATCGAAGCGCTTGCGCAATCCATGACAACAAATGCGATCGTGATCCGCGCTGGTCAGAAGCAACAGATATCCGCTGAGGAGCTTGTACCGGGCGATATCGTGCTGTTGCAGGCGGGGGACAAAACCCCGGCTGACATTCGGTTGATCCGGACGAAGGACTTCCAGGTTGCGGAAGCTGCCCTAACTGGTGAATCCGTGCCGATTCAGAAAAACGCCGATGAGCGACTCGGTGTCGGTGCTGTCCTGGGGGATCGAAAAACGATGGCATTTGCATCGACATATGTGACCTTCGGACAAGCAACGGGTGTGGTGACCGCGACTGGAGATGCGACAGAGGTCGGACGCATCTCGGAACTGATCGCCGGTGCCGCAAATCTTGAAACACCCCTCACCCGTAAAATCGCCGCATTCAGTCATATCATCATGTATGCCGTTCTGGGTGTAGCTTTTCTGACATTCGTCGTGGGAGTCTTGCGGGGCGCTCCGGTGGTGGATACATTCACCGCCGCGGTCGCTCTCACGGTGGCCATGATCCCCGAAGGACTTCCGGTCGCCCTGACTGTTGCCCTGGCGATCGGAGTCTCACGTATGGCCCGGCGGAGAGCCATTATCCGCAAACTGCCGGCCGTTGAAACCCTCGGGAGCGTCTCCGTCATCTGTTCGGATAAAACCGGTACACTGACGCAGAATCAGATGACAACTCAGTTCATTCACGCGGGCGGGAGACGATTTTCAGTCAGTGGCAAGGGGTACGATCCGTCCGGCGCTATCCGGACTGAAACACACCAGGATCATCTCCCTGCACCCGGGACAGCCTTGCATGAATGCCTGCTGGCAGGATTACTGTGCAACGACAGCATGCTGGCCGAAAAAGAAGGCAGTTGGATCGCACAAGGAGATCCGACCGAAGTCGCGCTGATTGTTGCAGCAAGACGCGGCGGAGTTAATCGGAGCCAGGATGAGTACCAGCGAATCGATTCCATCCCATTCGATTCAGAGTATCAGTTCATGGCTACATTGCACACCGTTCAAGATGTCGAGGGACGTGACAAGACTCACCGGATCTATCTCAAGGGTGCCGTTGAGGTGTTGCTCGATCGCTGCCGCGTTGCGCTGGGGGATCAAGGCACGCTCGAGCCAGTCGATCGGGATGCGATCATGAGGGATGTGGATGTATTGGCAAACGATGGCCTGCGTGTGCTGGCATTCGCATTCAAACCGGTGTCCGCGGATCGAAAGACTCTCTCCATGCAGGATGTCGGGAGCGATCTCGTGTTTCTGGGATTGCAGGCCATCATCGATCCCCCACGAGAAGAAGTGATCGACGCGATCCGGGCATGCCGATCTGCGGGAATCCGGGTAAAAATGATTACGGGGGATCACGCGTTGACAGCTTCCGCGATTGCGACTCGCATTGGGTTGGCCGATCCGTGTCCCGACAAGGAAAATCCTGCGTCGTGCACACTCACCGGTCGTCAGATCGCCGAGCGCACCGACGAAGAACTCATCCGTGACGCCTCCCGGACCGCGGTCTTCGCTCGTGTATCGCCGGAGCAGAAACTGCGCTTAGTTGAAGCGTTGCAGGCAGACGACGAGATCGTTGCGATGACCGGAGACGGCGTGAACGATGGACCGGCACTCAAACAGGCGAATATCGGCATCGCAATGGGAATCACCGGCACGGAAGTCGCCAAGGAAGCCGCTGACATGGTTCTGACGGACGATAACTTTTCGACCATCGCAGCTGCGGTCGAAGAGGGCCGGGTTGTGTTCGACAATCTGACGAAGATTATCGTCTGGACCCTGCCCACGAACGTCGGTGAAGGCCTCATACTGTTCATCGCCATTCTGTTCGGCATCGCGTTGCCAATCCTTCCCGTTCAGATCCTGTGGGTCAATACGGTAACTGCGGTCGCACTCGGTTTGGTCCTCGCGATGGAACCCAAGGAACCTGGAATCATGACTCGCCCTCCACGAAAAGTCGGCGCGCCGATTCTGACTCCCGAACTATCCGCACGCATCCTTCTGGTCGGATTTTGCATTCTGCTCGGAACATTTGGTCTGTATGAACTCGATCTGATGCATCACCAGGACCCCGTTCATGCGCGCACAGTCGCCGTCAACGTCATCGTCATGATCGAAATCTTCTATCTGTTCAATTGCAGATCGTTCATATACTCAGTTTTTCGAATCGGGTTCATGTCGAACCGATGGGCGATTGCGGGAACCGTTTTTATGATTTTCCTTCAACTCCTGTTCACCTATCTGCCCTTCATGAATCGGCTCTTTCAGACCTCACCGATTCGTCCGATGGATTGGATATGGATTCTGGTTGTCAGCGTGGCAGCCTATGTCGTCGTGGAGATCGAGAAATGGATTCGGCGTCGACTTTCAACATAAACGTACTGAAACACTTCGATACCCAGTCGCAACCGAAAAAAGTCTGCGCCGCCATCCTGCTCGTCGTTATTGTCGCACTTTGGGACCTGTGGTTCGGTCACGAAATTGCCCTGTCGATGTTCTACTTCTTTCCCGTTTCGCTGGCGGCGTTCTTCTCAGGCCAGGCGGCCGGGATCTCAATATCGCTTGTCAGCGTCCTGGTGTGGCTTGCCGCCGACATGTTCGCGGGAGTCACTCCCGCCAGCCCGCTCGTTGCGCTCTGGAACAGCCTCATCCGTGTCATCTTTTTCATCATACTCACGAAGCTCTGGGTTGCATTTCGCAAACTTCTGGATCGTGAAAGGGATCTGGCTCGAACCGACACACTGACCGGAGCGATCAATTCGAGGCATTTTCACGAGATTCTCGAAATCGAAATCGCCCGAATCGATCGCAACAAACGGCCTCTGACCCTGGCGTTCATGGATTTGGATCACTTCAAGTCCGTCAATGACCGGTTTGGTCACTCCGAAGGTGACAGAGCGCTCAGGATCGTCGTTGAGAGCATCAGGGCTCATGTTCGGAAAACAGATGTTGTTGCCCGTCTGGGAGGCGATGAGTTTGTTCTGATGCTTCCTGAAACCTCGATGGAACAAGCCCGTGAGGTGATCTCAAAACTGCGTTCGGAACTTCTCCGGCACATGCAATCAAACGATTGGCCGATCACATTCAGCATTGGAGTCATCACATGCTCGTCTCCACCGCCGAGTCCGGATGCACTCGTCAACCGGGCCGACGAATTGATGTACTCCGTGAAGCACGGGGGAAGGAATCAGGTTGCATACGCAGGTTTCGAACCGGTAACAGGTGGTGAACCGTGATCGCACGGGCACGGGTATCGCTGGCCAGTGTCGTTCAGATGGTCGGCGTGCTGTGTATCGTTCTGGGTGTTGATCGAGTGCCGAGCGTCCACGGAAAGAAGGTCTTTATGAGCGGTGGGAGATCTGTCGAAGAACGGGTAACAGAATATGGTGAGGTGGTTCGCGAAAGACTTAAGCCGTGTTTCGATCGGATCAAAATACCATATCCGCCAGCACGGGTGTCGCTGCTGGGTTTCAAACAGGAAAAACTGCTTGAGGTATGGGTAAATGCGGAGGGATCCGCCTGGAAACTCCTCAAAACCTACCCGATACTCGCAGCCAGTGGAACACTCGGTCCAAAACTGCAGGAAGGAGATCTGCAGGTTCCTGAGGGGATTTATGCCGTCGAGTTGCTGAACCCGAACAGTCGATTTCATTTATCCCTGAGAGTGAATTACCCGAATGCATTCGATCGCGAACAGGCGCGAAAAGACGGACGGATTCATCCCGGATCGGACATCATGATACATGGAAAAAACTGCTCTGTCGGTTGTATCGCGATTGGAGACAGCGCGGTTGAAGAGCTTTTCATCATCTCAGCGCTCTGCGGTATCGGCAAAATCCGGGTAATAATCGCTCCCGTGGATTTCAGAATCCATGCATTGCCTGACGATATGCCTGATGTTCCGCGATGGACATCCACTCTATATGAATCGATCCGCGAGGCATTAAAGGAATATAACAAGACGTTGCTTACGAGGTAGATGCGAGTCTCATCGGAGATGGATGGTGAGTGAAAGATCGGAGTCGAGGGTGAACCTGGCATCCTCCCAGCGGGGCGGGCCGAACCAGCGATGAGCATCGTTGGACGCGCCGTAGCCCTCGGTCGGAGCACCGATCAGGGAGAAATCCATTTTCCCGTTCCTGTTCTCGTCGTGCAGAATCGAAACAGCATACTCTCCTGCAGGAATCTCATCGAAAATAAAAACCGCAACCGTCTCCGACACCTCACGATTGGCGGTTCGGAATGCGGTACGGTAATTGCCCGGAAATCCATCCGCGCTGTTGAAAAGAGATAGATATAAAACCCCTGTGAGTTGCTCCATTTTCTCGACATGCACAGTCAATGAAAACGCCCGCACGGGCTGATGAAGCCCCATCGACATTGAAGCCGCCAGAAGGAACCATCGGATGCCGGTACTGCGAGTCATGTCTTCAAGGATACGAAATCGGCATCAGGATAACCAGCGTGATTCGAGCATTTGATATCGCAGGCGATATTCCGGTGAGAGGGTGTGGGGTTTTGCTTTTAGATGAATTTGATTTTAGGATTGAACTGTTTCCGGTACAGATGGAATCGCGATGGGAGGAGCCGGATGAATGGCAGGGATCTGAACGGTTACTTACTGAAGATGATCGAACTGAATGCATCGGATCTGTATCTCAGGACGGCGCATCCTCCTGCGTTCCGTATTCACGGGAAGATCCGGCCGATCGATGATCCTGCTCCGACGGATGAGCAGATGAGGCAGTGGACACAGGACATCATGACACCGATCGCCAGGGATCGGTTTAATGCCTCTGGAGATATGGACATAGCGTACATGATAGAGGGAAAGGCCCGTTATCGGATCAACCTGTTTACGGCAGGAGGCCACATCGGCTTGGTCGCCCGGTTGATTCCGATCGAGTCCATTTCGTTTCCGGATCTCAATCTTCCTGAATCGATTCTGGAGATGGCGAATGCTACGCATGGGTTTGTGCTGGTAGTTGGCCCGACGGGATGCGGTAAATCGACGACTCTGGCGGCTATGATCGATCACATCAATCGTACGCGAGAGGCGCATATCGTGACGATCGAGGACCCGGTCGAGTTCTACCATACCGAGAAAAAGAGTCTGATCGATCACCGGCTGGTCGGTTTTGACACCGAAACCTTTGCGTCCGCGATCCGACATGTCGTTCGACAGAGTCCGGATGTGGTGTTGATCGGTGAACTTCGGGACGCGGATTCGATTCAATCCGCGTTCTCGGCGGCACTCACCGGACATCTCATCCTGTCGACTCTGCACACGACGAGTGTGGTTCAATCCGTTGATCGCATGCTGGGATACTTCCCGCCGGAATCACGGCGTCAGGCGCAGATTGATTTTGCGACAACCCTCGTGGGAATCGTTTCCATGCGGTTGCTCCCGCGAGCGGATGGCCGGGGTCGTGTTCCGGCCCTTGAAATCCTGCGGGGCACTCCGACCGTTCGTAGAATCATCTCGGAAGGCCTGTTCGCAGAGTTGTACGACATCATGAAGCGATCGAGTGATCGAGGCATGTGTACCTTCAATCAATCGCTGTTGGATCTGTGTAACCGTCGTCTCATCGACCCCGATCTCGCCTTGCGAGTGTCTCCGAATCCGGAAGAGCTTCGGCTGAACATCCAGGGCATGTTCACGGGAATCGATTCGATCGACATGCGTCCTCTCGATGACGAAGAGGACTCCACCAAGGAGCTCTGATATGACGGACAGACCATTTGAACCCCTGGTTTTCGATGATCAGAACTCGAAACTGAACATGAAGATGCTCTTTGAGTATTCCGCTCGGATCGGTGCGAGCGACATTCTGATCACCAGCAATGCCGCGCCGACGGTCCGATTGGATGGTGAGCTGTATCCGATCGCGGATGTCATATTAAGACCTGAACAGGCCAAACGCCTCATCTGGAGTCTCTTGAACGAAACTCAACAGGAGATGCTCGAACGGAAGCGAGAATTGGATTTTTCGCTGAGTGTGACGGGCAATATGCGGTTTCGTGCGAACATCTACTATCAGAAGGGGTCACTTGCGGGAGCGTTCCGCTTGATTCCCAGACACATTCCCACAATCGAAGAACTCGGATTGCCGGTCCTGGCCAAGGAGATGGTGCTTCGTCAGAATGGACTGATCCTGGTCACCGGTCCGACAGGATCCGGGAAGACGACCTCGATGGCGGCGATGATCGATCTGATCAATCGAACCAGACGCTGTCATATTGTCACCGTGGAGGATCCGATCGAGTTTGTCCATGAGAACAAGATGAGCATTGTCGATCAGCGTGAGGTGTATGCCGATACGTTATCCTTTGCCAATGCTCTCAAGTATGTGCTTCGCGAGACTCCGGACGTCATTCTGGTCGGTGAAATGCGCGACCTCGAAACGATCTCCGCTGCTCTGACGGCAGCCGAAACCGGACATCTCGTCATCGCAACCCTCCATACCAACGACGCGATTCAGACGATCGACCGGATCATCGATGTCTTTCCGCCGCACCAGCACGATCAGATCAGAATGCAGCTCGCGTTCTCCCTGATCGCCGTCTTTGCACAGCAGTTGATCCCTCGGGCCGACGGGCGCGGCCGCGTATTGTCCGTGGAACTCCTCATCAAGAATAACGCGGTCTCGACGCACATTCGCGAGGGGAAGACACACCAGACACGGACCATCATGGAAACCTGCAAACAGGAAGGCATGATGACGATGGATGCGCGACTCCGGGAGTTGTTTGAAGGCGGAGTGATATCGTTCGAGGAGGTCTGTCGACGTGTCAGTTCCACCTCCGTTCTGAATGAAATCAAAAAGAGTGTGGCGAGGGGAACAATCAAACCGAATGCTCCGAAGGTATTCCATCGGTTTTCGGATTCCCCCGGTGAATCGCCCAGATAAACAATTGCCGTAAAACGAAAATACGGATTTGCACCAGACAACTTCGATACGGTAAGATCTAAACGAGGGATCGGACATGCATTGCGCATGACCGGAGGAATGACCATCAACCATTCGAGGTTTTATTTATGAGAACGACGCGATTGACGGCGATCTGTTTTTGCCTGGCATTCTCAATACTTGCCTGTACCGGACTCGGTCAGGCACAAAATGCGATTCTGGCGACACCGACGCCCGTGACGCAACTTCCGGGGGATACCTGTGCCACGGCTTACACTATCACCCTGCCATCCTGGACGACCCAGTACGATGACGCCACGCTCTCGAACGGCACACCCGCGGGTAACTTCCCCTGCCAGGCAAATGAAATGACGTATATGGCACGTGACGGCTGGTTCCGTTTTAACACGACGTTTCCGGGAACGATCAATCTGTATTTTGAAGATGCACCGGTTGCACCGGGAAAAGATATCATCCTGATCGTATACACCGGACCGGACTGCGCCAATCTGACGGAAGTCCAGTGTCTGAGCGCATTTTACAGTCCCTATCTCATCACCTGGTCGCACTTTTCGCCCGGAGGTGAAACGTACTGGGTTCAGGTCGGCGATTGGGGATCATATGCGCCATCGGGTCAACTCATTTTCGCATTCAACTTTGATGTGAGTTCAACGCCGACGCCGACGAACACGCCGACACCTGCAGGGCCTGGCGATCATTGCGGAAATCCGGAAGTGATATCCGTCGGACAGTGTGTGACGGGATCAACGGTCGGATACAATGGTGATTATGACTGCAGCTCTGGATCATCGCATTACGGATCGGATCGAGTCTACGCGTTGACGCTCACGGAATCCGCCGAGCTGGATATTTTCGCGGAAGCCGACTGGAACGCCGACTTCGCAATTTCCTCCACATGCTCCACGACCTCTGCGGACATTCTATGCACGGATTCCATCGGCATTCAGCAGAATCCGCCGTGCAGTTCCATCACGCACCATTCATTCGGATACTTCAGTTGGTCCGGAATCATGGAGGCTGGGACCTATTACATCTGGATCGATTCCGCATCCGGTGCGAACGGGAATTATGCTCTGGCGGTTCTGGCACAACCCACTCCGACACCCACTCAGACTCCATGCGTCACGTGTCCTCCGGCGGGCAATCCAGAAGGCGAACCGGTGTGTGGTCCGGAGTACGAGGACAACTATAACGGAGGATGCAACTGGCCGGACACATCGCCCACTCCGGGATATCACTTCCAGTCGATCAATTGCGGCGATGTTCTCTGCGGTGAAGCCGGGTACTACGAATATGGAACGAGTGAAGCCCGAGACATGGACTGGTATCGAATCTCCATCCCGGCAACCACGTATCTCGGACTCTCCGTCACATCTGCATTCGATACTGCAGCGTGGATTATGGACGGAGCATCGGATTGCTCCTCTCCTGTGGTGCTCGCGAGCAAAAGCAGTGCGGAATGCCAGGAGGTCAGTATCGGAACAGTCGTGAGTCCCGGGTCATACTGGCTGGTGATTGCGCCTCACACGACGGATGATCCGCCCTGTGGCACGGATTATGTGGCATACATTTCATGCGGAGCCTCTCCGACACCTACGCAGACACCGGATTGTTCCTACGTGGAGGAATTCGGCAGTGCGTTTCCTCCGGAAGGTTGGTCGATCGAATCCGCCGGAGCAGGAACACAATGGGCTTCAAATTCGACGATTGTCTATTCGGGCACCCACAGCGCTTATTGTCCCTTCATCGATGCGGATCATGATGAATGGCTCATCACCCGTCCGATCAATCTGACGACGTATACGAATCCGGAGATCCGGTTCTACTGGA
>CAYYMM010000082.1:0-21502 GCA_964472395.1 uncultured bacterium | reverse complement strand
AAATACTCGCCGGATCGATAGAAACCGGATACTCCATCGGCGAACCTAAACTCCATATCTCGGAAGTGTGATCGCAGGATCCCCTCAGCATAATCCAGTTCCAGTTCCCATTCCATTTGAAGGAGTAATTCGTTCAATGCGAAATAGTCTGAAGAATCAATGATTTTCGCTTGAATACCGGTCGTTTTCCCTGTGACCTGATTCATGAACACAAGGTTGCTCGGTTGAGCTGCAACGCCGAGTACCATCATCAGCATGGAGCCGATGAGTATGCAAAAGCCAGATGAGGGTCTTGAAAGAAGCATGGTCAACATCTCACTTCGACGCGCAATATTATCAGATCGACCGCGAATTCCAAGTGAGCCCTTGCAGGGATCGGTATGCTTCTCTAAAGTGACGCTTAGAATCGTTCGAGGTGAAGACACCTTTCGCTGGGTATGGAGAATGCGTGGATGAGAACGCCGATCCTCAGCGGTTTGCTCGGTTTCATCAGCCTGGCCAACCAAATCGTGTTGATCCGTGAATACATCGCCCAGTGTCAGGGTTCAGAGATTGCCTGGGGAGCATTCCTGTCCGCCTGGCTCGTTCTGACCGGGGTCGGGGCGACCTTACCGGATCGGATCGGAACGCGTCTTCGGCACGATACTATCTGGCATCTGCTCGTCGCCCAATGCCTGTTTGCGCTCCTGTCTCTCGTTCTATTGCGCTCGATACGATTCACACTTGGCGTACTCCCGGGTGAGCCAATCGGAATGGCAGATGCCCTTCTGATGCCACTACCCATCCTCGCGCCCCTCTGTATCGTCAATGGCCGTACATTTCGATTGCTGGCAGTTCAGTCCGAGTTGGGGATATCGGATCAGCGGGGTCCATCCTACATTTATGCATTCGAAGCCGCCGGTGGAATCATCGCAGGGATAACACTGCGTTTCGGATTGCTGATCTACGTTCAGATCGAGCGCATCATTCTTTTTCAACTATCAATCATCTCGTTTTCCGCAGCCATGTGTGCGCGGCGCAGCGTTTCCCGCTCGATTTATGTTCTGCTATGTCTGGCCAGCGCAGCAGCAACGTTACGGGTACCGCTTATCGGGACTTCCATTCTTGAAAGACTCGAGTGGCCCGGTGCTGATTCGGTTCGATCTGGTGAATCGCCATATGGACGAATTACGATTCGTTCACAAGCCGGTGAAACTTCCCTCTTCATCAACCATGCCCTGATCGCTCATTCGAACGAATCATCCAAAGCCGAGGAACTGACGCATGTACCGCTGTCCCTTCTTCCTTCACCTCCAACCGGGATCTGCATCATCGAAGGCGGGTATTCGGGTATGATTCGTGAGATCCGGCGGCATTCCGATGTGCCGATCGATGTGGTATTGCGGGACAGCATGCCGATCACCTTACTCCGGAGTTGGACTCCGGATTTCTTGAAGGATGGGTTCGATCAGTCCCGTGTCATGATACACGAGGCTGATGCTGTGGATTTTTTGCGAGAGCATCAAAACTATGACCTGATCATTCTCGATCTGCCACCGCCCCTGACCATTGCCGGATCCCGTATCTACTCGGTTGAATGTCTGAATCTTCTTCGTCAAGCCCTTTCACCGGAAGGAATCGTGATTCTGAGGTTGAGCATCGATGACAATTATCTGAATCGAGAAAACTTGCGATATGCGAGGAGTGTGTCACAGACTTTTCGGTCGGTATTCGGCGAGAGCATCAGATTGATACCCGGAGACGCAGTCGATCTGATTGGATCCAAAGGTACGCTTGCGGACTGCGCGTCCATTCCCCGGATCGTTCAGGAGTCGCTCGAAAAGCAATCCATTGCGACGTATTACACCAGCGAAGGGTATCTGCCGTTTCGCTGTGGATCCGAGCGCTGCGAAAGGCTTGCGCTCATGCTGCTCGATGAAACGGATGTCAGCGAAGTGAGTACGTTGTTCAGGCCTGTGGTCTTCTCTACCGCAACCCACGCCTGGCTCGCTTTCTCTCGCACACCGGGGTGGCTGGTTGCCATTTTTGGCATTTTGATCGTCGCGGCTGGCCTGACCGTGCTCCTTGCATCGCTACCGACCAGATGGGATCGATTACTCCGCCCATCCGCATCCATCTCGATACTTGGACTGACTCAAATGATACTGTTGAATTCGCTGTTATGCCTGCTGCAGGTGATCCACGGCGACGGCTATCTCAACATCGCCCTGTTACTGAGCCTTTTCACGGCAGGATTATCAGTGGGTGCTTTACTTTCCATTCTTCTCAGTTTCCGGTTATCTCGAATCATCGCGAGTTCGCATCTTGTTTTCATCTGCATCGCCGTTTTTGTAATCGGGTATATCGTCCGACCTGATGGTGCATCGGTTCCCCTCATCATGTCGCTCGGATCGATCACGGGTCTCGCGGGAGGTGCATTCTTTGCGGCATGGAGCCGTTTACATGCAGAACTGACCAGTCTATTCTACGCGCTTGATCTGATCGCATCCGCGGTTGGAGCCATGCTTCTGATCGGAGTTTTGCTCAACTGGCCGGATTTCAGGTTGGTGATGGTTGCGATCATCGTGATGCAAATTGTTGGTTTGATCGCGAATGATCGGAGCTTGAGGCGTCGAGAAGATGCGGAGGGGTTGGATGAAACCGATAAAAATGTCACTCGCAGTCGAAATCATGCGAGGTGAGTTACGTGGGAATTGTGCAGATGAATTTTGCGGAGTTTGTACTGATAGCAGACGAATCCAACCAATGGAACTGTTTTTTGCTCTGACAGGTGATAATTTCGACGGTCATGACTTTGTCAAAACCTGTCTGGAACGCGGGGCGGCGGCGGCGGTCGTTCGACGCCAAACCCGTTTTTCTTCGGACAGAACCATCCACGTGGATGACCCGCTCCGAGCTTACCAAATGCTCGCAGGTCATTATCGCAGGCAGTTTGTAATTCCAATTGTGGGAATTACTGGGAGCCATGGAAAGACGACAACGAAGGATCTGATCGGTTCGATCCTCAGGACACGGTATGATGTGCTTCAAACACACGAGAACAATAATGGCCTTATCGGGGTCCCAATGACACTCTTCCGCCTGCGTGAACACCACGAGGTTGCGGTGGTCGAAACTGGGATTTCGAAACCGGGAGAGATGGATTTACTGGCACCTGTTCTCCAACCAGATATCGCACTGATCACATGTGCGGCTTCGACTCATACTGAGTTCCTTGGGACAGTGGAGAATGTTGCTCAGGAAAAATCCCGTCTGCTCGATCATGTGAAACCCGGCGGTATCCGAATCCTCAACGCGGATGATCCCGGACTTGAATCCATTCGATCGAGATATTCGGCTATCACATATGGAATTGTGTCAGGCGATTTCAGAGCAGCGATCGTGCAACAGGATTCCAGGAGAACGGTTTTCGAAGTTACAAAACCGATTGATCTTGAAGGAATTTACGAAGTTCTTCTTCCCGGCCGACATAATGTGCTAAACGCACTCGCAGCCCTGTGTGTCACTCATCAGATCGGGTGCACGGCCGATGAGATCCGGAAGGGACTCTCCGATGCTCGGTTATCGCCTCATCGATGTCGGGTTTTTCAACTTAATCGGATGACGATCATCGATGACTGCTACAATGCCGCTCCGGCATCGGTCAGAAGCAATCTGACGATGCTACGGGAGATAGCTGGAGACGGTCGGACCGTCGCAATCCTGGGAGACATGCTGGAACTCGGTGATATATCCGACGTCGAGCATCGTGCGATCGGTCGATTGATCGCGGAACTCCCCATCGATATCGGATTTTTCTTTGGCGAAAAAATGAAACTGGCGTGGGAGGAAGCACTTGGGAATGGAGCTGTCGCATTTCATTTCGAAACAGGGGAAGCGGCTTCCGAGGCGGTCGCGACGGTACTCAGAGAAGGGGATTCGGTCCTGATCAAGGCATCCCGAAGCATGCACGCAGAAAGGATTCTCGAACAACTGATCCGGATTTTCGGGAAACGATGACTGCTGGCGGTGATCAATCTGTCGGGAGGGGCTCAGTGGGATCTTCAGGAGGGATGACCGGGAGCATCGGATCGACTTCGGAGGGGAGATCGGAAAGACCATCGTCGGTCATTGCAGCCGCCGTGTCCTCAACCTGCTGATCCGGACGCAATACACGCTGGATTTCATCACCATTGAACTCTTCCAGTTCCTCATTGGCCAACTCAACCAGAACCTTCCCCTTCAGGATATTGAGTTGTCTGACCCGGCCCTCTCCCTTGGGGGTTTTTACGCGTTTCCCGACTCGCGGCAGCTGTTTGATCTGCTCGGCATAATGCGCATGCTCGTACTGGAGGCAGCACATCAGGCGACCACAGACACCTGAAATTTTTGATGGGATCAGACTCAACCCCTGATCCTTCGCCATTTTAATTGAAACAGGTTGGAAGTCTCTGAGAAAAGTCGTGCAGCACAACACGCATCCGCAGTTTCCGATTCCACCCAGAATCCGCGCCTCATCGCGGACACCCACCTGCTTCATTTCGATCCGGTTTTTGTATTGATGGGCGAGATCCCGAACGAGTTCCCTGAAGTCAACGCGATTTTCCGAGGTAAACATGAAGAGTCCCTTCGATTGATCGAAGGCGAATACGACTCGGATCAACTTCATCGCCAGTCCTCGCGAAGCGATTCGTTGAGCACAGTAATCGAAAGCCTCTTGTTCCAGTTTCTCCAACAGTAGGAGATGGTTGAGATCATCTTCCGAAGCCTTTCGCAGAACCTTCGGTAGCTTTTCCTGGATGAACTTATCCTTGTGGAAACGCGCCGGCCCCTTGACTCGGGCGATCTGGATGCCGATCGGACTTTCGACCAGGCAGCAATCTCCCGCCTTGAGCGGGATCTTCTGAGTCGCATACCGACTCGGAAAAGAGTTACCTCGAACAAACAATTCTATCACTTCGATCATATTCAGCCGGTAATATCCTTGATCTGTACAAACCGGGCCAGGCGCGACAGCACCAGGCGGGAAATTTGCTGAGATAGACTATCGATATCGAGAGTCCCGTCAAATACATGGCAACGCTGAGGTTCATCATGGGCGATCTTCAGATATCCCTCGCGTACTCTCTGGTGAAAACTCATCCCTTCACGCTCGAACCGCCCCTCTTTGTCGAAAAGATCCTGCTGTCGAAGACGTGTCTGAGATCGTTCCAGACTGAAATGGGTATCGAGATCGAGGATGATGGTCAAGTCGGGAGTCAGGTTGGATGTAGCAGCCACATTGAGACGATTCACGAAATCGATGGGAATTCCTCTTCCGTATCCCTGATAGGCAAGAGAAGAATCAGAGAATCGATCGCAGATCACGACTTGTCCCTGATTCAATGCGGGACGAATGAATCGATTGACATGGTGTGTGCGGTCCGCTTCGAGTAAAAAGAGTTCCGTCAACGCATCGATTTTCTCGGCAGCCCCTCCCACCAGGATCGATCGAATCGATTGACAGAAGTCACCATGACCAGGCTCTCGAGTCAGCACAACCGGATATCCTCGCGTACGCAGGAAATCCTCGAGCATTCTGGCTTGCGTTGACTTGCCGCATCCTTCGATCCCTTCAAATGTCACAAAAATCCCGTGTTGCATAGATTCTCCGTCGGTCAGGGAGCCGAACAGCTTCTTCTATCACCTCCCCCTCTTCAGGTCAAACCCACCTTCAGTAAATGATCAGCGTGTCGTTTTTTCGCGTTTGCCAACATGCGAATCTTTCGATAATGATTACGGACTGAACATTGCCCAGAACAGGATGGAGAAAATGGCAGAAAAACGAGGAAAGAAGACAACGAAGCAGGATCGCACTCCCGAGAAAGACCTTTTAGGTTCGGATATTCTCGAAAGCAAGGAAAAACCGGGAATTCCGGATGTGCTTCCGATACTGCCGTTGCGTGGAACGGTTGTGTATCCGACCATGGTCATCCCGCTGCTCATCGCTCGCGAAAAATCGATCCACATGATCAATAAGGTGTTGGAGGGGGATCGCCTGATCGGCCTGGTCGCACAGAAAAATCCTGAAGACGAAGATCCTGCTATAGATGCGATTTACACGGTCGGCATTGTCGCACAAATCATCAAGATGATCCGAATGCCCGATGATTCAGTCCGTATCATGATCGAAGGTATGTCCAGGATTCGGATCCGCGAGTATCTCGAAACATCCCCGTTTTATCGTGCCCGCATCGATACCGTAAACGATCAGTTCAGTCCTGATATCCGCGCCGATGCCCTCATGCGTAACATCAGGATCATGTTTAAAAACATCATCTCGAACTCTCCGAATATCCCCAAGGAACTCAATCTGATCATCCAGAACATCACTGAACCGGGTAAATTGGCCGATATCATCGCCTCAAGTCTCAATCTGAGCCTTGAAGAACGCCAGGAGATTCTCGAAATCATCGACGTAGTGAAGAGACTGGAACGTATCAATGTCCTCGTGAATCGCGAGCACGAAATCCTGGAATTGGGCAACAAGATCCAGACTCAGATTAAAGATGAAATGGAGAAAGCACAACGCGAGTATTTCCTGCGTCAGCAGATGAAGGCATTGCAGAAGGAATTGGGAGAAGCAGACGATCGGACGACCGAACTCGAGGAACTGATATTAAAAATCGAAAGAGCGAATCTGCCCAAAGAAGCCCTCGAAACAGCCATGAAAGAACTTGACCGGTTGAAACGCATGCCTCCGGCAGCAGCGGAATACACCGTTTCAAGAACCTATCTCGATTGGATTGTCGATCTCCCGTGGGCCAATGCATCTGAAGACAATCTCGATACGCGAATCGTTCAGAAAATCCTCGATGAAGATCACTTCGGTCTCGAAAAAGTCAAAAAACGGATAGTCGAATACATTGCAGTACGCCATCTGAAGCCCGATATGAAAGGTCCGATTCTCTGCTTCGTCGGTCCACCCGGAACCGGAAAAACATCGCTAGGTAAATCTATTGCGCGGGCGATGAACCGCAAATTCATCCGAATCTCGGTTGGAGGAGTCCGTGATGAAGCAGAGATTCGAGGACACCGGCGAACTTACATTGGCGCTCTTCCTGGAAGAATCATTCAAGGCCTGCGCAAAGCCGGATCGAACAATCCGGTGTTTATGTTGGACGAAGTCGACAAGATCGGAATGGACTTTCGTGGCGATCCTGCATCTGCATTGCTCGAGGTTCTCGATCCTGAGCAGAATTACTCTTTTTCAGACCATTATCTTGATCTGAACTTTGACCTCTCCAAGGTTATGTTCATCACCACTGCCAACATCCTCGAGACAATTCCCCCGGCTCTGCGAGATCGTATGGAAGTACTTCAGCTTTCGGGCTACACAATTGAAGAAAAGCTACAGATAGCCCGAACCCATCTGATACCGAAGCAACTTGGCGAACATGGATTATCGAGGAAGATGCTTCGTTTTACTGATACGGCAGTTCGCCAGATTGTGCAGGAGTATACCCGAGAAGCCGGGGTCAGGAATCTCGAACGCGAGATTTCCTCGATCTGTCGAGCGATCGCGCGCGAAATTGTTGAGGGCCGAACGGAGCCATCCTCGATCACCCCCGCTCTCCTCAGAAAATACCTCGGACCCATCAAATTCTTCTCCGAAATAGAAGCGAGGACCCGTGAACCTGGTGTCGCAATCGGGCTAGCGTATACGCCGACGGGAGGAGATATTCTTTTCATTGAAGCCAGTATCATGTCAGGCAAAAAGACACTCGCACTCACCGGACAACTCGGGGATGTCATGAAAGAATCTGCTCAGGCAGCGCTATCTTATGTACGATCCATCGCATCTAAATATCGGATTGCACCAGATTTTTACGAATCCGCAGATCTTCATATCCATGTTCCGGAAGGAGCAGTACCCAAGGATGGACCGTCGGCGGGTGTAACAATCGTCACCGCGCTGGTATCACTTTTGACTCGGCGAAAAGTGCTGGATCGATTGGCTATGACGGGTGAGATTACCCTCCGAGGCAATGTGCTTCCGGTTGGAGGAATCAAAGAGAAGATTCTTGCCGCATATCGTGCAGGAATCCGATGTGTCATTCTACCGAAACGAAACGAAAAAGATCTCGAGGAAATCCCGGAGTATGTAACGAAAGCAGTTCGATTCGTATTTGCCGCTCGCGTCGAGGAAGTGTTGAAGCACGCGTTGGAACCTCAAGGGGATTCCTCGGCAAGTTAAAGTGTCACGAGGTCTCGGAAGTCGGTAAATCGCCGTGCGATATCATCAGGCTGCAGCTCAGCAAGACGCCAAGGACCGAACGAAGTAATGTTGTAAGATGCCATGACCGATCCCATGACCGCTGCACGCTTCAGGCTCAAATAATCTGCCGAACCGGAACGGGCTAACGAACCCATGAACCCTCCAGCGAAACTGTCCCCTGCCCCGGTCGGATCAACAACATTGGGTTCCGGAAAAGCCGGGACACAGAACCATGATCCTTCATGAAACAGGATACATCCATATTCACCTCGTTTGATCACGATCGTCCGAGGTCCCAGACGGGTCATTGCCATCGCTGCTTTCGGAATGCTGTGTTCTCCTGTAAGCATCTTCAATTCCGTCTCGTTGATGATCGCCAAATCCACCGATTTCAACGTGTCAAGCAAAGACTCCCGATGCCCGGTAATCCAAAAGTTCATGGTATCGAGAGCGATCAGGCGATGTCCTGTTATCTGCGACATGACCTTGCGTTGTAGTTCTGGATCGATGTTGCCGAGAAATACCCATTGAATCGTTCGATAATGATCCGGAAGTACCGGATCGAACCCCTCAAACACATTCAGTTCAGTCTTCAATGTACTGGCTTCATTCATCGATCCCGCATAGGTTCCCGCCCACCTGAAGGTTTTACCCCGCGCGATCTGAAGACCATCAAGGTTGATGTTGCGAGCGGCAAGACGTTTTCGATAGTCTTCGGGGAAATCTTCTCCGATGACAGCGACAATATTGACCGGAGACAGATGTGCAGCCGCCAGTGAAAAATACGTTGCGGACCCTCCCAACATCTCGGAGCACTCTCCGTGGGGTGTCCTAACCGAATCCAGAGCGATCGATCCAACAACAAGAACCGTCATGATCCTTCCTCTCCCTTATCGATATGTCATTTAAGATAATCGCGCAGGTTATTTTTCAGTGCGAGTCGTTTTAGTTTCTTGATGGCGCGCTGTTCAATCTGGCGAATACGCTCGCGAGTCAACCCGAATCGATCACCGATCTGCTGTAAAGTCAACATCGTCCCGTCCAGCCCATAATGCAGCTTCATAATCTCTTTTTCTCGATCGTCCAGGCATGTCAAAAGAAGCTCCACTTCATTTACGAAGGTATCTTCCATCACCTTATCATCGACCGGGATGGCGTTCTGATCGACAACCGTGATGGCATATCCATTTTCGTCCTCATCCTCCGGAGACGGATCCAGGGAGAGGACTGATTGCGTGATCGTAAGCAAGGATTCTATTTCTGACACCGGAAGATTGATCTCTGCGGCTACCTCGTCCAGCATCGGCGTTCGACCCAGTTTCTGCGTCAGGGTCTGGATCTTCTTTTTAATCAGATAGACGAGTGCCACCTGTTTCGGAGGAAGCCGGATGATTCCGGATTTTTCGGCGATGGCGTAAAGGATCGATTGACGGATCCACCAGACTGCATATGTGATGAATTTGACACCACGCTCCGGGTCGAATCGTTTTGCTGCCTCGATTAAGCCGATTGTTCCCTCGTTGATCAGATCCTGTAGAGGGAGTCCGCTGCTGATGTATTTCCGGGAGATCAGAACGACGAACTGAAGATTGCTCTCGACAAGCCTCTGGAGCGCTTCGGAATCCCCCGCCTTGATACGATATGCGAGATCGGATTCTTCTTCCCTTTGTAATTTCGGGAACTTCTTGATTTCATTAAGGTACTTACCAAGAGACGATTCTTCTGATTTCATGGTGTCGATCCGCCGAGAGAATCGATCGCATCGAGGGCCTGGCGGATGCAGGCGAGATCTGATTGGGAGAGCACGTCGTTCACGACTGCAACGGCATCGGGAGGCAGATCAGTCGTGCATGCTTTCAGTCTGAGCACGAAATCGGTGATTTCCTGCTGCATCTCGCAGATCTGCTGTTTCATCCGAAAAACGACTTCAACTCCGGCCAGATTCACACCGAGTTCACGAGTCAGATTAAGGATTGATCGGATTTCCTCGATGTTCCGGTCCGAAAAACGTCGCGTATTCCCGGCACTTCTGGGTGGCATCACGAGCCCCATGCGTTCATATGTCCGGAGTGTCTGAGGATGCACATCGAGCATCTGAGCGATCACGGAAATCTGATACTTCGGCTCATCGGATGTCATGGTCATTCTCCGATCAATTGCACGATCATCTGCCGTTGGCGCGGTTGCACGTCAAAATCAATCAGGACAATCTGCTGCCAGGTTCCGAGAAGTAGCTTTTTCCCGGTGAAGGGAATGATGAGCGAGGGTCCGAGAAAAGCAGCTCGCACGTGTGAATGACCATTACCATCATTCCATCGCTCATCGTGCTGATATGGGATATCCTTTCGGATGATTGTTTCGATAGCCTGCTTAAGATCCTGAATGACTCCAGATTCATACTCGATGGTCGTGACAGCGGCCGTGGAGCCCGGAACAAAAACGAGCAACATGCCGTTCTGCAGACTGCATTGCGACAATTCGGCTTCGATGGATGCCGTAATATCAAGAATCTGAGTATTGCCGGCAGTTGCAATCGAAAGATGTCGTGTTTCGACCGGCATAAGATCAGTTCGTCACCGAGGGTTGTTTGGATTCGGGCCTCATCGATCCTTGCGGAATCATCGATCCAAACAGACCGGACAGATCCAGGAACGCCTGGGATTGTCCACCCGTGGGAACGCCCCAAACCTGGAAACTTTCAGCCAGTTTTCTGGCGAACTCGAGTCGCACGACTTCATCACCTCCACCGAGTGCACCGGCGAGTGCCTGCTGGGATTTGGCTTCTGCAAGACCGACCGCCTCGATGCCCTCCGCTTCCTTGAGTTTCGCGTAAAGATCCGCATCTGCTTCCAGCTTGATTTTTGCGGATTCACCTTCGGCTTGTTGAATTAACGCCAATTTCTCTCCCGTTGCCTCCGCTTCTCTCCGTTTGGCGTTTTCGACTGCAGCGAGATATTGCTCCGAGGCGATTCGTTTCTGCTCGATTGCAGCCTGATATTCCTCGGTGAACTCAAATCGACGGAACAAAACCTCGATGATTTCAAGACCATATTCGCGACTTCCACGCTGAGTTGCTGTGCCCTCGTTCACTGTTTTCTTGATTTCATCAGCTACGGCCTGCCGAGTGGATCCATCATAAATGGACTCAGCGGAATACTCACCGAATTTATTGCCGACGAGGGCTCGAATGGGAGGCCGGATGACATTCTCAATGTAGTTTTGACCGATTTCACGGTGAAGAATCGGCAACTTTTCGAACAACAATCTGTACCGGACCGACACATCGATCCAGGCTTTCTGACCGTCTTTTGTCTTGAAGAAGATATCATCACGCCCGGCGGGATTGTCCTTGAACATATGATACTGAAGTTCGTTGACAGGATAGATTTCAACATGTGTGAGATGCGGAATGCTGAAAAAGAGTCCAGGTTTCAGTGACTTGGTTTTGATTCCCTGTTTGAACCATTCCGCTTCACCTAAGCCACCGCCCAATCCAAGATATGTCGTGCGGACGCCGCCTTCCTGCGGTCCAACCTCGGCACAACCGGCAAGAAGTAAAGTTAACAGTGCAAGATAGCAGAACAATCCGGAACGTCTCATCATGATGTCCTCCCTGACATGCGCAGATGCGAATCGTTCATTTCGGGAAGAAACTTCCACTCTCGATCTGGAACTCACGTTCCTCGACTTTGTAGTCATCGGCCGTCGCCCAGACTTTATCTTCCCCCTGGCATGCAACAATATATCCTGTTTTGCTTTTCTTATAAAACACTTTGGATCCGTAAGGATCGATCAGATCGTGTTCCTGAAGATATCCGCCATCGATCAACTCAGATGCGAAATCAGGGAAACGCCGGTTGACGATATAGTAGGCCACCAGAGCATACTGGACCCGTTGTGTCTGCAATTTGGTCAGTATGGTCTTCTCGCGAGCGGGAGCTTCCAGCGTGATTGGAGGCAGCAGTCGGATCGGGACGACGAGTAGCACCAGGATCCCGACGACTGCAGCGATCGCAGCAAGAACGGTTTTTGATTGGGATGCGATCGTTGAAACGATTGAATCCCAATCATGCTGTCTTGTCTCCTTCTTTCTCTCCTGCATCGGAATCTGAATCGCGCCGGTGTCTTCGAGATCAATCAGAGCTTTGACCGAAAAAAATTCGAACTGCCGACAACAATCCAAGATCGAACGGATTGACCGGATACCATCGATAAGGTGATACACGCGCTCGGTTTCCGGCGTCAGAACAACCGGAGGGGTTCCGGGCCCGGTAAATGCCTCTAATTGCACACCCGGTGGCAGGACACGGACGCCCGGCACCGGGACCGGGATCAAATCCGGATCTGCAATTCGTTTGGACATCCATGACCAATTCTTGAGAATCACGTCTCCGACATCGACAAATTCCGAGAGATCAATGGGTCTTGATGAATCCTTGTCGTACAATACTGAATCTTCATACCGGAAATGAAACAACCCACGCAGCCAGGTGAAACACGGTGCGATATGCAGGAGCATCTGATCTTCGAGGACTTCCATCAATTGTATGGTGGTTACAAGCCCGGATTGCCTTGCGAGAAACCCGAATTTCACGAGACTCTTTTTTTGTTCCTCGAGCAGCGCATTCACCTGATCCTGCAACAGATATCCGCGGTTGACCATAAGTTGCCCCAGCGGAATGTCTTCGCGGCCGCCCGTTACTTCAACAGATACACACAGTCCATTCTCAAAACTCAAATAGACGGTGTTGAATTCACCCTGAACGATCAAGATCCCGGTTGCCTTGAGTCGTATGATGTCCCCAACAACTCGGAAAAATGGCCGTTCGGCCAGATTGCCTTCCATCTGGATCTTCAATCCTGCTTCTCCCTGATCATCAGAACCATCGAAATGGTATAGATTGCCACCATAAGTAAAAACCAAAGAGTCAGTTCCAGGTTTTGTCCGATCGAGATGAACTCATTTGGGATCATCAACCTATGGTTGGAATACAGCACGTAAAAAATGCTGATAATCCACAGAAACCCGATCATGAATCCTCTCCAGAAACGTCCCAGATATAGATCGCCGGATCCGGGAAATGCGATCGTCAACGCGAGAGCCGTTCGGCGCTTCACATCCACACGAACACCAATCTCCCGCATCTTCTTCTCCCGTTCCTTTGAATCGATCTGACCTTTTTTCAAGAAAACGAGCTGGCAGTGCGAACAATACTGTGAGTCCCCATCCTTTGAGCAGATCCGGCAACGAGGTTGGGAACACATTGCACAGAATCCGGCGCGAACGATGCGATCTCTCAAAGCAAGCAATAAAAGCAAAGTTATCACGAGTCCGACCATGGTGACGAGGTAACCTTCGATGGTCAGCCATGGTCCAGGTCGTTGCCAGTACTGGGTTTCATCCACGAGAGCTGTGGTCCAGTATCGGTACAATTCTGTCCGGATCCAAGAATTAGGGATCGTCATATCGATCAGCATGCGATTCGGAGTTGTGGTCGGCAGTTCTGTGTGCTGAGTAACCAAACGCGAATCCAGATCGCCTGCTTTCTTGAGCATCTCGGATGCCTGCTGGAATTTAAATTGATGTAAGTATGCTTTCGACAGGTTGAAATAGACTGCTGCATTTTCCGGCGCAAGATTCTCGGCCTTTCGATATTCGGCAATCGCCTCGTTCAGATTGTTTAGGATGAAGTAAATGTTACCGAGATTGATATGGCCATTGGGATCGGTGTCATCCATCCTGACATACTCGAGATACTCCCGAAGTGCTTCAAAATAATGTGATCCTCTCTTATAAAGCATTCCCGCGACGAAGCGCATCCTTGCGTTTTCTGGATTGAGTTTTCGGATCGATTCGAGAACCGAGATTACATTTTCCGAATACCCACCGTCCTGAGCATGGGTCAACGCAGCGATCGAACCATCTTCAGATGCCTGCAAAACGGCCACACGTGCGAGTTGCAACGGGATGATGGCAAACAAAAGTGCCACGATAAACCAGATAAAACGAAGTTCCCTGACCTTGAAATATGAATGAAGCAGGACCAGGAGCCAGATGGAATTCCAGAACAATCCCAGACCAAGTAGCAGTGGCAGGATGCACAGCACCACGATGATGCTGCGTTCGAGCATTGGATTGGAGATCAAGGGAAAGCGCTCACTGAGATCATGCAGTAACAGGGGCGTGAAGCGGATGGTCATCGTCACAACAAACACGACAAGAAACACAGTGATCGCTGAAACCAGAACCAGGAACAGGTTTGCAAAGACAAGGCACCTGTTCCAGAAATTGAGATGGACCGTTCGAGCCATCAAGTAGGCTTTGATCGATTGCAGCAGTGCTCCAAAACCAGTTCTGTAGGACGACAGGAATTGTGCGCGGATTGCCGGTAGATAACCTGGGTCGAAATCGAGCGCTGTTCGAAACGACCACAGCGCTTTTCGACTCTGATCCAGTGTCATTAACGCCTGGCCTTCAACGGTGTAAGCCATCGCCATCCAGGGAGATCGCGAAATACCCTGATCGAGGAGGCGATCCCAGATTGCATACATCCGTGAATCAAGGGCTGTCGTACCGGGACGAGGATCAAGGAAGCTTTCCTTCTGGGCTCCCCAAAGATCGACCAACTCCTCGGGATCCGGCGCTTCGGCACAAACCGACACCTGCACGACGAGCAGAAGCATGAGGGTGGTCATGACAATGCCGGTTGCAAAACGATTCAGGGTGTACATCCTCAACCCGCTAACTTACCGTGGTTTTAACTCACTGCGACACGCTGGAAATTCACAGATTGAAACTACCATTGTTTCCGTTGCATATCAAACAAAACGATATTTCCCGGCACATTCACGTTCCACCTCGCAGAACGGAACCGGATCCCAGGATAAAGTTCGACAATCCCTCATCACATCTTTGTATGTGATAGCCGAGCCTGGGCGATCGTAATGGGCGACACCACAACTCAACGGATCGAATCATTTCGAATGCAGATGTGTTTCGGAAGAACTGATGAACCCAAAAGGGGGAATGATCCGCTGTGCTACATTACACCCTTGATCCCTGAGATACCCTTCATCCCTTCGACTTTTTCTTTGATCATCCCGCGAATTTTAACTTTCGGAGTTTTCATGACGAAGGTCATGCCATGATCCCTTTGCAGGATACTGGTTTCCGCGAGTTCGGTCTGCCCACCATCGGCCTTCAACTCGAAGATCTTCTGGTTTTTTAGATCAACCTTGAAGGTTCCGAATTGAGCGGTCACGATTTTCAGAAACATCTGGGTTTCATCTTTAAAAATCTGGCCCTTCGAATCCTGCTCCCAACCGGGGCTGTCCGATGCGCCGGCATAGACCTTTTCGGTGATATCGATCCACTTGATATCGCTTGACGAAGCAGGGGCATCCGCACACCATGCAACGCCGGTCAGTACTATCAGGAATAAGACACTCGATACAACTTGTTTCATGCGATCCTCCTTGATCAAACTCGACCTCGTTTCTAACATATTCGTCTCAACTTGTCCACTCTGCTTGACAGGGGCCTCGAAGTCCATGTAAGACAAGTCTCTGTTATGTCCGCTCACTCCCCCGATAAACACTTCCGATTTCTATATACCGCTGCATTCGTGACAGCGTTGACAAAAGGTGATAATGTTTCAGTTCTCGATGTAGGATGCGCAGAGGGGTATCTATCTGAATATCTTCCCAATCCGATTATCGGCATCGATCTGAGTCTTACATCCACAAAGTTTCCCTGCATTCCTGCCGCTCTGCCGGATTTACCTTTTCGATCCAAACAGTTTGCCATCGCCGTTTCCATCGATGTTCTCGAGCATATCCCCGCCGCATCCCGGCTGGTCGCTGTTACTGAGTTGGCTCGATGCGCCCGAACAGGCGTCGTCCTATCCTTCCCTGTCGACACTCTGCATAACAGACTCCGCGAATCCGCACTGAACCGGATCGAAACGATGCTGAGAGGTCAACCGGATCCCTTTCTCGAAGAACATCTCAAATTCGGTCTCGTCGATCCGATACCAATTCTTAACGAACTTGGAAAATTCTATAAACACGTACGGATCTACCCTTGCTTTCATTCTGATCTCTGGTTCCTGATTTCTCTCATTGAAGCAGCGCTCTCAATTCTCCCGACACCTCAACCGATCATCGATACGATTCGGCTGCTTTTCAACACAATATCGAGCGGTGAAACTTGTCGGGATCCGACTTACAGGTTGATGATCGCAGCATCCGATTCATTATTACCCGAAGCCGTTCCAACCGACTGCATTCCATCACCACAACTGGATCTCGAGGCCCTCGTTAAAGGATTCAAAGATGCGTTCGCTCAACAATCTGATCTGGCACAGTATGCATCACATCTCGAAAAACAAGTGGCAGATCGGATTGTTGAGATAGATACAATGAAGCTAGAAACCACTCGAGTTACGAGCGCATTGATCGAGTCGCGGAACGAAATCGAAAGCATCACTCGATCGCGTGAGGAACTCCAGAGCACGTTTTCCAGACTAGAAGAATCCTATCGGAATCTGGCGACTCAGTACGAACTTCTATCCGAAGAATTGAATATCAGAAATGAATACACGCTCAAATTGGAATCATCACTCGATGCGAAAGTTGTTCATATCAATTCTTTAACAGAACAATGTATGAACCTGTCGAACGGAATCGCCCAAAAACAGTCTGAAATGAATCAGTTAGAGGATTACGTACGGGATCACCAGATCGAGATTCAGCGAAAGCTCAAACATATCGAACTCGTTACCGGTGAATGCCGTCGACTTGAAAGCAGGATATCCCATCTCGATAAACGAAGACAGGATTTCATCCGTCAGATCGCGCGACTACGTCATCAGCGAGCGGAAGCTGATCGTACCATCACACGTCTTCAGAAGAAGCTTCTCGATTTGATATCTCCGCCCCAGCCCTCGATGACCATCGGGAACACTGAATCATGACACGACTTCTGGTATTCGGTTTCGTTCCTCTCCCATTCGAGAACGAAAAAAAGAACTACGGCCCTGGAATACGCGCATGGCAGTTCATGCAACCCCTTAGCTGTGATATCCGATTCATCGGATGTCGCATCCCGTTTGTATATGAAGGAAATCTCCCGAGAATCCTCCGAACGGAACATGGACACATCACCAGTTTTAATCTCGCCGAAAAGGAGTATCGAGATCCGCGGCTGATTCAAGATCTGCACGACGAATTCAATCCCGATGCCATTCTTGCAGCGACAATTTTTTCAACCTCTGTTCTCCCTTCCCTGAAGACAACCGCACCGATCTGGATTGATCTGTTCGGGCATGTGATGGCGGAAGCTCAGGCGAAGATGCATCGCTATCGAGACAACTCATTCCTCACGCATTTTCTCGAGCATGAACTCAAAGCACTCCACAGCGGAGATTGCTTTTCCACCGTCAGTAACGCGCAAGCGCTGGCGACAGCCGGAGAGCTAGGCTTGATTGGTCGATTGACAGCAGAAACGACCGGATATCAATTCTGCCACACAATACCGTGCGCGATTGACCCAGAACCTTTAACGCATCTCACTAGGCGAGTACGCGGCATCGACGTTCCGGACGACGCGTTCATTGTACTCTGGAGCGGTGGTTTCAACACATGGACCGACATACCTACTCTCGTATCCGCCCTTGATAACGCCATGCGTCGCGTCCCGAAACTGTACTTCGTTTCGACGGGCGGAGCGATCAAAGGGCATGACGAAATAACGTATGCCGAGTTTTGCAGGCATGTGGATCGATCGCCGAACCGCGATCGATTCATTTTGAAAGGCTGGCTTCCGAAGGCAGAGGTTGGCGATTACTATTTCGAGGCTGACATCGGTATCAACATCGATCATTTTATGTATGAGGGGTTGTTCGGCTCGAAAAACCGGGTCATGGATTGGATGCGCGCCGGCTTGCCGGCATTGATCGGCGAATTGTGTGAACTCTCCCGAACGCTCCCGGCAAAAGGGTACGCGTTTTCCTATCCCCTTCATCAACCGGAAGCCCTCGCCGATGCGATCGTCGACCTTGCAACTCACCCGGAAAAGCTCCGCAGTGCATCTGAGGCCATACGCACAACAGCTATCGATGAATACTCATTTTCGAACACGACACGTCCTTTCCAACGCTGGCTCAAGGCCCCGTCACACGCTCCGGATCAGCCAGACGGGCGCTTACGGGATCTGCCAATCGTTATCACATCCCGCGAGTATCTATCTCATCTAGAAAATGAAGCTTCAAATCGAAACAAGCATATCGTGGAACTCGAGCACTATATCCATCACATCGAATCCGAAATCCGCAAGCATCAACAAACCGGATCAGGAGCCTCTGGTGTCCCACTCACTCCCGCACGATCTGCACCGGATCTCACGCTTCCGAAGCCTGATCCGCTCACGAGCATTCTGATCGTTTCGTGGAATGGGATGAATTACTTGAAGGAATGCATCGAGTCGATCCGATCTCAGGATTACAAGAACATTGAGATCTGCATCATTGACAATGCATCACACGACGGATCAGCCGATTATATCGATCGATCCTTCCCGGATGTTCGTCTCATTCGAAATCCAAAAAACCTGGGATTTGCGCGTGGCGTCAACAGGGGGATCACGCACTGTAAGGGTGATGTCATCGTGCTACTAAATCAAGACACGGTTCTCCTGCAAGGTTGTATCCGTGCCTTGATTGAAGAACTCGTTTCCCAACCCAAAGTTGCCATTGCCGGCTCGAAGATACTCGATCCCGATAAAAAGCACCTCCAGCACGCCGGCGGAATTGTGCATCCCAACGGTCTAACAAATCACCTTGGAGCAGGCGAACCGGATGAGGGGCAGTATGATCTGAACCAGGATTGTGAATATGTGACCGGAGCCTGTCTCGCTTTCAAACGACAACTGATTGATTGGATCGGAGTTCTCGATGAGCGTTTTCATCCGGCCTATTTTGAGGAACTCGATTTTTGTCTGCGCACCATCCGCGCGGGTTTCCGGGTTCGGTATGTTTCGGGATCCAGTCTCCTGCACTTTGAATCCACCTCCACCGGAAAGCTCAGTCGTCGATTCTACACTATGTATCACCGGAATCGTCTGAAATTCATCCTCAAACACCATAACATCCGGTATTTACTGGGGACGTTTCGCCGATTCGAGATCGATTGGATCCGCCAATTTCTACCTCGAGAACAGGTGATTCCGCTCCTGAACGCATACGGCAGATGCCTTCCGCTTTTCGGTTGGGCGATGATCCGTGGGTTTCTGAGGAGGACGCGATGAGCAGGATTCTACTGCTGGGGATGTGTCCCCTGCCGTTTGAAAACGAAACACATACGCTGGGACCCGGAAAGCGGACCTGGCAGTTCGCTTCTTCTTTGCAAAAAGACGGTCACCGGATCTGCCTGATCTGCAGCCGTCATCTCGCCGCCTACTCCAACAATCCGCTTCCTCCTGTCGTAGCAACCGAACTCGATTCGATGACATACTATTCACTGGATCAGACGAAATTCGAAGATTATGAATGGCTGCAGCGGATTCACGACAACTTCCGTCCGGATTGTATCATCGGGGCGACCGTGTACCCTTCTTCCGTGGCCGCCTCCATCCGATCGGATCGCCCGTTCTGGGCCGATCTCTTCGGGCATCTGATGGCCGAGGCCCAGACGAAGTCGTATGTGTTCAACGACGACTACTATCTGAATCAGATGTGGAAACTGGAACAGACCGTTCTGGATCGAGCGGATATCTTTTCGGTTGTATCCGAACCACAACGTTTTGCGACGATCGGAGAACTCGGAACGCGTGGACGCCTGAGTAAATCCACCACGGGATATCTCTTTGTTCACACCATCCCCTGCGCAACAAATGATCAGCTTCCTCCCCGCGAATCCATCTCACCTTCCGAGTTGCGTGGAGTGCTAGTGGATCCCAATGACTTTGTTCTACTGTGGAGCGGCGGATACAACACATGGACGGATGTCGACACTCTGTTCACGGGACTCGAAGAGGCATTCAGCCGGAATCCCCGGGTTCGTTTCGTATCGACGGGTGGCCAGATTGAAAGCCACGATGATTTGACATACCTGCATTTTCTGAAAAGGATCGATTCGAGCCGCTTTCGGGACCGTTTCATCATGAAAGGCTGGATCCCTTTTGCTCAAGTCCCGGCATTCTGGAAAGACGCCGATGCGGGTATCAACATCGACCGACTTTCTTATGAAGCCATTCTCGGAAGTCGCAATCGGGTACTGGATTGGATGCAAATCAGACTGCCCGTCTTCACATCCGAAGTCTGCGAGTTATCGAGTATCATAAGGGCTCGCGAACTCGGTTTCACCTTCCGATCACAGGATGTGAACGATTTCGTGGAAACACTCCTTTTCATGGCGGACCATCCCGATCTGCTGAAAGAACGCGCTGAAGCCGCGCATACATTCGCCTTGGAGCATTTTAATCCAATGACGACTACCGAATTCCTGAGGCAATGGGCCCGATGTCCAACTCCCGCACCTGATCGGCATGCTCCGAGACCCTACATCGAGAAATACTCGGCGACTCAATCACTCGATTACCGGCACTACATCGCCACGATAAAAAACCAACTCGCACACAAAGGGATCAAAGGGACCATGAAGTGGGTGATCTCCAGACACCCCTTTTCTGGATCTAAATGACCCGGATATCAGTTTAACAGAAGTCGTAGAGTCGAACCTCGAGATCTATTGTTGAATAGAGTTTGTCGTTTGATCGAGCTGCCGGATGCGATCCAAAGCTATTCGGAGAAATTCGGATTCTGCGGGGATATCGGATGCTGCATTCACATACCGCCGCCACTGTTCGAGCGCACGGGGATCGCCGTTTTGATCGAGTGCCTGAGCGAACATATAGAGAGTTTGCGGATGATCCGCCTCCAACTCAGCAGCAGTCCCAAGTGCCATCACCGCCTCCGCCGACCGATTCTGCATGAGAAGGATCTGGCCAAGATGCAACCAGCCCAGGAAGTAATACGGTTGACTCGCAACCGCCTTCCGAAACCACTGCTCGGCTTCCCCAATCCGCCCGCCATCGACAGCCAGGGTTCCCAGATTGCTCATTGCTTCCTCCGATCCCGGCGCTAGTTCAAGCGCTTGCCTCCAGAATGCTTCCGCACTACCGAATTGACCCCGGAGATACGCGATTTTTCCCAGATTGGTCAGGGCATCAGCATAATCTGGAGTCAGAACGAGCGCATCTTCGAATGC
>CAYYMM010000081.1:0-21643 GCA_964472395.1 uncultured bacterium | reverse complement strand
CGGATCGATCAGGTTGATTCGAGCGAGTCGGATCAGATCGCGGCCCTGGAAGATCGGAGGAGCGGCGTGATGGGTGACGCCGAGTGTGTTTGCGCGATCGAGAAGGAAGCGGAGTCCGTCGTCGGCGGTGCTTCCGTCCGGCCGTACAGACGCACGGGAGTCGGCTTCGACCAGCACAGCAAGATCGGCGATCGACGCTGGTTCGATCGATTTTGCGAGTCTCCGGATGGCGGCATCGGACACGTGCTCGGCTGCTGCCAACTGCATCGGCCGCATATGGTGCGACGTGAGGGCGGTCACGAGTTCGAGAGTGCGGGTGTGATTCGTGATCCGATTCAGCAGGCTCAGAGCGCGTTCCGTTCCGGCTTCGTCGTGTCCATAGGAGCGGATCGACCCGTTCGGATCAATGGAGGTTGTTGTAGCCTTGCCAAGATCGTGGCACAGAACAGAAAGTCCGAGATACCAGCGTTGGTTTTCGTCGAGTGCGTCACGACGAGCGATGTCCAGGAAACGGCTCAGTGCGAGAGCCGTGTGTTCGAATGCATCGCCTTCGGAATGATATCGAGGATCCTGCGGGATTCCGGAGAGATCGGCGATTTCAGGGAAAAGGGCACGGAGAATGCCAACGTCTCGAGCGAATTGCAGGGCCTGGACGATTGCATCCGGACAACCTCGTGTGAGGAGTTTCCGGATTTCCTCCTCGATTCGCTCCCGCGGCAGGGTCGTGAGCAATCCTTCCTGGACCATATCCCGGCACAGCGTGCGGGTTCCCTCGTCGATCGCGAACCCGAACCGGGCCGCAAACTGAACGATTCTCAAAACCCGAAGTGGATCCTCGCGAAATCTCGGCCCGACGTGCTTGAGAATTCCCTTTTCAAGATCCGAACGTCCATCGAATGGATCGATGATGTCACCGTTGAGCGGATCCCAGCTGATTGCATTAATCGTGAGATCCCGACGCGATGCAGCTTCCATGAAACTCATACAGGGATCCGCCTGCACGCTGAACGACGTGTGGCTGCGTCCTTCCTGGAGTTCGCGCCGGGGCACCGAGACATCAATAGTTTGTCCGTTTCCGAGCGTGACCTTCAGTACGGCGAATGCCGCGCCAACAAGTTGGACATGGCCGTGTTTACGGCAGATTGATTTAAGGTCGAGGGGATCGATTCCGAAAACTTCGAAATCGAGATCTTTCATGGGGAGACCGAGCAGGTGATCGCGGACGGCGCCGCCGACTAGCAGGGCGCGTCCGCCTTGATTGGAGATATCGGTCAGAAAAGTTGTCAGTGCTTCGTCCATGGGTCGTTTTCCACCGAGGTAGCATCATCATCGCGAATGCAAGCGTTGTCAATGATCACACTGCTCAAACAAGTTGTTGAACCGCGTTTTTTTCGTTAATGTGTTTGGTTTGTGCTGTCCCTGCGTTTCATCAGACTGCACCCTATCATCGCTTTGAATGAAGAGGTTTCAATGAAAATCAAGCCGTTCCTCGTGCACACCAACATTCCGGATCGTTTGCAACACCTTCGTGAACTGGCCATGAACCTCTGGTTTTCATGGAATACCGAAGCACTCGACCTCCTCATCCGACTCGGATACAAACCCAGTCAGACATCGAAGATCGACTACTGGGAGGAATCGGATCAGAATCCCGTCAAGATGCTCGGCCTGTTGCCGCAAAAGGAATTCATCGAAGCGTGCAACGACGAAAGCTTTCTGTCGAATCTCGATCGAGTCTATTCGCGCTACCAGGAGTATCTGACTCGAAAGGCCTGGTTTGCTCGAAATTATCCGGGGGATAAGGATTTTCTGGTCGCTTACTTTTCCTGCGAGTATGGATTGGACGAATGCCTGCCGGTGTACAGCGGAGGACTCGGCATCCTTTCCGGCGATCATCTCAAATCCTCCAGTGATCTCGGAATCCCGCTCGTTGGCATCGGACTCCTCTACCAGGAAGGCTACTTTCAGCAATATCTGAACAACGATGGTTTCCAGCAGGAGCGATATCCGACGAACGATTGGTACAACATGCCCGTTACTCAGGAAACCGACGCGAACGGCCGACCGATTCAGATCAGCGTCGAGTTGGAAGACGAGGACGTGTATGTGCGCGTCTGGCGTGTCCAGGTCGGACGGACGCCCTTATATCTTCTGGATACGAATTTTCCAGAGAACGATCCGGAGTATCGGAAGATTACGAGTCGGCTGTACGGTGGAGACAGAGAAATGCGGATCCGGCAGGAAATCGTTTTGGGCATTGGCGGAGTTCGAGCGCTCGATGCGCTTGGAGTAACACCCACCGTGTTTCATATCAACGAGGGCCACTCGGCGTTCCTCGCGATCGAACGCATCCGACAACTCATGGATGCGCACGACATCACATTCCCTGAAGCCTGGGAGATCGTCTGGGCCTCGAATGCCTTCACGACGCACACTCCAGTTCCCGCCGGAAATGAAACCTTCTCAATCGATCTGATCCAGAAGTACTTTACGACCTATGCCAAGGAAATTGGCATGACCCTCGATCAGTTCATCGAATTCGGACAGGAAAAACCCGGTAAATCCACGGTGTTCTCAATGACCGTCCTGGCACTCCGGATGTCGGCGTTTTGCAATGGCGTATCGAAGCTTCACGGAGACACATCACGCAGGATGTGGCAGTTTCTGTGGCCGGATCTCCCACTCGATGAAGTTCCGATTACGAGCATCACCAATGGCATCCACACAATGTCATGGATCAGCAATGGCATGCGGGATCTTTTCGAACGGTACATCGGTCCGCAGTTTCGCGAGGAGCCTGAAAATGTGGCGCTCTGGGATCGGGTTGACAACATTCCTGACAACGAACTGTGGCGCGTGCATCAGATCCGCCGCGAACGCCTGATCGCCTTCACACGCAAGCGTCTTGTGCGTCAGTTGCGCCGGAGGGGTGCGAGTCCGGGTGAGGTTCGTCCTGCTGAGGAAGTGCTCGATCCGCATGCCCTGACCATCGGGTTTTCGCGCCGTTTCGCCAGCTACAAACGGGCCTCTCTCCTGTTCACCGATCTCGACCGCCTCGCCGCCATCCTCAACCATACTGACCATCCTGTCCAGATCATCTTTGCGGGTAAAGCGCATCCGCAGGATAATCCGGGAAAGGAACTGATCCGTCAGATCATCAAGGTTGCAAACATGCCTCAGTTCAGAGATCGGGTTGTCTTCATCGAGAATTATGACATTTGTGTCGCCCGGTATTTGATCCAGGGTACGGACATCTGGCTCAACACGCCGAGACGCCCTCTCGAGGCTTCCGGAACATCGGGAATGAAAGCCGCCCTCAACGGAGCGCTCAATGTCAGCATCCTGGATGGATGGTGGGTCGAAGGCAATGGCGAACTCAATGGCTGGGCGATCGGTTCGGGTGAGGAGTATCGGGACGCCGAGATTCAGGATGAGATCGAGAGCGAAGCACTCTACCGACTGCTCGAGAACGACATCATTCCGACGTTTTACGAACGAGACAGGGCGGGGCTCCCGCGGCAATGGATCCGCATGATGAAATCCTCGATCAAGAATCTCGGATCCTATTTCAACACCCACCGCATGCTCATCGATTACACACAGAGTTCCTACATCAATGCCTCGCATGCGCATGCCGCGCTGCTGTCCGAGCAGTGCAAAGCCGCGCGGGAACTTGCGCAATGGCGCGACCGTATCACACGGGCATGGTCTCAGGTCGCCATCGGCAACGGCACACTTGACCGCGAAACCGACATCAAATCTGGCGATCAGGTTGGTATCAGTGCCCGTGTCTGGCTCGGATTCCTCTCCCCCCAGGACGTCAGTGTCGAGGTGTATTTCGGGCGACTCGACAGTGATGATCAGTTTATCGATGGTGAGATCATCCCGATGCAGCCTGCGGGGCAATCCGATGGGGCGGTGCTGTATCGCGGATTGATCAACGTGCGATTCCACGGCCGCTGCGGATATGCGATTCGCGTGCTCCCCAAACACCCGAACCTCGTTCATCCCTACACGCCTTCTCTGATCCGCTGGGAAAAGTAGACCAGCGGGAGTAACTGACGCTACCCATCAGTTTCTGCATCACCGCTTGAGGTGCTTGTGCCAGATCCACAACAACCAGAGCATCGGTCGTGTGGTTGAAATGCGGATCGACATTGAACTGGACTATTTTCCCTCCCAAGTTCAGATACTGGCGAACGAGAACAGGGATATCTGCAGATTCCGGTTCAATGTCAGCGATCACCTCAGATAAATCGTCGATCGAACGGATGAACTCCACGATCGAATGGTCATCCTGGATGAATCGTTGCCGCCACCGGTACGGATTTCGAGGGGTAACATAGTAGTGAAAATCTGGATGAAAATGGTGCATCTTAAGGTAGGAGAGAATCAACTGAACAGATCGGTGGTGGTACCTTGGTGAGATACTGACAACACCGAACAGATACCGGTATTGAGGATTTTCAGACAGGTACAGGGCGATACCCCGCCACAGAAGAAAGAGGGGCCAGAAGGATTTCTGAAACTCAGGAAGAACGAATGACCGACCCAGTTCAATAGATGGCGTTTTAAGCAACGGGATCCGGCGATTGAATCGAAAGAGCGTTGATGTGTAGATCCCTTCAATTCCCCGGAGTCGAACCTGCTCATCGACAAGACCCATTCGATAAGCCCCCGCTATCCGTCCTGAGACATTGTTCCACAAGATCACATGGAGATAATCCTTGTCGAACTGATCAAGATCCACCGTATGCCCGGTACCTTCTCCAGCCATTCGAAAAGTGAACTCACGCAGGAGCCCGATCTCGGATATCGTATGCGGCGCAGCGCGCGAAGTCGTCAGAAACACCTCATAATCTCCACCTCCGCTGAGCCGTCGCGAACCCTCGGAATTTCGGAGTTCTGATTCAATCCTATTCAGAACATCTCGATTAATGGCAGGGGTCGATGATCCTGCAGTCTCGAGTGTCGGGTGTCGAACAACAGCCGGATTGAAGGATTGATGGTGACTGAGGCAATAGGTCCGGGCTCTGAGATATGAGGTTGTCCGATCGTGATGTTCCTGACGGCTCTGCAGATCCAGAACAATCGGACGGCCGATTCTGACACTGATTCTCTGGCGCGCTTTGTTCATCAGTTCGTGGGGCAGCATCAGTGTTCGAAGTCGTGGGTGGATGAGACCCAGGAGGTGAAACGGGATGCTGTTCGAGCCGGCGACGTAAACCGGGATGATCGTTGCGCCGGATCGGGCGGCAAGACGAGCCGCAAAATTCTTCCAGGGCGGGTCAGTGATCCTGCGCTCTTTCAGACGCAGATGGGACACTTCACCAGCAGGAAACAGTGCGAGAAGGCCGTTCTTTGCGACGTGATCGACGGCTTTTCGAACTGACCCTGCATTGAACCTTACGGAATCGCGAGAGTCGAAAGGGTCGATCCAGAAAAAAAATGGTTCGAGTTCAGGAATGATGCTGAGCCATTTGTTGGCGAGCATTTTGGTGTCTTCGCGCCGTCGCGTCAGAAGAAGAGCTAGTATTAAGCCTTCGATCGCCCCGAACGGATGATTGGCAACGACAATGACCGGCCCGTTTTGTGGGATTCGATCGAGTTGCTCAGATGGACAATCGATCGTGACCTCGAGTTCACGAAGCGCACTTTCTATGAACTCCGGACCACGGGCGTGGGGCATATGAACACGCGCATATGTCTTTTTCAACTTCATTGGTATAGGGATCCTTGCCGCTATATTCATCCTTCATCCTCCCGCTGATAGATTAAAGGAATCGGGTTCATCTTCCGTGAGAATGTCGCTAGATTTTCCACATCGGATCACGGCGCACTCTTGACCACCGATCGATACGCTTTCTATAGTTGAAGGATTGCAAGGAGGTTCATCATGATTGAAATTCAAAAGCAACGTCAGGAGATCGAAAACAACGTTTCGCAGTTTCTTGGAGATATGATCCGGATCCCCTCAACCAGTGGAAATGAAGGTGGGGTGATCCATCGGATCGCTTCCGAAATGAAGACGGTCGGGTTCGATGATGTCAGAATCGATCCATTCGGCAATGTGATCGGGCGAATCGGGTCGGGACCGCGATTGATCGCGTTCGATGCGCATGTCGATACGGTGGATGTCGGAAACCGGAATCTGTGGGAATTCGATCCGTTTTCAGGGCACATCCGGGATGGGTTCGTCTGGGGCCGCGGCGCATCCGATCAGGAAGGCGGCATGGCATCCATGGTGTATGCAGGCTGGCTGATGAAGAGATACGGACTTCTTGATCCCGAATTCACGATTCTCATGACCGGAACTGTTTCGGAGGAAGATTGCGATGGATTGTGCTGGCGATACCTTATTGAGAAGGAGGGAATCCGACCGGAACTGGTCATGATCACCGAACCGACAGACTGCCGGTTATACCGGGGGCAGCGGGGACGTATGGAAATCACAGCGACCATGCCGGGAGTTAGTTCACATGGATCCGCTCCGGAACGGGGCGACAATGCGATCATTAAGATGGCCGAGATCATCCGACAGGTCCCGGCGCTGGCTGAGCGTTTGGGTGTCGACGAATTTCTCGGGAAAGGCTCCATTACGATCAGTCAGGCCACGTCGACCGCACCCTCGCTTTGCTCGGTGGCGGACTCCTGCCAGATCTATTTCGATCGCCGGTTGACCTGGGGTGAAACACCCGGGCAGGCAGTCGATGAAATTCGCAGACTCGATCCGACCGGGCAACTCAAAGTCGAGGTCCCCGAATATACGACACCGACGCACACCGGACTGGTGTATCCGGTCGTGAAGGAGTTTCCGGCCTGGAAGACTCCCGAGTCGCATGCATCGGTGCAGGCGGGCGTACGGACATTCAGCGAACTGTTCGGCCGTCCTGTCGAGGTCGGTCGCTGGACATTTTCGACCAACGGTGTGGCGATATCTGGAGTTCACCGGATTCCGTGCATCGGATTCGGACCGGGGCGCGAGGAGTGGGCGCACGCACCCAACGAACGGATCGCAATTGAACAACTCACAATGGCGGCCTTGTTCTATGCACACTTCCCGTCGTTTTACCTGAAGGCTTGTCGCGGGTGAACCGGATTTAACTCGTAATTCATTCATTTGATTGACTTCGTCATCATGTTATAATGTATGAGGTCGTTCAACGGTCTTTTTACAAGGAGGAGCGGATGCAGACATTGTTCAGAAATAAACACCTGATCACCCTTCAGGAATGGACACGTGAAGAAATCGACACCCTGCTTGAAACATCCAAACACCTCAAACTGATGTTTGCGATGGGGCAACCGCACCGGTATCTGCAGGATAAAACCGCATTCATGATCTTTTTCGAGCAATCCACACGGACTCGAAATTCGGTGGAAGCCGGCATCACCCAGCTCGGCGGACACGCTCATGATCTGACTCCGGACAAGATGCAGTTGTCCCATGGCGAATCGGCGAAGGATACCGCGATGGTTCTGTCTCGATTCGGTCATGGCATTGCAATCCGGAATTGTTTTTATGGAATCGGCAACAAGTATCTCCGAGAAGTCGCTCACTACAGCTCAATCCCGATCATCAATCTCCAGGATGATCTCTATCACCCGCTCCAGGCGTTGGCCGATCTGATGACCATCCAGGAAAAGTTCGGCTCCACGCAGGGGCTCAAAGTCACGATATCGTGGGCATATGCCACCTCTCATGCGAAACCACTGTCCGTACCACTATCCCAGATCCTCCTGTTCACCCGTTACGGGATGGATGTCACGGTTGCCGCACCGAAGGAATTCCCACTGCTTCCGGAACTGGTGGCACAAGCCGATCGGAATGCGATACAGCATGGCGGTAAACTGTCGTTCGTCGATAATATGGATGAAGGTTTCAAGGGCGCTCACGTCGTGATCCCGAAAAACTGGGGTGGATTCGCCTATACGCAGGATCCCAAGGAAATGTCCGCGAATCTTGAAAAGTATAAGAGCTGGATCTGCAACGAACAACGCATGGCACTCGCATCGAAAGACGTCGTCTATATGCATGCGCTTCCAGCGGACCGAGGGAAGGAAGTAACCGACGCAGTCATCGACGGACCACACTCTATAATCTATGATGAGGCCGAGAATCGACTCCATACCGTCAAGGCCGTCATGGCGCTGACCATGGGAGGCCGTCCCTGAGGTATCGCGCCGATCTTGATCATCCTGCGAACAACTGGATCATCCGTGGCGGTGCGATCGTCACACCGGACACCCTGATTCACGGGGACATCCGGATATCGGACGGTCGCATCGCGGAAATCTCCCCGGCCATTCACGAAGCCGATGCTCCGGAAATTGATGCCTGTGGGAAAATCGTGTTCCCAGGGATCGTTGACCCGCACGTTCATTTCGCACTTCCGGTCGGCGATCGCACAACCTCCGATGATTTCGCAGCCGGTTCCCGCGCAGCCCTGTTCGGAGGTGTCACGACCGCCATCGATTTCTCGACCCCATCCCCCGCCATGTCTCTGTCTGATTCCATCCGCTCCCGTATCCACGAACGACGGTTCAGCCGGATCGACATGGCGATCCACGGAACGATCTGCGGTTGGTCCGATTCCATGGCGACTGATATCGAAGCAGCCATCGCCGACGGAGTCACCAGTTTCAAATTTTTCACGACATACGAGGAGAGCGGCCGGAGAACGACGTATGGAGAGTTGGAGGCAGCCGCCCGATGCCTGGCGGATCTCGGCGTGATCATGACCGTCCACGCCGAGGACAGCACGGTGATTCAAGCCTCGACACCAGAGGATGACTCATTCAAGCGGTATGAATCCTCAAGGCCGGAAGCAGCGGAAGCCGAGGCAATAAGCAGAATGGCTTATATAGCAGATTCGATTGATATCGGGATCTACATCGTTCATTTGAGTTCCCGACTGGGATACGAAGCAGCCGCCGGATCGAAACTGATGCTTGAAACCTGCCCGCATTACCTGTTGCTTGATCGATCACGCTTCGACCGCCCGGATGGTTTCCGCCATGCGCTAGCTCCACCCCTGCGCAGCAATGAATCACAGTCCGTGCTCTGGGACGGGCTCATCAGCGGCCGGATTAAGACGATCGGGACCGATCACTGTGTGTTTGCTCCTGAGACTTATCAAGCTGCCGGTGATCATTACCGTATGACACCCTACGGCCTTCCGGGAGTCGAAACCTCGCTGCCGCTCATGGTAACACATGGCGTCAAGACTGGACGGATGAGTTGGAGTGTTTTGGCCGATCGGATGAGCACCGGACCGGCAAAAGTATTCGGATTATGGCCAGAGAAGGGCGAGATCCGGGTGGGGGCGCATGCTGATCTCGTGATTCTGGATCCGACCCACCAACGGTCTGTCGATCCGGTGGCTCTGCACAGTCGGACGGATTGGAATCCGTATACCGGAATGACCCTTTTCGGATGGCCAGAAATTGTTCTGCTGAGAGGACGGATCGCGATCGCATCCGGGCGATGTTATCTGGAGCCGGGCGCAGGATGCTACTTACCGCGTTGTATCACTCATGACGCAGACAGATCCCTCTGATAATCTTCCATATCGAATCGCCTGCAGTTCCGCCATGATCGCCACTGCGATCTCAGTCGGATTGTCGCCCCCGATATCGAGTCCGATCGGTGAATAGACTCTATCGAGTAATCCTTTCGGAACACCCGATTTCACGAGATTTTCAAGAACTACTCCGACTTTTTTCCTCGATCCGATCATCCCGATGTAACGAGGGGGTTCGGATTCATTTCTGAGCAGTGCACGGAGGACATCCGCATCATATCGGTGGTTGTGGGTCAAAATGACGATCGAATCGGATGAAAACATGTGCATGTTACCGGCATATTCGACGGGATGTTTGCAAACAATGGTCGTGTGGTCGGGAAATCGGTCGGCACGAGCAAAATCAGGGCGATCATCGATGATAGTGACATTGAACCCGCATCCAATTGCGATCGGAGTGATTGCGGAACCGATATGTCCGGCGCCGAAGATGATGATTCTGTCGGGGGATCGGAGCATCTCGAAGAAAAGCGTCATCAGACCACCGCAGAGCATGCCAGTTTTCTGACTGACGGGACTGACACCTCCAGACGCCAGATCATATTCCTGCAACAGTGTCTGCTCGCAATCCGAAAACATCCTGCATGCCACATCCCTGGCGATTTTCTCTATCGCCCCTCCCCCGATCGTGCCCAGGATAACTCCGGATTTCCGAACCAGCATTTTCGATCCGGCGTCCCGGGGAGAGCTGTCCTGAGCGCGGACAACTGTCACGAGAACAGCGGGCTCCGCACTTCCATTTTCGATGCGGATGATTTCTTCATATAAGCTCATCATCTTCTCTTCCTCCGGGTTGGTTCCCGGTCGACACGATACCCGCAAACAACATTATTTTCCAATCATTCCTGAGTCATTGGCATCAGAGCATACGAATATACGAAGCTTGAGACCTTCGGTCAGCTTCGCTATATTGCTACCATGAGGAACAAGTCATGAAAAAACGCCCCATGATCATCAGCGGGGCAGCTGGATTCCTGGGGTATTCCCTGATACAGGGATTGCACCCGTATTTTCGAATCATCGCCGGAATCCATGTCCGTCAGCCCCAAATTCCAGTCCCCGAGACCATCCCTCTCGATCTCGAATCCGACCTCTCGGACCTGGATCGGCTCTGCGACATATCAGTACGGGACGGAGCGCTTCCCATCATCCTGCATGCCGCCGCGGTTTCCACGGTACGTGAATGCGAAGAAAACCCGACCCATGCGTATTCCGTCAATTCACACGGTACCGCTCGTCTGGCATCTATTGCCGCCCGTTATAATGCCACTCTTTTCGTCATCTCGACTGACTTGGTCTACAGCACCGGCAATCCTCCTTTTTCGGAATCCGAGGCGACTGCGACATCCGTTTACAGCCGATCCAAGCTGGAGGGGGAAATCGCGGCGCAGTCGATCCATCCCGCCTCCATGGTGCTCAGATGCGCTCTGATGATCGGTCCGGATACTCCAGCGGCACCTTCACACATTCGGAAAATGGACCGGGCGATTCGACAGGGTAACGCATTGAAGCTGTTTTTTGATGAATTCAGAACCCCCGTCTGGAGTCCGGATATCGCACGTGTCGTTTTACGATCGATTGAATACGGGATCACCGGTCGAATTTACAATGTCGGAGGCCCGGATCGAATCTCACGGTATGAACTCGCATTACGCGCGGGACGATTACTGGGCTGGCCACTCGAACTCCTCACTCCGGTGTCGTCGGATTCGATTGTGCAACCTGGACCTCGTCCTAAAGACTGCTCTCTCGATACATCGCGATTGAAATCGGATTTGAAAATCGAGATGACGCCAGTTGATTCGGGACTTCGGATTCTTGCAGAGGAATGGAAGAGGGATGTCTGAACCGCTCACTTGTTCGCGCTGCGGTACTCGACTGGGACATGGCGTTCCATCGTGGACCTTGCGAATCGAACTTTCGGCGAATTTCGACGGAACCCTGGATTGTTCATTAAAAGCTGCGCGTGAGGCTGACAGGACAATCGAGGCGGTTCTCAGGCAGATCGAATGGATGGATGCTGAGACTCTTGAGAATCAGATTTATCAGTTCTTCGAGTTTGTTCTATGCCGGGACTGCCGCGATCATTATTCGGCGAATCCGTTATTCAAAATGTGAGGATCCCAATTGGTGCCGATGTCACCTATTTGATCCCGTTCCACCACATTGACCACGCAAGGAGCCATTCGGAGGGAATGCACATAAGTGCAATCAGCAAGACAACGAGACAAAACACGATCCACCGATCAAACCGATCAGTGCATCGATCGTTTTCATGCTCTTGTGTTGTGGTGTCTGAGCCGGGCGTATTGATCATCATTTCATGAAATCCCTGTTCAACGTCGGTTGCATTTAATAGAATGGTATCTTTGAAGTCAAGCCAACCTGTCAGGAAGAGAGATGGATGGTGAAACTGGAATCGTGTCTGATCCACACCCCTCAGCAGAATCTCCGCGCCATTGCCCTGCATCATCACATCTTACTCCCGGGGAACGCCACACGATCTGACCTCATCGTATCCATCCTCCAGCATCTCACCCCACGGCAGACACTGAGTGATGTTCTATCTGCATGCACGGTCAGCGAGCGCGAGATCCTGCTGGCGATTCGCGGGACGGCTGGATCGATCGAAGTATCCATTTTTCGGAAAATGTATGGAGGAGACGATCCCGATGCGCTTGCAAAGTCTTTCTGGGGTCAACTGGTCCCCGAAGGCATCAGCTCACTCAGACTCAAAGGTCTCGTTTTCCTCTACACTTCACAAGAGCAGACCGTCGAGAATTACATGGTTCCCGAAGAGGTTCTCGCGTTGCTCAACGAGGACGCAATACCTGCATCTGATCTGATCGGAAGCGCTCCGCCATATTATTCGGAATACTCAAATACAAACTGCTTGAAGGATTTCCTTTCATTGATCTGTGAGATCGATCGTTTGAAGATCCGACCGCTCACAGATGGTTCGTTGGGGTTACGACATCGAAAGCATCTATCTGATACCATAGCCGGCACCAACTGTCTCATATCCCGTGATGATCTCCAGGATTACGTCTGTTTTCTTCATGCCTGTGCCGTCCAGCTTGATCTGCTCAAACATATCGGTGGCCGGTTGCGTATCGCGCGGTCGTTCGAAACCTGGGTCCGTCAAGAACCTTTCGATCAGCTTCGTGATCTGTATGAGGCATGGAAGAGGCTGTCGACATACGATGAGTTTCTTGGAATACCGAACATCCGCGTGCTGTCGGGAGGACTCCGTCAGCCCCCCCGCCATGTACGTCTTATCATTCTTGATATGTTGCGAGCTGTTGCGCCAGGCATATGGGTGGATCTGACGCGCCTGCATGATCACGCCAAACTGAATCGCCCTCGTTTCTTCCGCCCGATTCATCCAGGACGGCACTGGTCGGTAACATTAGGATCTTCCGGGGTTGAACCCGCTGAGCCTTTTGTGCTTGAACGGATGCTCCTCGATCATATCATCCAGCGCCACCTTTTCTGGCTCGGCTTGATCCACCTTGGAACCGATGCGTATCAGCATCCGGTTTCCTTCATGCTTTCGGCGATGGGACACACACTCCTTCACGGAGGGTCGACCCCGGAGCGAATGGAATCCTCGATACCGAGTGATCAGATCATCGTGCAGCCTGACTTCGAGATCCTGATATCCGAAACTGCGGTTCTGTCGGTTCGCTACATGGTGAGTCGAATTGGGGAGCCGACGGGATCAGGCCCCGTCGTTCGATTCCGTCTGACGAGGAGGAGCATTGCCAGAGCACTCGAAGCGGGAGTTGAATCACATGAAATTCTGCGCTTCCTGGATACATCGAGTTCTGTCGGCATTCCACAGAACGTGCTCGCTTCGATCGAGACATGGATTGATCAGTACGGGCGCGTACGGATCGGGTCAATGTTCTATCTCGAGACCAAGGACCACTTCATCATGAAAGAGCTTCAATCGCATACGAGTATTTCGGAACTGGTAGGCGATCCGATCGGTCTGATAACCAATCGTCTCGACCCGGAAAAACTCATACCGCTGATCGATGAACTGAAACGGTGTGGTTATCTGCCGAAGATCGATCCGCAGCTCAATGTCGATCTCGATGAACCCCCGAAGACACTGATGTTGTCCGAGACCCAACTCAAGGTATTGAAACGCCTATTGGCAACGGTTTTGCAAAGGAAACCGGCTTGGCTGGACGCACGATCGATAGACGCCATCGAGAAAATAATGCGCACCAATCCAGCGCTGTTTGCCGGTACGCATACAGATGCAATCTCTGAGAAGGAGGAATGACGATGCAACGTTCCGGTTTCGCAAAAGGATTCATGATCATTCTAATGGGTATTTTATCGAGCCTGATCGCACAGGCAGCCAATCCCCCGTTATTCGAACTCAAAAACCTCGACGGAGACTCATATTCTCTGCAGGATGACCTCGGAAAATCAGTCATCATTCTCGATTTCTGGGCAACATGGTGCAAACCGTGTCTCCGGGAACTGCCGCATATCAATGCGATTTACGAGAAATACCGCGAAAAAGGCTTGAAAGTGTATGCGATTTCGGTCGATGACGCTTCTTCCACCTCCAGCATCAAACCCACACTCAAACGATACTCCTTCAGCATGCCGATTCTGCTCGATCCAAACAGCGATGTCATCCGTAAGTATAATGCAAACCGGAACATTCCTTATCTCGTTTTGATTGGCGCTGACGGCCAGATCATCCGCGATTTTACAGGCTACAAACCGGGCGACGAAAAGCTCGTTGAGGAGTTGGTCACGGCGGAGATTGCCAAGATGAGCAAACCGGAAACCTCAGCTGGACAGAATCCGAACGCGAGCGAGGAAACCGGAGGACAGACGAAATGACACTCAATCGAATTCTCTACGTCGCCTTGTTTCTCTGCATTCTCTCGTCCTCGGTTCTTGCCGACGGTCTCTTCGACGAATTCAAGTTATCCGGAACATTCGAAAGTCAATATTGGAATCATGACCCCGATGACTGGACCGATGGAGAGGATCCGGTCTATGAGGGCCCCTACACATCCTGGGAAAACATCCTCGGACTCAATCTAGATTGGCGGGCCTATTTCGCCGAAGTTCGCTTGCGATCCATGCAATACACCGACCCGATTCACTATGATCCGAGGTCTCGCGAGCACGAGACCGATTTCGAGTTGTTCAAATTTGCAGCGGGGTACCGTGGAGATTGGATGAAGATCACCGGAGGTGATTTTTACAAATCCTATGGCCGCGGCCTCGTTCTCTTCGTTCAGGAAGACAAGGAACTCAATCTCGATCGCAGCATCCGCGGCGGGTCTTTCGATCTGACTACACAATGGATCGATTTCAATGTTTTCGGCGGGGACATCCGGTGGCACCTTTTTAAGGATCTTCTGAGTTCCATGACCATCGAAGAATTCAACATCAAGGATCGGGCGATCGGAGCAAGAGCAGTCGGACATCTTCCGTTCAATATGAATCTCGGAGCCAGCTATGTCGCCGTGAAACAGTACGAAATCATCCGGGAGAAATATATAGACGAAGATCTCGCACTCGGAAGCGTTGATTTCCAGATCACCGGTTTGTTCGATGGAATAGTGGATTTCTATACCGAATATGCCGAATTGAAATGGGACTCCGAGTATCCCTTTGGTGAGGATCTCGATGACGGTAAGGCTCTTTACTCAAGCATCACCTTGTATGCTGGTCCCGTGACGATTCTCGGAGAATACAAGGATTATGATTTCTGGACGTATCGGTATGCCAGACCACCGACTGCTGACCGGGACGACGAAATCGCTGAGACTGACGATATCCAGGGTCCACGAATCAAAGTGGACTACTTCCTTGCATCGACGGACACGCTTTTCTATGTAAGCGGTAGTCGATTCGACAATCATGCACATGAAACGTCCTACGGAAGTGTATTCCGCAATCGAATCGATCATGTTTATGGCGGGATCGAGCAGAAATGGGAAAAACTGTACGCGCATGTGACCTATGGCTACAAGAAGTATGTCACGCTGGATGAGATTCACCGCAGGATCACCTCCGATCTTGAGTACACCATCGTCGGCAACCACAGCCTCAATCTCTACTATGAGTACAAATTCACCGGAAATCCCGGTGCTGAAAAAGACGAACATAAAAGTTATCTGACCTATTCCATCAGTCCGTTCCTTTCCGTGACCGCACACTACAGCAAACACATCATCCAACAGGCGGGAAAGGGCAGGACCGAAGACGAATGGGTTGCAGGCGAAGTGAGCGCAACACCGATCTCCGCTCTGACCTTCATGATTATCTATGGTAAACTGCCGCCTGGACTCATCTGCAGCGGTGGTCAATGCCGAATTGCGCCTGAATTCGAAGGTATCCAGGCTTCACTCAGCTACCGCTTCTGATGCGTCTCATCCGCCTCCCTCTCCCCCATTCGCATCCGCTCAGTCAGCACTTTTGCTTCACTCTTCCGGCCGACAGGTCATCCACCCGTCGGCCGGTTCTGATTACCCCGCCGATTGTCGCCGGGTGTTCAAACCCGATCGTTCTCACCGGACATTCCGCCATCCGTGACTGGCAATCCAAAGGGCGCCGATCCATCCCGGTACTGACCTCGCTCCCTGAACGATCGCCCATGAAGACCTTGTGGAAAACACGATGGGCTCTCGCAGCACAATACCGATATTCGGACATCGAAATTGCCCACGCGTTCCACCGTTGCGTCTTGGACTGCTTGGTCACACCTTCCGAAGTATATCGATGGATCCCCGAATTACTTCGAACACATGGTCCCAATGAATTGCTTCAGATCGGATCGCTGCCACGACCATTTCTTATCCGTATGCACATGGCCGACCTGGACTGGTCGACTGCAAGTCGACTGGCTGATCTCTGCCCGACGGACCGAAGACGACTCTTTGTGGTCTGCTGCCTGTTTTCTCATGTTTCATCCAGTCAGTTTCGGATGATCCTGGATTCTCTCCGGGAACTCTCGATCATCGGCAACAATACGATACGCCATTACTTGCGAGACCCTCTCTGGCAACATGAAGCGGCCGGGCGAACTCGAAAGCAACGCGCACAACTACTCGCGACCCATCTCCATCGACTCCGTAATCCTGTTCAATCGCGATTCCAGGAAAAAACAGATGAGCTGATCTCCCGTCTCTCACTACCCCCAGGGTGTAAAGTATTGACTCCTTCTGGAGGCGAGGGATGCATGATCGACCTGAACCTCAGGATCGCTTCGATTGACGATCTGAACAAGTTTAACGATGCTCTCCGGGATAACCGAGAGACGATCGTGCAGCTCCTAAGAGTGTTACGGGATGAATAGTCACAAGAGGTTATCGCGATTCCTGATCGATGATTCTCTCGTCCATCATCCGATTATCCGTGATGTGCTTTCATATTGTCGGCTCCTTCCGGTCGAGTGGTTCACGGAAAGAGATGGGCATTCCCTGCAATCATCCCGTAGTCGAGCACACCGGAGTGTGGTCATCACGCGGAATCCAGGACTTTTTTTCAAATCCATGGACACTTCCGGTACAGCGTCGGAACCCGAACGAGCCGGGCGGTATCGCTTCGAAATGCTGCAGGGATGTCCGGGACGATGCCTGTACTGTTTCTGTCGATGTTATCTGGACACGCGACAACCGCATGTGTTTTTGAACATCGAGGACGCGAAGCGTGAAAAGCGACCGGGAATTAAAAATCGGCTCGTGACCGGGGATATCGCCGACAGTCTCGCCCTCGGACCTTTATCATTGCTGGTTCATGAGTATGCAGCGACATGCCTTCCGGATTCATGCTTTGAACTCCGGTCAAAGTTCGCCCTCCCACCCGGCTGGCTCCGATTGGATCCCCGCCGCTTCAGACTTGACTGGAGTCTCAGCCCCAGACAGGCCATTCGATCGTTCGAACCCGGGACAGATCCCCTCGATTCCCGTCTCGACTCGATCGCAAAAGCGGTACAGGCAGGATTCCCCGTTGGACTGCGTCTGGATCCAATCCAGAGTTACATCTCCGATGATCCCTCTTATTGTGACTTAGTCCGTGAGATAGGAACAAGGATGAGGGGATGGACACCGGAAGCTATCGTTCTTGGTGCCTACAAACTCACTCCCGAACTCAGACGACTCATTCTCAAATCATCGCCGTCATCCGAGATCAACAAGCTCGAATGGACGCTGTGCGAAGATGCCAAGTACCGCCCCTCTCGAGCACTTCGTATCCCAACTTATCGAAAACTGATCGACCTGATCGATTCAAGTTTTCCTGGTGTTCAGATTCAATTAAGTATGGAACCGGAATGGGTTTGGAGTCTCTTTCCGAGATGTCGCCAGGAATCAGACTAAACCTTTCGATTGTTTGACGAGTCTAATCCTCTGGAATGGACGAATCAACGTGCACGACACCGAACTGATCGAACAGATAAAAGCGGGAAACCAATCAGCCTACTCCAGACTCATGGATCGGTACATGCCGCTGATTTATTCACTGAATCTGCGAATGCTCCGGAATTCGCAGGATGCTGAGGACGCAACACAGGATGTCTTCATTCAGGCTTTTCGACAGATCGATCAGTTCAGGGGACAATCGCGATTCAGCACATGGTTGTACCGGATTGCAGTTAACATGAACTTACGGAAACTTAAAAAACTTAGAAGGATCAATCAGGAAATCGACGTGACCGCTTTAATCGATCTTCCGGACCCGAACGGAAATCCTCTGACGCACGCTTTGGCTCACGACGAGCGTGAAACACTCGACCGCCTGATCACCAAACTGCCCCCTAAACAAAAACTCGTACTCATGCTTCGAGCGATCCGACAGATGCCGTTTTCTGAAATAGCCGCGATCACGAAGCGATCGCTTGGATCGGTAAAAGCCAATTACTTCCTCGCAGTGCAGAATCTGACCCTTTCGCTGAGGAAGGAGGGTGGAAAGTCATGAACGAATGTAGACAATTCCGAAAACGACTCTCTCAAGGTCAGTTCGGTGAATCTCTCCTCGATTTGTCAATTCAAAACCAAAGGCATGTCGATTCATGCCCGGATTGTCGTGAATGGGTAAGCCGACTCGCGAAGATCGAAGATCAGCTGGATGAATGTCAGTCCTTCGAAGTCGAACCGGAAGTCCTGTGGAGGATGAAGCGGAACATAATGACTGAGATGGATGCGGCACCGACTCGAACCCGATTTCTTCAATCGGTTTTCTTTTCTCCGAGACTCATTGCATTTTCTTCGGCAACTATCGTTCTTGCATTGATTGTTGCTTTCAGAATGACTCCGACCCGCCAGGGATCGGACCATGCCCGCCAAACTTCATATGCGACGACCACGCTGTTGCTCGATGAGTCTGATTCTCTGGATGCCGCAGATCCGGATTTTCTAACACAGGCACTCTGGATTCAGATAGACTCCAGCCTAATACCCTTCATCGAAGATGAGATCGATGCACCCGATTCGACCGGTCTATCGGATTCCATTCTGGAAAACGCATGGAATTTCCAAGAGGATGATTGGAACGCTCTGAGGAGGTATTTATCATGATACGCACAGAATTATTGAGACGTTGGGCAGTCATGATTCTGATGACGCTCGCCACGGCGGTGTCAGCACAGGAACCGTCTCCGACCCAAAATGACCACAAACGGAGACAAGACGCGAGAGAAATGATGGAATCGATTCGCATATGGAAAATCACCCAGGAGCTTGAAGTCGATGAAGCTCTCGCATCACGCTTGTTTCCCAGAATCAACGAAAGCAACCGGATCCGACGTCAAACAGACCGGGATATCGCTCAATCACTCGCGCAGCTTCAGGCACTGATCGACCGCGGCGCGTCGGATTCGGAACTGAACACAGGACTCGAGAAAGTCAGTCAGGTTCGAGAAAGTGGCATGCAGGCGATCAGGAAGTCTGAAGATCGGATCATGGAACTCCTGACACCGAAACAGAAGGCGAAGTATCTGGTGCTGGAATCCGAGTTTCCCCGCAAAGTTCGCGATTTCATGCGTCAGCATCGAAACCCGAAACGCGGAGAAGAGGGCGACGGATCGGGTCCGCCATGGATGGATCCATTATCTCCAGGAGAGCCACCGGATTTACCCGATCATCCTCAGGGCGAGTAAACCCTCTCGGCCTGCTGTGCGTCTTGAATGACCTTATTCGATAGGTTCTTCTTATAAGCATGCAGAAGGAGTTTCAGTTCTGAAAACTCATTTGCAATGATCTGAATGGCAAACAGAGCGGCATTTCGAGCGCCTCCCTGTCCCACGGCCATGGTCGCCACAGGCACTCCTGGCGGCATCTGCACCATCGACAGCATGGCATCCATCCCGAGCAGAACTGATGAGGGAATCGGAACCCCGACAACAGGCAATGTGGTTTCGGCTGCGATCGCCCCGGGCAATCCGGCGGACCAACCCGCTGCCGCAATGATTACTCTCACACCCAGTGCTTCCGCTTCCCGCGCGAGCGTGACCGTACGTTCAGGCGTCCGATGCGCGCTGCTCACCGTCATCCGATATGGTACTTTAAATTCCTCGAGAATCTCGATCGCACCCGACACTACGGACAGATCCGATGAGCTTCCGATGATGATTAACACACGCGGACACGATTTCATACCTCAACCTCCCTCTCAAGCGCTCTCCATCCAATATCCTTACGGTAGTAGATTCCTTCAAATTCAATCTTCTCCAGACGAGCATACGCCCGATCGCGCGCAATCCGGAAGGTGTCTCCGAGCGCACAAACCGCGAGCACTCGCCCTCCAGCTGTCCTGATTTCGCCGTTTAAATCCGTGATCGTGCCGGCATGAAACACCTCGACACCTGCATCCTCAATACCCTTGAACCGATCAACAATCGGGTATCCGGATCGATAAGAACCCGGATATCCTCCAGATGCTGCAACCACACAGACAGCAGGATTGGGATCCCAGAGCAGTGGTGGGAGCGCTGTAAGTGTTCGATTCACGGCAGCGAAGAAGACATCGCATAGATCACTTTTCAGGCGTATGAGAACCGACTGCGTTTCCGGATCTCCGAAGCGCACGTTGTATTCGAGCACGTACGGACGTGAATCGACGACCATGATCCCGGCATACAGAATACCGATGAAGGGGGATCCATCCCGTTGCATACCGAGAATCGTCGGGCGGATGATTTCTTCCTCGATGATAACTTTCAGTGCCGGTGTGATGACAGGAGCCGGCGAGTACGATCCCATCCCCCCTGTGTTGTCGCCTGTATCTCTATCTCCTACAGCCTTGTGATCCTGGCTGGTTTCCAGCAGTCGCCAGCTTTCTCCATCACATACCGCCATGATCGATGCTTCTTCGCCGACGAGTTTTTCCTCGACGAGTATTCTGGCACCGGCATCCCCGAATCGTTTGTCGACGAGCATCATTCGCGCGGCTTCATCCGCATCCTCCACCCGCGAACAGACCACCACACCCTTGCCCGCAGCGAGGCCATCGGCTTTGATAACGCAGGCCCCATCGAAGTGCCTGATTGCGTTCCGAGCTTCTTCCAAGTTCCGGCAGATTTTCCAGTGAGCGGTTGGAATCCTGTGCCTTGCCATAAACTCTTTCGCAAAAACCTTGCTTCCCTCGAGTCGAGCGGCACGTTCAGAAGGTCCGAATACAGGAAAGCTTTTCAATCGGTCGACGATTCCCATGGTCAGAGGGGCTTCCGGACCGACAACAATCAGATCCGGTCCAAGATCCTCAGCGAGTCGAGCGAGATCATCGATTCGATCCGAGGGAATCGCATGACACACAGCAATTTGCTCGATTCCTGCATTCCCAGGTGTTGCATGCAGTTCGGGTTGATGTGCAGAGCGATTCAGGGCCCACGCGATTGCATGTTCGCGTCCCCCTCCACCGACGATCAGAATTTTCATATCTACCCCTTTCAATGCCTGAAATGCCGTTTGTCCGTGAAAATCATGGCAATCCCGTGCTCGTTGCATGCCGCGATCACCTCATCGTCCCGCTTCGAGCCTCCGGGTTGAATGACAGCCGACACGCCATGTCGGGCCGCCTCG
>CAYYMM010000080.1:0-21828 GCA_964472395.1 uncultured bacterium | reverse complement strand
ATGCTCCGGTTCGGGGAATTGATCGCGCATGTAGATCTTGCCGTAATCCATGAATGGAGCGGCGCGGCTGACATTCCAATAAACATATCCACGGTACATTCCGCGATCCATCCAGTTGTTGTAAGTCGTGTGTGTGTTCCAGGTCGGACCGATGACACCAACTGCCCCAAGGGGGGTCGACAGCGTTCCGTGTGCCATCCAGGCATGTCCGAAACAGTCGTCTGATGTGAAGAATAGATTAACCCCGCAACCGATCGAGGTGATGAATGGTGTGAGGTTCGGATTATGGAGAGAATACACGTCATCTTCATCAAACCAGTATTCGTGCATCGGATTCCAACCGCGACGCCAACCTTCACCCCGATAATTGATGATCGATACGCCCTCGTTGATTTCCTCGATAATCAGGTCGACTGTTGTGTTGTTCCAAGAGTAATACTCGTGCATGTTCGCATATCCGCAAAATTCAAAAAGCCTCGCTGCGGTCTGCTGCTTGGCCACAACCTGACTTTCCTCGAGGGCCGATGCCGCCATGATCCCCGTGGTGTAGAATGAAGGAACACTCATCGGTGGATTCTGCTCATATCGCATGATCTTCTGAATCATGATTCCTGTTTCCGTTGCATCTTCCGCTGGAAGTCGTCCCAGAAAGACATCCGGAAGAATATCGTCTCCGGCCAGAAGCGAGTAGTAGAGATCGTCGGCGTAATCGCCGGGATGCGTCGGATCATACGAATAGAAGATTGGAGTCGCATATTCGTCACCGATGAGGAGCACGAATACCGGGGGATTCGTCGAGGCATACTCAGCCAGCAGGAGATTCTTCAGGTCTGCTGGGCTGGCGCTGACCGGAAGCTCACTTTTCCGGATTTGAGTTACCTCGAATCCTTCCGTTTCTTTCCAGGCGATGAACCCCTGCAGACGTGGTTCATACGAATCGGGATAATAGATCAGGTATTTTTCCGGATCGCCCGTTCGGTCGCGTGAGTTCGATGTGTAATTGAGAACGGTCGAGCGATAAAACTGATCGAACGTACTCGTTATCCTCCGGGATTCCGTCAGAACATTTCGATGATCTCTGCCATTCATCGCGATGCGAATTAGGGCATCTGTAATTAGGTTGAATGTCTTCGTGGATGAATCGTAGGTGACTGGATAGAACGCGAGTTGCACGACGCGCAGATCGCGCATAATTTCCGGTTTACCGAGGCTGACACGAGATTCGATAGGTGCATCGGCATCCGATACGAACTCCTGAACTTCATCCAGAATTCCACGTTCAGCATCGTCCCGACCATTGCTCAATGCCGGTGCGTTTTCCGAGCGAATCGCTTCGATTCGAATCGGTTCGATCGACACACGAGGCGTAAGAGTCGGTGAAACTCGGATGAGGTGAGAAACGACCGGAAGCCTGGGAAATCCCGCCGGACGAATGTCGGTGCATCCATCGATGTTGATCGACACGCCACCGGTTTTTGGATCTTCCTGTATCGTCCAATCATCCGGTTTCATGTGAAACCGGATGAGGATTTCGGTGTCCGGATCATTCTGCTCTACGACGAGATCATAGGCTGAATAGGCCAGAGATCCCAGCGCCATCCAGAAGAAAACTCCTCCGAAAACGAACCACCTATGATGTTTTACCGGCGAGGCTGACCACATGCTCCGAGTCCTCCATTCAGACCTGAACGATCAATACCCGAACTCCACCATGCTGATGTCTCCGATCAGGTTCGCTGTCCCGGTATACAGACATCCGGCATAAAACTTCAAACCGGAGGCATGGCCGGAAACTTCGGGCCATTGGAAATTGAGAATCGGGAGGGTTTGATTGTATCCGTTAGCGTATGTGTGGGTTTCGAATCCGAGATCCTGGGTCCAGTTCGGCCAGAAGAAGTAGACGCCATAGACGTCGAGAATGATATATTTGTCGACTGTTACAGATGATCCCTGGCGCATGACACGATGTCGGAAATCGAACAGATCGCCCGCGTTGAACTGAGTCTGATTCAATTGAAGCGTGATGCTGAAGAAGTCGCCGGTCGGTGTGGGGGAAGGTGTTGGAGTGGGCGTTGTGCCGGGATCAGGAGTGTTGGTGGGGAAGGAGGGGGTCTGCGACGGTTTAGGCGTTTGTGAAGGTTCCGGAGTGAAGGTCGGTGCAGGTGTAAACGTCGGGAAAGGGGTATGGGTAGGTATCGGCGTGTAGGTCGGGCTACCGGGCGGTGTGGTCGGAGTCGGCGATGCGGGAGCTTGCGTCGGAGTGAATGTCGGGGGCACGATGGTGGGTGTATGCGTGGGTGTAATTGGCGTATTGGTGGGCGTTCCGGGTCCGGTTGTGGGCGAAGGTGATGCAGTGGGAGTGTTGGGAGGAGGTGTCGGAGTGAAAGTCGGAGGGAACGGTGTGCTCGATGGAAGCGGAGTCGCTGTGAATGGAGGACGTGTCGTCGGAGTCGGTTGAGGCGGGATCGCACCGGCGTAGTTCCCGCAGATCATCACATCATCGATGAAAAATCCCGGAGCGCTCTGTGAGCTATCCGAGACGACATCGAAACGGAACTCTACGTTCGACTGATTGTCGGCATAAGCTGAAATATCCAGTGTGGACAAAGTCCAGTTTGCCGCCGAACTTGTTGTCGACCAGATCGTCGTCCACGATCCTCCGGAGACGTTCCGAATGCGAACACGCGCCGAATCATAACCGCTCTCGATCGAAATGAAACGGGCATACTTCAGTACTGCATCCTGCAGATCGGAGCAATTGATTGGAGGTGTCGTTAAACAGAGTGTCCAACAGTTGTCGTAGTTGGCATCGAGTCCGGTTCCATAGACATAATTACCGGTATAGGCACCGGAGGGACCCACCTGAGGAATGCCGAACTCCCAATTATTGTATGGTCCAGGATATCCCGAGCAACCGGAAGGATAATATGAGGTGATCGACCAACCCGGATCGCTGTCCAGAGTCTCTTCCCACATCGGGCAGGCAGGATAATAAGTCCGAATATTGATGACACACTGACCGACCGGCTGACACAGATCTTCATTTGCATCGAACGTGATGGTCATTGTTGCGGCATACCCTTCCGGGGCACTTGCAGATGCCCGAACACGGAATGGATTCGAGCTGCACATTCCGGCCTGTCCGGATCCGAGATTCGGCCAGGTTGCCGCATTATCCAGAATGGTGATGTTGGGATCGGTTCCGGAAAGCGTGCCGGAAATGCCTGTGAGCGCCGTCGTTGCCGCGAGGATGACTACTCGTATGTCCGCCGTCTCGCCCGGATCGAGTTGTTGGTCATTGTCACCAGTAGAATCATTAACTTCGATACCCCAGACCACAATACCCGGTTCGGAAGCCGGTATCATGTCGACGTTCAGATTGATCGGAATTGATCCCATCGTAACGGGCATGATTCGCTGGATGTAGCCATCCGCCTCGAACACAAGATTGAAACGTCCGGATTGCAGGTAACTGCTGTATCGACCGGTATTCGCAACCGACTGTCTGGGCGATTCCTTCGAAGTCAGCGGAAACTCTGCTACGTAGTACCGTGCGGCCATCGGCTGCCCCGTGCAGGCATCGCGAACCTGACCGTACACCACCGGTCCCGTTTCATAGGCATCAAGTGCCTTCTGCCAGCCCGGTCGATTCCGTTGAACCGTCTGATTCCGGATGCTGTAGGCGGGATAGTACGAGGATGCATTTACTTCGATGGCATATGCAAAAGTGCCAAAATTCGCATAATAGTAATCCGTCTCGTTACCATCGTTCGAATACAGCATGTTCCACCAGGAACCATATGAATAACCCGTCGATCCACTGTCTTTCTGAATCACCGAGGCTATTTGACTACCGGTATAATCGACCAGCGAGTGATCCGGCGGCAGTTCTCCGTAGCAACCATACGGACCTAATACAAATTCGTTGAAGGAATTGTAGGAAATCACGATATCAAAGTGGTGATTCTGCGCCAGGGTCATCAAGCCTTGGATCTCAGGTTCCGACCCCGCAGAGGGGCCACGATACGAGTTAGAATTCGGATCGGATGCTGAGCCGAAACACGCACCCCAGTCGAGCGGGTAATTATGTCCAAGATCCACTCCATAGACACCCCCACCGTTATCTCTGCGATTTTTCGTCCAATACTGATCAGTTGCCCAGCAGTAAGCACTGCCATCCGGGTTGAGCATCGGGATAACCCAGATCTGCCAGGTGTTCACCCACTGTGTGACGTCGGGGTTGGACCCATAGTTGGTGAGCAGATAACTGATCATATCCATACACACCTCGGTAGACATGATCTCGCGTGCCTGATGCAGGCCGATGACGAGGATTTCAGGTTCATCTTCCTGTGATGTGACATTATCCGAGATTTTCATCGCCCAGACACGACGTCCCTCCGCCGTTGCCGCAAGTTCATAACGCTTTGCCCGAGTCGGATAGGAGGTTTCATACGAGAGGAGTTGTGCCGTGATTTCACTGTAATCGAGGTACTGCGAATCGATTCTGTCCAACCGAAGCTGTTCCTCAGTTTTCACCACCAGCACGTCGATACCCGCATTATGGCAAATATTCATCCCTTGATCCGTGACAAGAATCTGAAGATCGCCCGTGTCCGGGTCGATGCCGATGACATCGAGTAATTCACGGTCTTCACGTGTCATGTCGGACACCAGTTCACGGTAATCATCCTGCGTTATCGAAATGACAGAACGTTCGGTCGCGGCAAGCGATTGGATCGAACTGGCGATCAGAATCACGATAAGAACAAGCATTCGCGAAAGTGTGATTTTCATGACAAAAGACCCCTTGCTGATACGTTTGGAAAAACACTCGAACGGCGTTCCGACACCCGGTATCCGCCACTCCGGCTTGCCAGTTCTGCAAAATCAGTACCCAGTGCGCAAACGAAACATATGTGCGAGGGAATCAGTATCCGTAACCGAATTCAAACGTTCCAAGTTTTCCTACAAGAGCACTGAAATCGCTGGACAGGATTGCACCGTAGAAAAACAAGCCGGTTACATCCGGCCCTTCGATGCGCGGCCAATCGAACATCGGTAATACGGGAACAATCTGCACGCCGGAATCGACGTTGATGTATTGGAAGTCGAGTTCTGTTGACTGTGGAGGAGCGTAGTGAACCCATCCGGGCCAAAAATAATAATCACCATAAACATCCAGAACAACAAACAGAGGTAGTGATCCGAGCGACGCCCCTGGGTTTGTGACGATGGCATTTGTGTAGAATGTATCCCCGTGTCGATACATCGCAGACGGCATATCAATCTCTACTCCGAGTTCAGCCGGAGGAGGTGTCGGATTGCCGGTCGCATGTAGTGTGAAATCGATTCCGGTAACTGTTGCGTTTCCGTCGACGCTGACCGGTTGAGCCGTCTCGAAAGAAGACGCTTCACGATAGTACTCTGACGAATAGCTGGATTGATTCGGCGCATGCGCGAATACAATGTAAGTGCCGGCTGGAAGTCCATATGTATCATAGACTCCATTCACCGTGGACGAAACAATGTGTACAGGAACCAGCGTATGATCCGTGCGGTAGATCTCAATGTCGATCCCTTCGACACCCTGCCCGGATACATCGTCGGTGATTCTTCCAGTGATGCGGCTCGCGGTGACCAGATCGAACACGATATTCTCGAGATTCGAGTCAGCAGTCAGAGTCAGAATTTGTGCGCCTGACGGCCAGAAGGAATCATTGTAAAACTCCGGGCGATAACCGGGTGTCGGACCTGGATCGCAAGCCAGAAAGTACTGCCCGAACGGAAGTGCTCCAAGAACGAACGTCCCTGCGTGATCAGTATGATCGCTGTAACTGACCCAATCCCAATTGTCCGCGTAGATATCCAAATCGATGTCGTTCGCCGGATCTCCAGTCAGTTGGTCGAACACCGAACCGCGAATGTATCCGCCGCGATCCAGCGCGAATGAGATATCAAGGATTTCCTGATCGGGATTGATGGTCAACGCAACCGCGTCGTCTTTTTCGACTGCATCCGGATAGTATTCATCGATATATGGCTGAGGGTACACGGGGACCGCCTTGACAAAGTGCATATCGGGACGGAGCGCGCCGGACAGATAAGACCCATCAGCTCGTGTTTTACACGTCGCCATCTCGCATAGTTTCCAATCTGAATCGTAGAATTTAACTTTGATATCGGGCAGTGATGATCCAGAATGGGCATCCGATACAAAACCGCGGACATAGGATCCGCGTGGCAGGTTGAAGTCGATGCCGGAGATTGGCTTCAAACCGGACAGTGTGACAGGAAGAGCATCGGACAACCGATATGCATCGCTGTAATATTGATCCGGGTATCCCTTGGGATACGTCGGGTCGGCCCGAACAAAATAGTCTCCGGGGCGGAAGGGCCCGACCGAGTAACGACCATCCGCCTTGCTGCGGCCTTCGATTCTCATCTTCGTTCCGTTGTGGTTGTAAACCTTCATCGATATCCCGGAAATGGGCACTTGGGTTGCAGAATCCCGAACGTCACCCTCGGCATAGCACCCTTCCTCCAACGAAAAATTGATCCCGATCGTATCTTCCGATTCTAGCAATTCAACCAAGTCGGCATTGATCGGTCCATTGCTATGATCGAAGTATTGTTCTGTGTAGGGTTGCGGATAATCCGGATTGGCCATCACAAAGTAAGAGCCGGGAGGTAACCCGCCGATAAAATACTTCCCGAACGGATCCGTTTCGGCATCGACATCCATCTTCCGCCAATCCGCATCATAGACATTGATATCGATCCCGAAAATGCCTGTAGCGGTAATATCGAGAACTTTTCCACCGATAAACTGACCGGATGACATGACAAAATCGATCCCGGTTTTGTTTTCACCTTCCGTCAGGGTGATGAGCTCCGCTCCTTCCCTGTCGTAGGAATTGTTCCAGTACTCCGGTCGGTAGTGTTGTGGATAAATCGGGATTGCTTTGATGAAGTATGATCCAGCAGGGACGTTGAAAAATGTGTAGTTACCTGTGCCGTCGGTATCCGCATCGATTTCGATAAAGGTCCAATCGGCATCGTACAGATTAAAATCGAGTTGGCTGATCGGGTATGTCGTAGCTTCGTCAGACACATATCCTGAAATCGTCCCGGCCTGTGCAGATATTGATAGGCGGAGGAGTGCGATCACGATAACCGAGGCGATGGATGGGACGGATTTCGAGCATTTCACTCAAGAACCTCCTGTTGAAAGAACTGCTTCCATGGGGAAGCGAAACAGACATAATAGTGTATATTCCAATACCGTGCCAAAACTCCAATGAAGCATCTGGAATAGTCCCGTTTTTTATCCAGTGTATCCTCCTTGGAGACAGGGCAGACTCGATGGCATCAGCTTTGCACAAAGATGCCCGGGGAGGTTCATGTCAAAAAATGCCACCACTACCTGTTTTTCCCGATAATGGTCTTTCCAATTCCGTCATTCCTCCGGTTTTCATCGGGCTCGGTATCTCAACGGTTTTCGCCGAAACCTTAGGATGGAATTTCAGCGGTCTGATTGTTCCGGGATATTTAGCACCAATTTTTATCGTCAAACCAATCAGTGCCATTGTCATTGTTATCGAGGCGATCATTTCCTATCTCGTTCTTCGCCTGTTGTCCGAAGGATTTTCAAAATCAGGCACCTGGACGAGTTTCTTCGGGCAGGATGCCTTTTTCGCCTTGTTCTGCATCAGTATCCTCGTGAAGTCAGCTATGGAAGGTCCATTACTTCCGCTGATTGGCGATTTTCTTAATCGATCTGTAGGGATGAATGTGGACTTTCGCAACGAGTTTCATTCAACAGGACTCATCATCGTTCCGTTAATGGCCAATATTTTTTGGCGGCATGGCTTCAGGCGTAATCTGATTCCGTCCGTTGTCGTGATCGGCTCGACATTTCTTCTGACGCGCTTCGTTCTCATTCCTTACACCAATTTTTCTGTCAACGCCTTCGAGCTTTTCTATTCCAAGATGGCTACGGATTTCGCGGACAGTCCTCAGTACTATCTCATCCTCCTCATGGGATCGTTTCTTGCGGCCCGCAACAAGAATCTCTACGGGTGGTCCTATCATGGTATGCTGATACCGGCGCTGCTTGGAATTGCCTGGTTAACGCCGCTGAAAATCCTGACGACCTTCATCGAGGCTGGATTGATCGTCTGGATCGGAAAAACCCTGGTCTCGTTCCGAATGTTGCGCAATGTAACCATCGAAGGCCCGCGAAAATTGTTTTTTCTGTTTTCGATCGGATTCACCCTCAAAATCATTGCAGGTTTTATTTTGGCTTATACCAACCCAGGTTTCACAGCGACCGATGTTTACGGTTTCGCCTATATCCTCCCGTCACTCATCGCATTCGAAATGTGGACTCGTGGTTCGTTTATCAAGATTGCGAGGATTTCCATCCAGACATCTTTCTTCTCATTTCTCATCGGAATGCTTCTGAGTGTGATGTTCAATGTTTATCTTCCCGATGAGTCGTCCTCGACAAAACACACGGAATCGACACCGATCGCTGGGCAGACGTCACCTGTCAGCAAGACTGTGAGCGGCGGCGTTTCGAGTTGGCTGCGAAGTTATGTGCCTCAGCGTTTGATTTACGGGAATCAATATTCAGCCACAAGTCTCAAACAACTTTCCGAGATCGAAAAGAAACTGGCCGTTCCCCTCATTCGATCGATTCGGCGCAATCGACCGGTGACGGGTCAGAGTGCGGACGCCTTCAATGAAGCCCTCGAACGATATGGTATGGAGCTTATCGAGATCAATGAACCGGGCGCACTGGATCCGGTTTACATCTTAATGGGATCACAGTCTGGACCGTTTCACGGCGTATTCCTCTTTAGAAGGAGCGCAGCAACAAGCTACGTGATCGAGGTGCCGCATCCGCTCACCGAGGTTCGGACGATGGACATCGGGATCGATCTGTTTCAGAGAATGAACGCTCGAGCGTTGTTTATATCCGGAGTCAGTCGTCGCAAGGACATCGACGAATTCGATGTCACGCATCTGCAGAATCGCCAGTCAATCTTCCAACTGATGCATCAGGTCATTCACAGGGAGTATATCAGTACAAGTCCATTGACGACCTTGCAGGTACGCGGGGCGGGGAACCTGGAGAGCGACGTTGTCGATGTGCTGGTTGATTCCTCGGTCATCTTGGAAGATACGGAACGGAAATCCGGAGACATGAAATACGCGATCGAGATGCTGGAGTCGACAGGTGTGAAGCTCCGAACTGGTGCAGGTAATCGTGAAGAATCCGGTTACTCTCATAATTCGAATGCACAATATGCATATAGTTCCAGTTTTAGAATGGGTCAGTTCGCTTCGTTATGGTTCTCGAAGGAATTCCGTGAAGAACTCCTGACAACCATCATCCCGGATCCGGTGGTTCGACAACTCAACTGGGCGACTTCAACCGAATCCTGCGCCGCACTCTTGATTGCATCGACGCCGTTTACAAGTGTGGATCGAGCGGCGATCGAACCTTTGATCCTGCAGGCTTCCGAATGCCTCGGGTTATACGTGAAAACGCAGAACATCATGTATCTGAAACAGTTGACGACGATTTGTGAAGCGCGGGGATATTCGATTCATTTGGTGCATGAGTCAATGTTGGGAATCGATCTGCCCGTGCTCGAAGAACGATCCAGTAATCCCGCACGCAGGATCCTCATGAACCTGTCGGTGGCCCCTCAGGCAGCGCTGGCCGTCGGGGTTACGGATGATGCCGTTCGAAACGCTGTCTATTCCATGCGAATGAGCCGTGCTTCGGCTTTGATTTTGGTGGAGGATGAGAGATGAAATCGCATGATTTTACCGGACGGTTCGCGATTGCCTTCACCCTGATTCTGTCTGCGGTGGTTTTTTCGGCGTGGCTAACACAGGGACTCCCGAGTCCGATTGCCGAAATCGATGAACTTATGAATCGTTCGCACCGAGTGCTGGCATATCAGATCGAATCGGCCCGAGGTGCATTATTCAGAATTCAACCCGGAGAGACGACCATTGAACTCATATCAAATCTCGATATCAATACCCAGGAGTCAATCGGCCCGGAGATGATTTTTGAGTATGCGCTCAACATCGCTGTTCTTGATATCAACGGATCTAAGGTTTCTGAACGCGTGATCTGGCAGAAGACCCGTCACAGCAGCTGGATGGATAAACAGACCGGGTTCCTCATGACCTCCGCCTTCTATCTGAACGAGGATCGGATACCATGTGATTCACGTATCTTCAAATTCAGAGCTGAAACCGATTCGGATGAGATTCGATTTCTTAAAGTGCATCTCGCCGAACCACTTGACGGGTCTGCTTCTATCCGTGCCTATCGCCATGAAGACATGCTCAAGGGACGTGAACTGAGTGCAGTGCTGCCGTTGAAATCACGGCTTAAGGCGAAACTGACCCGGCACAACCTGTTCGGTTACAAGGTCAAGGAAGTCGAGTTGAGGCGATTTTTGAGCGATGTCTGGCAACAGATTCCGGCCGAAGGCCGCAGCGGTGAGGATTATCTAACGAGAGCGCTTTACCTTTACAACAACGAGATCCCGATACTGGGAGAGGAACATACGGAGGAACAGCTCAAGCTCCACACGGCAGACCCCCTTCTCCTGACGGTTCAAGGGCCTGGAGAAATCGAGCTGTCGACCGAGGCTGCAACGTCCATATATTATGCATTTCTTTCACAGGCATGTGATCAGAAAGAAGAAGAGATGCGAATGGATTCGAATGCACCGGTTCGGATCCGGATTCCGGATGGCAAACATCTCGCATCGATCCGATCTTCCGTTGATTCTATTTCTGCATCGCTGAAACCGATTCCGCCGTCCGTCTTACTGGTATCGGAGGATACCTCGACCCAGCACGACATCCCGGTTCGCTCGACGAGTTACTTCCGTTCGAACAACGATTCGGAACCCGCGATCATTATCGATATCCCACATCTTGACAATCAGGAAGCGGATGGTCCGATCAAGATTATCTGCCGGGTCCCGGTTCCTCGCGATACCGCTGAGGAGAATCTGCTGCTCTATTATGAATTTAAAGACGCGAACAACACGGTCATCGACACCGGAACACTCGAAGCTGTCGTGACTGCTTCACGATTCGCGCGCTTTGGTGACCACCAGAACGATTCGGAGGACACGTTTCCCAGTTATCCGGAGCGGTTTTTCCTGACTCCGCCTAGGACGTCAGCAACCCTGTGTATATGGGCGGACAAACCGACCGATATCGCATTTTTCAGTCGCCTCGCGCAACCGAGGTTCATACTGGAATCCATTGAAGGGATATCCGATGAGATCGATGATCCGTTGTTTGTGATGCCCGACTCCGATCCGGAATGGTACTACTTCAAACCTCTCAACGCGGATGAGTTGAAAGATGTCGGTCGCATCAATCAGGTTCTCCTACCGATCGGAGTGGTGGAACTCCCACGGCGGCACAACCAGACTTCACCATCTACTCAGTTCGTTTCTCTCCATCCGGTCAGCACGGAAAACTCGATCAATGTTTTCGATCGATGCCCCGAGGATACTCGATCTGACCGTGATGCAGTATCCGTCGTTCTTGAACCGGATCGCGATGTGCATTTGCTTCGCGCCTCCCCGGAACCAGGTAGCGATCGAATTACGATCCGTTACCGGCTCCAATCGGAGAGATGGAATGATCTTTCTGTTTTTCTCAATGGGGAGCAAAAACTGAAATTCAGACCACTGACGCGTGAGGGGATCTTCCACGTGTCGGGAATTGCTCTTGGTGCTCATACGATTCGGATCATGTCTTCGGCGGACGATGATTTGTTCTGGATGAAAGAAACAAATGGAATCGCGGTTGATGGTTCCAGATCCAAGGTGCGTCGCGTCTATCCGATCGATGCACGACATCCTCTTGAAATTGATTTTGTGAAAGATTCCTGGGAGCCTGCCGGGTTGAACATCGCGATGTACTTGCGAGCAGATGACGACGCTGAGATCGATCTGACGGCTGAGTGCCTCGCGATCGAAGACTCTGTCAGAAAAACCGCGGCAAATCGATTGACTGTTCCGACAAGGAAATGGACGGGGCGTGTTTCTCCGGGAGAATCGATTCGGTCGACAACCGGTGATTTCCATCATCGAGCGGGGAATCTCTTCTTCCCACTCCAGGACGATATACCGCCTGGATCGTATCGTCTCATTCTTAAAACATCCCGATCGGAACCTTTGTATCTTCGATTCTTCGCCCGGTCACCGAAGGAATGAAAAGTTTCATTCTATCCATGATGATGATGAGCCTGATCGGATCAGACTCCGCAACTCTCGGAGCCGCAACAGCGAAAAACAAGATCGCCGCGAAGCGGATCGCATTATCCTCAATCCTGAATCGGGCTCTTGAGGCAAGCAAGAACGCGGCGTATCAGATACCCTCACCTGAAGAACTGAACCGATTCAAGAGCGCATTCGATGAGATCCTGACGATGACACAAAGCGGTAAATTCAGTATCACCTCCGCCGTCACCGATTCACTCGATGAAATCGGCATGACCATCACCCGAGTCCGGACGAAAGACCGCCGGTTCTTTGTCGCCATTCATGAAAAAGCCGACCGTGTTGAGGGAAGAGGGATCTTCTTCATATCCGAGAAGCCGCGGGATTCGCGTCCGGTACTGCTGCAGACGCCGCATGCCCGATCCGACCTATACAGTTCGTCGATCGGTCTCGAGCTGATTGAGCATACGTCAGCCTGCGCTTTATTCAGCAGCACAGTTCAGCGCAATGTCAAAATGGACTCCTCTGATCCGAATTCCCCAGAGGGGATGGCTGATCTGGCGCACACTGAAAACACCTTCTTCCATGTCGCGACACGCGCCATGGTCGATCGGCATCCCGATCTGATGGTACTCCAGATTCATGGTTTCAAAGATCGACCGGTCGAGAGTCTGACACATGGAACGGATCTGGTCGTTTCTCCCGCAACTCAAAGACCGAGGCATCCTATGTTCTGGGAACGCGTTATCCGAACACTTAAATCAGCGCTTCATCCGATCGTTGTCGGTGAATTCGGTGCGGATGTCAGTGAGCTGGGCGCTTTTTCCAACGTTCAGGCACGCTATGTCAACGAGCAGTCATCCGGGATATTCATGCATCTGGAATTGAGCTACTCCTACCGAGTTGCGCTCATGGAAAACTCCTCGGCAAGAGAAACATTCTGCAAGGCGATGCAACAGGTGATCACACTTTATGAAACATCTTTTTGATTCCTGTTTCCGAAGTATCATACTTTTCCTGTGTTGTGTCGGGGCTACCTTTACGGTATCGGCTTCGATTCAAGACCTGCGTGACGCGTTCGAATGCCCTCTTCACGCACGAACCTGGCTTCCAGTTCAGCCTGTCGAGAGCGACTCAAACATCATCGATCTCGAACTTGGAGCAACTGTCCGGTTCGATCTGCCTGCGTTGTCGACACTCTCGATTCGGAAAATTCCCGGTTCAGCATCCCTGTCTCTTTGGAATGCATACTATTCATACAATGGAACGGAGATCTCGGAATCGCTTCGCGAAATTCAATCCGCTGAGGATGATGGAGAATCCTTGTTCTATACGGCCGAAGCCGGACCAGGAGAAACCGTTGCGGTTCGGTCGGAGGGGGAGACAGTGCGAATCGTGTGTCAGATGTCCCGGATGATTACATCCGAAGTGTACTGGCAACGCGTCCGGACTTCCGGAATCGATATGATTCGTACAATCGATGATACCGAATCTCAGATCGATACGCTTCGTGCGGTTGGACAATTCGATCCGGTCTCCGCTTGGGTGATCGAAAAACTGCTGAATGTCGCTTCATCGTCCGAATTGTCCGAAATGAACTCTCAGCGTAGCGAAATCTGGTCTGAGTACACCATGATGCGCAGGTTGCTGGCGGGTGAACGCGTTGATTCCAGCGTATTCCATCTGTCACCGTCACCCAGGGAATATAGCGGATCATCCGGCGTAAAACTGACCGGATCGACGAGTTATGACATTCGGGGTCCAGCTCTCGTCGTGCTCGATTTCCGCGGGCTTTCCTTCAATAATTCTGAACAACTGCGTGAAATCGATGTCCAACTTTCGCTCGATGACCATCCAGTTCAGAAGTCGATTTGGGTCCGCCGTCTGCCTGAATGTCGGGAGTCTGAGGCCGGGGATCCGCGCAGCATGCCAAGAAAGGTGTTCCTGTACGTACCAGCGGGAGACCATTCTATAAAACTCAATCCGACGGAAGTTGTGTGGGTTGCCGCGCAGAAGATCGAACCGAAACCGGGAACAGCCCGCGATTGGAACGAGCGGGATCATTCGACAGAGGATGTCGGTCGGTTTGAAGAAATCCGAACCCGCATCCTCAGCCCCGAAACGCTTTGGAACGAATCGGTCCCGATGGAAAATTCTTCAGGCTCGAATCGTTCCTGGTTCGGTCAGGAATTCAATTCGGCAATGGTCCAGCATGCAAGAAACGAGATGCGCTGGGTCACGATTCCTGGTGGCGAAGAATCGGTCTATCGTGTTTTCCCGAAAGGTTCTCTTCGGTCCACACCCGCAACCCCTGATGATGACTGTACGGAACGGAGTGGATACTACCGGATCGAGTCCGGACATGATTACACCATGACCGCCGAGCAGACGGTTACCGATCATGAAATCCAGGAAGTGCGATTCATCGCAATCGGTGCGTTACGGAGTTCTGACATTGAAATTCTGGTAGATCATCAATCCAGACAACCCTCCATCGGTGAAAGCATAATCGGTGGATTTACATTTACATTGTTTTTTCGTCCTGGAAAGCATCAGTTGTCCATCCGATTTTCCAATGGAGATATTTTTACCGATCATCCGGTTGACGGGATGCAGTCCGGCGATGTTATCCGGAAGTGTGCGCTGTTGAACCCTGGCCGAAAGCTGACATTCGCGTTAGCGGATACGGCAGAACAAAGCAGTTGTCAGTTGTATTGGTCGGTCGACACTCGTGCCGACGCAGATTCTCACACGAATTACCTCATTGCTAACGGCGAAGCTCTGTATCGGATTCAGCTGCCGGAGCACGCTCAGCACATCTCCGGAGGGGTCATGATCCCGACCGGGAACTCCTCCAGGGTATTGATTCTGGAAAATCCAACGGAACTTCCTGTTTTTGTATCGGTGATGGAGGCCGTTAGGCCGGAGCGGATCGAAACAGATCACCGGGAGGAATGCAGAGAGTCCCAGGAGAACATGCTTCGATCGAACATTCAATCTCTGATTGAGAATGGAAGAGTTCGCGACGCGCTGCAGACATTTGCTGAGACTTGTCCACAGGCTGATACATGCTCCGAATTGGTCACGAAGGTCATTCTATGGAGTGCGGCGGGACACTCAGAAAAAGCGCTCGATCTGGCGAAAACGATCGAGGATCAGTGGATTGTCTCCGATCAGGATTTCCTGAAGGCCTGTGTCGACGCGGCACTTGACACCGGGAAGCCTGATCTCGCCGAACACTACATCCATCGTGCACAAGCAGCTGGAATGGATTCCACGGAAACCGTGCCGCGACTGATCCGCTGTTATACGCAGGCGGGGTGGTATGAAGATGCATTGAAACTGATCGATCCGTTGATGGATCCAGTTTTTGAGGGTTGGAGCACGGATATGCTCAGAAAACGCCTCGAACGAGCCGTCCACGCAAATTCCCTCCCGATCGATTGGGCTTGGTCCAGTCCGAATCCACGGTTCAAATCAATCGCGATGCTTTCGGATCAAACCACTCCGGAAACCCTTGTGCTGCACGATGATCTCGATCCGGACAACTCCGCAGATGAGGGGTTGCAATACTGCCAGACGGAACCCGGGAGTTACTGGTCCTGTGAAGTCGAGGGAAACCGAACCCTTCGTCTGGTCGTTCGACCTCATGTCATTCCCGGGCAGTCGTCCGGATCAGTGGTGCTTCAGATCACGATCGATGATCGAAAACTGTTGTTTCATGTGTCGACTCGGGCAGATCGTGAATCTTTGCGATACCGCGACATTGAACAGCCGTTCCCGGGAGTTCCGGAAACGATCGATCTTCCCATACCGCAGGACTCAAAGCGAATCCTGATCAATACGGTGGCCGGATCGGCCGCACTCCGTGCGTCAATACAGGTTCCCGGTCCGGACGATTGGCCGGGTGAAACCGGACAGGATCAGTGGACGGATCGCATCGATCGTCTCCTGACTCTGTTCACCTACCATGACATGACGGATCGAACCGCTCTTACTCGCTATGCATCCGCACTGGCATACCTGGTCGAATCACGCGGCAACTCCCTGGGATCACCGATTTTCAATAACTGGCTGCGAATGGTTTCCCGATATGTACAGTGGAAATGGATTTCAGGGCTATCTTCAAATCTTGGACGTGAAAAAATCGACGAATTTCCGGAAGAAGATTACCGATCAGAATCCGGCATGCTGACGGTCACTCTCAGAAACAAACAAACCATTGGGATCCATCTACCTGACGGAATCACCAGAAGTGCGAAAGTGATCGCAGAAGTCGAAAGTGTTCCCCTATCGGAGTGGCGGGTAGTGCTCAGTAACGGTCGCGACTGCGTCGGTGAACTGAACGCTCAGAAGAAAATGATCTCACTGGATTGCATCAACCTGGCCGAAGCGGATCTGAGCCTGCAGCTCGATGCGCGGGGCAGAGGTGCGATTGTCTCCGTTCGTCTGCAATGCGATATTCAGGGATCGAATTTGGAATGGCCTGCGCCGGTACGGTTGCGATCGTTTACGCGGTTCGATCGAGATAACCCAGCGAGTATCGAAGTTCTAGGACCTGCGATTCTCGATGCCCGGATACTGACAGAGAACCGCCTGGATGATGCGGAACGAATCGTGATCTCTGCCCGGAGCAAGTATTCCGGGTCCGAGATAATCCGCGAATTGAAGGAGATGCCTGACACTTTGATGCAAACGGGTTGGAATGCCGCAACAAACACGCTCGTTGCCCTGCCGGCTGATGAGATCTATCAACTCGAAATCCGTTTCGAAGGTTCGCGTGAAACGGCGTTGGTCGCCATATCCGGGGCGGTTCATACGATCGAACCGGACGTTGCCGCCGAGACAGTGAACCTGGTGCGCAAGACCGTCACACCTTCAGAAATGGAACAGAAGAGAACCGGAGATACCGATCCTAGTGTCCTGCCTGAGATGCGATGGCATGCGTCCGGAGCTGTGAGCTGGGTATGTGAACTGAACGGGTTTTCGACCTCAAACGGTTCCGTGGTGAGTGATTCAGAAGAGTATGGAACGGACGGATACGGCGTGAGCGCCGGATTGCGGAAGCGATTCGAGTCGATCGGTTTGTACATAGAACAAACATTCGAGGCAACGTATCTTACGGATCAATCAGAGTCGTGGTTGCCGGGGATCCGGAATCGTTCTTCAACTCGTCCGTTAATCTGGGAGGTCCGGCCTTCGATTGATCTCTCGCTCTTTACACAATCTCTCGAATCCTCAACAGAATATGCATTCCGGGGAGCACTGGATATCAGGAGGACATTCCGACTAGGATCCCGTGCACGCCTCGTCCCGGGGATTGGATTTTTTCTGAAAGATCAGTCTCTTACGAAGGAAGATGTGGAGTCAATGGGTGAGATTCCCGACTGGCGGATCTTCAATGACTTCGATGAACGGAATCTATCGGGATTGAATCTTCGATTGTATGGCGCTTATGACATTCTCGATGGCTTCCGACTCAGCGCCGATATCCGATCAATCACGGGCAGCAGTGTGGATCAGGGATTTCGTAACATTTGGTGGAATGCGGGATTCGAGTGGTTCACACGAGGTTTCCTGGTGGATCTGGCGTATCAGGAGCGACATCCGATCGACCAGACGGAGGATCCGGATCGCGCTCGGATCAGCGGCTCATTCGGTTGGTATTATTGGGTCACGAACGATTTGCTGATGCGCGTACTGCTTACGGATCGATTCACGTTCGATACGGAGGAAAACACCTTCCAGGTCGGTATCAGCCTTCACTTTTCCCGCGGCCGTTTGCTCCAGGATCTCGACCCGAACCGCTTATTTTGCTGGGACCGGATTCAGAGTATGGCATTCGAGGGAGGTGCCGAGTGAAAGCGAAATCCGCTGTTGTATCCTTCGAGTCGATCATCGATCGGATCTTCACAGAATTCGAACGGCGTATCTATTCGACGGACCTTGAGAAAATCAAGAATCGAATGGATTTGGCTGGACTGACATTGAAAACGGTCATCGAAACCGTTGTTGCGCATGCGGAATTCCGGCGATCGATCCGAAAAGCATATGTAAACATGGAGAAATCTCTCTCAAAGGCAGACGATCCCGCTGCTCAGCGTACGATCATGATCGATTTCCTCGCGGTATTTGAGGATCCACAATGCTTGCGCGAGGACAACATGGCTTTCAATCGGTGGATGGATGTCGGCGCGGTCCGCGAGCGAGCACGACTCGAGCTGCACTCGCGGGAGCGATTCATACAGAACGCGATGCGGTTCATCCCGTTCCTGATTCATCGGGAGGCCGAGGCAACAGTGGATGTGATCTGGACGAGATCAGGCTTGGACAGAATCCTGTCCGATGAGTTCGATGAAACACCGCGTTGGCAGAATCAGCAGACGATTCTCGATATCGTGTATCAGACATTCGTATCATTCTCGTCTGAGAAGAACCGTGCACGGATTCCGGATATCTGGACCCGACGGGCTGAGGAACTTGTAGGAGCAACGGGAATGACGGCCTGGATTCAGGTATCATCCTTCCGCCTGCTCGATCACGTTCAACCGGAGAAGTCGCTCGATCGGATTTTGGAGCGGATCAGGAATGCTTCCAGGAAACCGGACGATGTCTTTGCACGCGCCGGAATGATCCGGCATCATATGCTGCATCTTGATTCGAGACAGACGATTGGGTTCATGAAATCGCTGCTTGACTCCTCCGAATCGAGTGATCATGTGATAATGAGCAGTTTCGAGCGACTCGGGGCAACTGATCCGAACGATGCTGTCGAGTTTCTGTCGGAATTCATGCAGATCGAGCGTTGTTCGAACAAACTTAAGGCCGCAGCGTTGTATCATGCCGGATCGTCACTCGAAAAATCGACGACCACTGAATGGAATGCGATCGCGCCACGTTTTCTTCAATTGTTCAAGAATAACTTTGAACTCTTCTACGATGGAGTCACTGCCCGATCCGCATTGGATCAGCTCCGTCGAGTGGGTGTATTGAACAACAGGCAGGCTGCGCTCGAATTAAAAGCGATTGATATTCGATTGCTTGAACTTTACGACGCGATTATTCAAAACGCTTCCTGTCGGGAAATTGTTCGGCGAAAGGCATCCTGTCTTCGGGAAGAATTCCTGATCAGCTCGGATGAGTCCTCACGTGAGTTACTCGTTTTCCTGACGAGTAACCTGAATGTCCTGAACGAGGGAGAATCACTGACCGTCAATGCTGCGGATGTATCGGACGAGATCCGTCTCGGACGAGTGCTTTCGCTGTTGAGTCAGAAGGGATTCAGTTACTCAGCGATTGAACGGAATGGGGCTTATCAGATCGTCAAAGGGGATCTGTATCAACGAAGACTCTGGCGGATCTTGTTTGAGTTAACTCATCCGGATCCTGCAAAACGGCAGGGGTTCCTGCATTCTGTTGGAAGATCGCCGTTCGGAACGATTCGGGCTCCGTCGCATATTCTGGCGGAAATGACCGAGACGAAGGTGCCGGGAGAAAGACTGTATCTGAATTCGGAGGCAACTTGGCGTCCCTATCTGCCCTCCGTTGATGATCTTCTATCTCTGAGTTCAACTCGACTTGCAGGCAGGGAGATACGTCTATTCAGCTCGGATGGCATTACACGCATGAAGGCACCGGAATCAGCAGACGATCGCATCCGGCTGTGGCTCCGCATTACGAAGAATTATAAGCAGCTATCGTATCTGAGAAACATGGATGCACACCAATTGGAAATGAACATGAAAGCGACATTTGTTCAATTGATCGAGAAGGATTACGGCATTCATATCCAGTTTACTCCGCATGCGTATCTGTCTGCGGGGCGGAAGGTCATGGTCGTGGATCCGACTGTCCGAAGACATCTCGGGACTGCTGTCAGCGAAAGAGGTGAGCCATGATCGAGCATCTCAGGTCGGTCGCGCAACGAGTCTTCGGAGAGCCGTTCCAGATCCCCGCGACTTCCATCAATCAACTCGTTCTGTTCACTTTTGCATTACTCGGAATCTACCTCGCTGGCCTTGCTTACCGGCGTGCACGTGTCAGACGCGCACGACAGTCAATACCATTTGTAATCGGGGGGTGGGGTACGCGCGGAAAGTCCGGAACCGAACGAAAAAAAGCGGCACTGTTCCAGGAACTCGGTGTCAATCTCCTGAGCAAAACGACGGGTTGTGAAGCGATGGTGATTCATGCTCAGCCAGGAATCGATTCGATCGAGATTCCGATTTATCGTCCGGGGAATAAAGCAGGTATCTGGGAGCAGGAAAAAGTCGTTTCCTGGGCCTCCCGACTTAAAACCGACTTGTTTCTATGGGAATGCATGGCGGTGAGTTCGGACTATGCCTCGATCATGCAGAACGAATGGATGCATGATGACCTGTCCACCCTTTCTAATGCATTTGTCGATCATGAAAACGTGCAAGGACCAACGGGTATCGATGTCGCGAGATCTCTGGCAGCCTTCACTCCACCGGCTTCTACACTATTTACTGCCGAAGAAAGTATGCTTCCCATCTTCGAACAGCAAGGGAATCGATGCAATACCGCCATTGTGTCTCTGGAATGGCATGAATCCGATCTGATTTCGGATGATGTGTTAGCGATGTTTCCATATCGGGTTCATCCGAGGAATCTCGGATTGGTTCTTAAACTCGCAAACTCGCTCGGGATCGACCGTGATTTTGCTCTCAGGGCGATCTCTCAGAATATCGTCCCGGATCTCGGAGCCTTCAAATGCTTCTCGACCCAGGTCGGTCAACGAACGATCGAATTCTGGAACGGAATGTCCGCCAATGACAGGATCAGTTGTGTGAGTAACTGGGAACTTGCGGGATTCGACAGGAATACCGACTCTGAGTTCATTGTCACGGTTGTGAACAACCGGGATGACCGGATTGCGCGATCACATGAGTTTTCAGAGTTGATCGCGACGCGGACTCCGGCTCATCTCCATGTGCTGATCGGAACGAATCTCGAAGGATTGCTGGGATACATCAAGGAGTCTCTTGGACGCTACTTCGGACAGATCTCGTTTTCAGGAACAGAAACCGAGCAATGGAGTGCGCGTCGGAACCGCATCCGGGAACGCATACGTCACTATATCTCCTTTTATCGGATAGATGGGTTGAGCGAAGCGAGTATTCAGTTAAAACTCCTCAGGATGACCGGACAGAGGACTGAGGAAAGCATCCGATCATTTCTGGATCGAGTTCGCGCGATCGAATGTCTTGATGCAGAATCGCTTCAACATTCCGTTCGCTCTGAGTTTGGAGTCGCGGAGGAAGAGGTCGTTCCGATCGCCTGGCACCTCATGAGAGATCTCACGGATCTGCGTCTGATCGAGGCGTTCTGGGCGTTTTTTGATCAAGAGTATCCGGATGGTAAAACGGAACCGGCGTCGATTGCGGTTCTCGAATCCCGCTTTCGCTCACTCATTCAACAACTGGCGCTGAATCGCATCGAGATTATCTGGGACCGATATGCATCGGGCGACCAGATCATCCGGATGCTTCTGGATCGCCTGCCGCCGTGTTACAGCAGCAGGATCATG
>CAYYMM010000079.1:0-22249 GCA_964472395.1 uncultured bacterium | reverse complement strand
CGTGGTGTTGCCGTATATCAGATCGTTCCTGATTTCTGCCCATCCCCCCTCATCCACGAAAACTGCGCCTCCGATGGAGGGAGCATGATTGCCTGAAATGACATTGCCTGAAAGCCATGCCGTTCCTAGAATGAGCACGCCGCCGCCCCATCCGTAACCCAATCCTTCACCCGCTCGATTATCGATAATGGTATTACTGGTCAGATGAACGGATCCACCGAGATTCAACCCGCCCGCGTGATCGTCGTACGCGATGTTGGATTCGATCCGGTTGCCGGAAATCACACAATCAACGGCAGTGGAATAGATGCCGGCCCCGCGACCCGATCGATTCGATCGGATCGTGTTGGCATCGACGAGATGGGATGAGCCGCTGAGATACATCCCGCCGCCCCTGTGCGAGCTGCTGCCGGAAGGGCCGTTGGTTTCGATGATGTTACGGCGGATCGTCAAGCCGGTGAGTTCCGGCCAGGTCAGGTCGTCATCGAGTTCAATACCGCGATCCCCTCCCGAGATCGTCAATCCGTCGATCGTGGAGCCGGAAGCGCCCGGATAGAGAAACTCGACGGCGGATGCCGAGGGCGAAGCGAGGATGCGAGCGATCCACAGGTCGGGGTTCTGAGACGTGAAGTTTCCCCCGATTCCCGACACATAATCCGTTGGATCGCCCCCCTCGAAACCACCGAAAAGCCCGACCTGGCGATCGATGATCTGAATGTTCTCGAGGTAATCGCCCTGTGCAATGCAGATGAGGAATCCGTCCGACGATGCGTCAAGAGCATCCTGAATCGTTGAGTAAGGATGCAGGGCCGTGCCGTCTTCCGTTCCGGTCTGATTGCTGTCGTCGACACAGAGCAGAGCGTCCGAACGTTCGTAAGCACCGATATCGATGGCGTTGAGAATGAGCCGGGTTTGCTCGGAGCCAATCAGACCGACTGAATGGTGTGGAGGGATGTATTGTGGCGGAAACAGAGGAGAGGGGAAGGGATAGCCCGGTGGACCTTCGGATGCGGAACCTCCCGAATCGACCAGGGGGCTCGATGCCTGGGGATTCAGGTTGTCAGCAGAAATATTAACGAAGAGCGGATCCACGCCGAACACCGTACCGGTCCATTGTGACGGAATGGTGGTCGCGCCGTTTTTGAGCCAGTTGTGACTGCCGGCGATCAACTCGCCGTGAAGCCAGTCGGCTTCGACGGTCCGCATCACGGCAACCGCGCCGGTCCCCTCACGATACAGCACATTGTTGTGCATCTCGATGCTTTCGATTCCATCAAAGATGCGAAACACGACTCCACTTCCCGCAATGATCGTGTTGTTGACGAACCGGTATCGACCAAAAGTTTCTCCCGTGCCGTCTCCTCCGACCCGGATCACCGCGAAATCGTTGCGTTTCCGGAGCACATTCCCAACGACGTCAGAATCTTCACGGGCCAGCTCAGGATCCTGACCATCCGGGCCGATCAGTTCGAGTTCATGATAGTAAGCGCCTTCAATCCAGTTGTAGTAAATCTCGTTTCGCTCGGCACGCGATTTGACGTTGTTCCCCCCATTGCCGTCATGGATGTAACAGAAGTGCATGCGGAAGACACTGCCGAGAGGGCGGTTCGTCTCATCGGTCGCCATGTAGATCTGGTGGCGCGTGTCGCCGGCGCCGCATGCATAGACTTCGACGTGGTCGAGTGTCAGCGAACCGGAGCCTTCGTCTGCGCCGAGAATGCCATGTTGCGGGCAATCGTAGACCAGTGTATCGCGGACGACCAGATCGGCGGCCTGATGATAAAGCCCCCTGGAGGTGCCTCCCGTGATTGAGAAACCTTCGAAAATATAATGATCGGCACCGGGGCCTGAGTAGGGCCAAACTGTCGAAAACTGAACGGTGTTTGCACCACCTGAGATCACGGGACGGTTTCCGTTGATCCGAACACCCCGAATAGTGATCGGAGCGTCGACTGCTCCGGGTTGAGTAAAATTGACACCACCCGGATATGTATGGTCGCCGTCGACCAGAACGGTATCGCCCGGCAGGAGAAGACTGGTGACGGCCTGGAGCGATGTGTAGGGCCGTGACGGACCGACCAGATAAATTGTTGCCATCGCGGGCATGTACTCGAGCGAACAAAGAAACACAACGATGAGGATGAAGCGCTTCATGAGCAGTATGACCTCCTGTCGGGGGCTGGCGGGTTCAGAGCTGATTGTAGTAATCAACTCCTTCAAGGTCAAACGAGCATCGGATTCGACCGACAGATGACAGTGATCTGATTTGACATTTCATTGTGTATGTAGATATAATATTAACTGTGGAGGGATGATCCAATGCAAAAGCACCTGATGACACTTTTTGTGAGTCTGGTCGTTCTGTTTCTGAGCAGTTCTCAGGGACAGGCATGGGGTATCGTACCTCTTGAATCGGTTGACCCGGGCTGGATCCTGATTGACTTTCAAACCTGTGACATGGGCGAGTACGCTGGGACTCCGTTTGTCCTGTTGGTTGATGACACGACGGAAACCGGGCAGGTAATTCAGATCCGATCGCCGTCTGATATTCTGATCGAACCGCTTCCTTTGACAGGAGAGCCTCGGAGTCTGATGTTCGATGCTGCCGGAAACCCGGTAGTTTTTCTGAAAACAGACCATTCGACGGTTTTGTTGAGGCGGTCGACGGGAGGAGAATGGGACACCATTTTTAGCATTGAGCTGACCGATGTGATGAGCGTCTTCATGGATCACACGCAGAACGAATGGATTCTGATGCGGACAGTCGTTGAGAACTATGATGATCAGAGCGTGATCTACAGTTGGGATCAGGTTCTGTACGCGATTCGGTTGAACGCCAAGACATTTTCAATTCTGTCGGCCTCCGTTATCTGGTCAATTCATAATACGCAGTGGATTTTACCTCCCTATTGCTTTGATTATGGCTATTTTCTTCAAAGTTATCCGAGTATCCGTGTTAGCTATTTCGAGTATGGAGATATTTATTCTACCAGCTATATCTACAAGATTCCGAGATTGGATTATGAAGCATATAACAGGGGGATTGAGGTCACGATTGATGAAAAGCCTGGGATCGGATGGATATGCGCAGTCACGGAGCAGAATGATCGCGAGTGCGAAGTGTTTCCTTCGGTATCGATAGCAAAATCATTACGACTGGCTGCCAGTGAATGCCTGGATGTCTCGATCGTGGACGAAAATACGGCGATCGTGGCTAATTATACTTCTGGATTGATCACTGTTTATCAATTCGAAGATCAGTGGGGAGATGCGGAACGGATCGACATGGATAACGTTCAGAAACTCATGGTGAGTGGAGCGAGCGATGATACCCATTTGTTCTTCAAGACCGCTTCCTGCTGCTACTATGCGAAGCGATCCGAATCACCACCCACGCCGACTCCCGGTCCGGAACCTTGCGTCCGAATCGACATGCCCATGCACATCAAACCCGACTATGTGTTCCATGTGAAAGGTTTTCTCGATAATCCCTCAACTGACATCATCCAAGCAAACGTCGTTTTTTTTCTGGACGTGTACGGTCAATACTGGTTCTGGGATGATTGGACACATTATGATCCGGAAAGTGCGACAGGATTCGACTTCGTTCGGATGGATATTCCTCCGGGAACGACAGAAATCGATGTGGTTCCGAGTTGTGTTTTCCCGGATCTGGGCCCAGTTCCGATAGAAGGTCTTCGATTCTGGGGAGCGATTTTGAGTCCGGATTTGTGTACATTATTGGGATCGCACGCCATGGTCGAATGGGGGTACAGTCCCTGAGTGCCGTTGGACTGAAGTGTGATCCGTCCAACTAATCCTGTTGCTCAAGGACCGAATTGCAAGTGTGATTCAGCATAATTCCCCAGAATCATCGAGAAGCCCGAATCCAGCATCGCTCCATAAAAAACGATGTTGTTCATCGCCAGATCTCCGGTCTCGGGCCATGTCATGACCGGGATCACCGGAATCACGTTTCTTCCAGTCGGCACGGTCATCGACAAAAAATCAACATTCGATTCACCGGATCTCCATGACGGCCAGAACCAGTATTCGGAAGCGATGTTCAGGATAAAGAAAACCGGAACATTCTCCATCGACTCCGATGGGTTGCTGAGAATACCGTCGAGAAAAAAGGAATCACCGGGATGCAAGGATTGCGGCATTTCGATCTCCACTCCGAGCGTGACACTGGGAGTTGGAGTTTCGGGCGGAAACATGGTCCAGTCATTTTCGTTCCGGGGTCTGATTTTACAGGCATCCATGTGAAATTCATTCAGTCCTGTCAGCGATGCATACAGGGTTCCGAGTGCAGGAACGGGATCCTGCTTTCGTAACAAGAGCCAATAGGCTGCAGTGTCATCATGAAGCTCGATGTTACCGTAGGCATCCGGAACCGAGATGATTTCGATGTTATGAAAGCGGATCAGGCAGTCGAGATACATCCCCTCACACGCAGTCAGACATGTCAGATCGATCGGATCCGGAACAATAGCGGTCCCGGTCACGACAGGGGGGTATTCGGCTTCCGATGATGTGACCAGGATGAACGTGGAATCGGATGCTGAGACCACACCGACCGCAGTAACCGTGTCTCCACGCATTGCCGAAAGCCGTTCGCCCTGATCGAAGATGCGCGTGCCGGACCATGCGCCTCCCTCAGGATCTTCGACATTCGTGATGAGCGAACTGAATCGGCCAGTCTCAACGAAACAGATGACCTGTTCGATTCTGACGCGCTGACCAGCGAGTTCATTCAGATGCTGTCGGATGAATCGGATGCTGTAGGTCACTGGTTCATCCGCGAATGCGATGACGCCGGAGGTGAACGCTGCCATGATGACAAAAAACATCGCGGTCTTCTTCATCTATGACTCCTCTGACCATGGATATCGATTGCGATCGATGCACAGCAGTCCGGTCCGGAGGTTTTTCAAATCGAGCCGACACTCGAATGGCTCTGCCAGCGGACATTGAATATTCAGGATGTACTCTGTCTTTTCGAGACCGGTGATTTCGTAATCGAAATCATACAGACAGAGGCAATCGCAAGGCATCGCATCGGTTCCTTCATACTCGCGGATCACAATCGAATCGCCATCGATCCGTACTGTTGCAAAGACGGATCCGGAGCAGCAGTTCATACCGGAATTGATATGCTGGATTTCGAGTATGGTGTTGCGTTCGAATGTGAATCGGATGCATTCCTGTGTGGCTTTCGGATCCACGTTTATCGATGTCTGCTTGCACCCAGAGGCCGCGGTCATTCTGCCATCGGGAAACCCGGGAGCAGTCGTGTCCGTTCGATCGCATCGGATCAGAAAGAGAAAGAGAATCATGATGATGTAAAGCCAATAGACGTTCATGCTGCGTGACGTCATCTTCTTCTCCTTGCTTCGAGAATATCGAAAAACAAAGATTCAGGCAAGATATCCCAGTTACAAGGAGGGAACTTGCCTTATCCGTTTTGAGATTGATTCGCCGACTTTCTGATGTTGATTGAATTGAACACACGATATATCATTGAAGTGAACGGTGAGAATATAGAATTCCCTGAACGGATGGTCCACTTGAAGGACCGGAGCGACATGGAAGGAGGAGAACCTGAATGACTCTGAAACGGATCAAGTATATCAGTAGTTTTTCGAGAGAGTTGACGCGAAAGGAAATCGATCAGCTCATCGAGGTTGCCGCTGCGAACAACAAGCGCGACAGTATCACCGGAATCATTGTCGTGATCGGGAAACTCTTCTTCCAGATCATCGAGGGTCCATCGAAACAGATCGATGCGCTGTATGCCAGAATTCTCGAGGACAATCGACATGTGGACGTCCTGATGCTGAACGAAGAATGGGGTGTCCGTGATCGTCTGTTTCCGGACTGGTCGATGAAACGATTCGATTTGAGTTCGGCGTCGAAGTCGAAACTGGCACCGATGAGAGCATTACTGGAGACGATCGTCGAGTCGAGGCGGCGCATCGAAGTGCTGATGCGGACACTCGAAATCGCGATCTGGGAAGAGCTGACCGATTCTCCTCCCAAATAACTCATACTTGCCGGTCGTCGTCATGTGAACCAATTACGGTCCATAGCCCCACTCAACAGCAGCCATCTCACCGCGAATTGCATTCATTTGCTCATTCAGCATAGCTCCATAGAATAACAATCCACCGACAGTATCCCCCCCTGTATCCGGCCATACAAACTCAGGGAGTACGGTGATTTGCGTCGATCCGGTTTCCACATCATATACCGCGAAATCGATCTGTGTCGAACCAGGAGTGTAGTGTGTCCATGACGGCCAGAACCAGTATGAACCATAGACATCCAGGATGAAAAATACCGGAACATCATCCATCGGATCAGACGGATTGTCTAAAATACCTCTGACAAAGAATGGATCCTGCGGATGAACCATCGTAGTCGGTAGTTCAATTCGGACACCAAGCGCTGGAATCCGTGTCGGTGTCGAGGTTGGCGTTGGAGAAGTTGTGGGGGTTCTAGACGGAGTTGTCGAAGCAGAAGGGGTTGGACTCGGTGTTCTGGTGAAAGTTGGGGTGGACGTGGCGAGTGGTGTATTCGTGACCGTCTGCGTGGAAGTGGCAGTCGGCGTTGGAGTTCTCACACCGGTAGCGGTGGATGTGGGTGCTGGGGTTTCATACGGACTAGACTCATAATGATAGCCCATATCGACTAGTGACTCATCCGGAATGCCATCGGTACGAGTTGTTCGCGAATCCAGACAAACAACTCCCGCCTCATCCGGATAACAGATACCTGACGCAGGACCACTCCCCGAATTCAGGCAGACGCTCTGGGCTGGCTGTCCTGCAGCAGTTTGACTTAGATAAAAAACATCAAAGTCCGGATATACAAACAAGGGATCGGAATTTATGTTTCCCTCTCCGGGATAAACAGGAGGATCGTCTGATTGAACATCCGAATAAACACAATCAATGAAATCAGATTCGATCGAGTTGATTCCGTCAGGTATATTGTCCCAAACAATGCAATTGCCGGCTGCCATGGGCGCACCGGTGCAGTATATGCCTCCTCCTGAATCCGTTGCGGAGTTGCCGTAGATTGTACAATTCATGATTGTCAAAGGCGGCACGTCATTCAGGCAGTAAATCGCCCCACCCTCATTCCCCGTGTTTCCGTGGAACAGACAATTGGTAAGAACCGGTTCGCCACCAAAACAATAAAAACCGCCACCATCAAATAACGCATCATTATGTTTGATAACGGCATCTGTGATCACGGGCGAAGATTGTAAAGAGCACACCGCACCGCCTTTTTCAGCCCAATTCGACACAAAGATAACATCTGTAATGAGCGGCGATGACCCTCCTCGCAGTAGAATTGCTCCGCCGGACTCTGCCGATCCGTTCTGGAATGTTAAACCGGCGATCATCACATTATCGTCAGCTGTTCCTATAATCAGTCTGGAGAGGTTTTGCGCATCAAGAATCGTCTCGTATTTCGAAATGCCCTGAATGATTGTATTCCGAAGGATTGGGATCGGATATCGCTCTCCGTTGGTATAAAGCCTGTATGTACCGGCCCCGACATGGATCGTGACCGGATTCGAAATGCTGCCATGAACATGTGCGAGGGCATGTCGGATGGTCAGAAATGGTGTAGACCATGACAATCCATCATTCTGATCACTCCCGGAATCATCGACAAAAACATCCTGTTGGATAGGCGTCAATTCCGATTCACATCCAGTCAGATCGAATGCTGTCTGAGGTGAAACGTAGTAATCAGAGAGATGAAAACCGGAGAATGAATTGTACGAAGCCTCGATAGGACTTGTCACTTCACCCAGGACACTCAAATCTGAGCCATCACAGGATTGATTGTCGGTGAAGGTGTTCATCGAATCGATCGATCCTCCGATCAGCGGATAAGAATCAAAGAAAAAGATAGCGCCTCCGGCATCTGCAGTCTCATTTTCCGCAAAGATACAACCTTCAACAGTGCCAGAAGAATCATGGTAATAGCTCAGAGCACCCCCGTACAAACCTGCAGTATTGCTGGTAAATAAACACGAGGTAATTTCCGGAGCAGAAACGCCAATGTTAAAAACTGCACCGCTGGAGTACCCCGCCACGTTCTCGGTGAAGGTGGAAAACGAGATCAAAGGGCTTGATTCGTTGGTAATGGCAAGTGCGCCTCCATCCTGATCAGCTTGATTCTGGACGAAATCACAATGTGAGACAACAGGGGAGGCCTGCGTGCAATAGATCGCGCCTCCCCAGAATGCATGGCTGTTCTCGAAGACACAGTTTGTGATCGTCGGACTCGCATTGGTGATGGATATCGCTCCGCCATTCTGATACCCCGCTGATCCGTTACGAATCGTGAATCCGTCGATCTGCGCAGCTGCGTTCTCGCCAAGATGAAAGATGAATGCACGAGCCAGATTCTCACAATCGATAATCGTCTCCGAGTGTCCGGATATCGATTGAAGAGTGATGCTTTTCCCCATGAAATCCAGATTACGGTTTGAATCACCCAGGTAGGTTCCGCTATCGACTAACACGATATCTCCGTTTGAGGCTGCATCCAGGGCAGATTGGATTGTCGGGAACTGCTGAGGCACTCGAAGTGTGGCCGCGAACGAACTTGTGGAAACAATCAGAACCCATACTAGGCCATACATCGATCGAGTTTTCATGTAGTCCGGCCTCATCCTTTCTGTGTGTGCTATTCGTGTACCGATGTCCACTTTTACCCATCTAACCACAATTTCACAATATTCTTTGGAGCATCAAGAATCAAGCGAAATTAATGATTATAAGCGAATTCGGGGGCCGGATTTTTCGTGCAGCGATCGATGTGAAGTGACGCTGAAAAGATTGACTACAATCGATAAAAGTTTTAAAAACTATTCTCAGAGTCCGAGAGGACGGGAGAAAATGATATGAAAAGTTGGCTGTATGCAGTAGGGATATTGGTAGTTCTATCTGGAAACACGATGATGGATGAGCAGTGTCTGGCGGTGTGGAACACTGAAGTAGTCGATGACAGCACCTATTGCTTTGGCTCTATCATTCAATTCGACACATCCTACAATCCACATATTCTCTTTAAAGCCACAAACACACTAAAGTATGCAATATCAACGGGTTCGATCTGGCAGAGTCAGGTCATTGAAAGCGGTATTATCACAGATGCCTTTGCGCTTGCGACTGACACGCTGAATCACCCTCATGTCGCTTTCACCGATGCGGACTCCAATCTGTTAAAATATGCATGGTTGGATGGAGCGACATGGCATATCGATACAGTTTCAGCTGAAAACACGGTTTTATCTGAGTATTGCTCGATGGACCTGGACTCTCAGAATCAACCTCACCTGATCTTTATCGATACAAATGGAACCACCGTGAAACACGCCTGGAAGGAAGGATCGGAGTGGCATTACGAGAACATTGGAGATTTTTCACAGGCAAATTCGACAGCTCTGTCACTCGACGAACTGGATCAGATCCACGTGTGCTTCTTCATGCGTCAGACTTCATCGGAAAGACCGCACCTTATATACGGGAAAAAGACAACGGGCACCTGGTCATTTGAGATTGCCGATGTGCAAGGAGGCAGCAGATGTTCATTGGCGATCGATGACTGGGGGTTTGCGCATATCGGGTACTGCAAATCTGGCTCGCGTTCGATCATGGGATATACGGTAAAAGACGAAAATGGCTGGCATCCGTTCAATGTCGATACCTACTTATGGAACGGAATGGACTCAACCATTGCCGTGACCCACGATCGATACCCGCAGCTGGTTTATTATGGTCATGCATGGCATTCTGGCAAGTGCGTATACGCGTACAAAGATCAATGGGGTTGGCATATCGAGGATATCTCCTCGATGCACTCCGGTCTTCACCCGTCCCTGGCTCTCGATGATCAGGAACTCCCGCACCTGACTTTCACCAACATGGACGGGTATCTGATCCATACCTGGAATGACTCCCCGAATCCATCTCCGACTCCGACTCCCCAATCAACCCGAACGTGGATCTTCGAACAGGTCTTCAATGGAGGTCCTGTCGAATCCAACAGCCTGAAGAACGATTCGAGCGGACAACCGCATATAGCCTTTCAGGATAGAACTGCTGAAGTTCTGAAGTATGCATCGAGAGACAATCACGGTTGGCATATCGACACCGTCGATGTCTATGGCCGAGTCGGGTATGGAACTCAGTTGGATATGACGCAGAGCGACTCACCGAAAATTGTGTATCTCGGCATCGATTTCAAGACTAAGTTCGCCTATAAAGACACCTCCGGGTGGCATATCGAACTCATTCAGTCAGCCTTCGGAGTTTCGGACCCGATGTGTATCAGGAGTCACATGGATGAACGAGTGGATGTTCTGTACCAGAATACATCGTTCGATGGCACCACATATGCGTCGAGGGATTCATCTGGCAGGGAGCGGGAATTTATCACCATCGGTGGGATGAGATTTTCGGGATCGGCATTGGCGGTCGACACTCTCGGATTACCTCACGTCTTTGGAACTCTGGAGGATGGAAACTGTGTCCATGCCTGGAAGACCGAATCGGGATGGCTCTTTGAGAGTGTCCCATGTATCGGTGATTATGTCCACATGATGCTGGATGAGTCCGGGTATCCTCAGGTGATCAGTTTTTCGGATGATGAGCTTCAATATTTGTACAAAGATGCTGAAGGATATCACTCGGAAATGATCGATGAGAGGGATGTGGAGTACTTTGGCGATATGACTTGTGATATGAATGGAACTCCTCATCTGCTCTATGCCGCGCGACGGTTGGGTGTCAGCGAGATCCGATATGCGTTCAGAGCGTCGGACAGGTGGCAGATAGAGACCATTCCATTTGAAACTGGTGGCGTTTTCAAAGGTTCGATCGACCTGGACGACCAGAATGGTATTCATGTGAGTTTCAATACTTCGAGACTGACCTATGGCTATTCCGGACCGGGCCTTCCTCCGACAACGACTCCCATGCCAGGGACCACTCCCACGCCGACGCCGACATTCCATTACAACCCATCTGCAACCCCTTCGCCACCACCATCATTTACCCCATCTCCCACTCCTTCAGGAACGGCGACTTCGCCCTGGACAGTGGAAACTTTTAACGACGGTGGTCAAGCCTGCGGTGACTTGAAAGTTGATTCTCATTCCAATCCCTGCGCAGTCGTTACTTCAATCAACCGGGATATGCTGCTGTATGCAAGGCAACAGTCCGGATCATGGGAATATGAGCCGATTGCGGACTACTCGTGGGTGAAAGAAGCCAGTCTCGATCTGGACGTAAATGATTCTCCTCTGATCAGTACGATCGGACACGACGAGGATTATTTGCAAGCGTACTGGCAAGATGGCGGATTGTGGCAAACCGCTGAACTGGACCTTGGACTGTTCATCGATACCGATTGCAGGATCGCACCTGACGGAACCATGCATATCGCATACTATGCAGAGATGGGAGAGTTACGATATGCATGTCGGGATGCCGAGGGATGGCATACCCAAGCTATAATGATGAGCGATTACCATGTGCTCGCTGGCTATCTGAGCATGGACCTGGATTCGGAAAGCATCCCCCACATCGTCCTGTCGTCCGGCGAAATGCTCTATTATGTCACCCAGGTCGGTGCCGGCTGGGAAATCGAACCGATAGATCTCGGAGCGGATCAGCCCTGTTTTCCGGCAATGGATCTGGACACACAGGACTTTCCGCATCTCACTTACTACGAGCGACTTCATAATATCCTGAAGTACTTGTATAAAGATGCAGATGGCTGGCATCTCGAGGGTGTGAACAATCAGTACGAACTTTACAATCTTAACGCATTCGTCCTGGACAGTTCAGACAGACCCCATGTGTTTTATTACCATTTCGGGAGGATGAACTACGGCTACAACGGAGGTGATGGCTGGATGTTTGAAACGGTAGCTGAGTTCTATGATAATCCGGGGCGGGTCGCCATTGATGTTTCAGAATCAGGAGATTCCGTTCATATCGGATCGTTTGTTATTGGCGAAGAACACAGGCATGGATTCAGAGCACATCCGGGTTTGCTACTCAATGTAAACACCGAACCGCCCGCCAATCCAGCTCCGATTCAATCTATAAATCCCGGAATCGCAGAAGCCCTCCGGAGCTCTTTCTGAGTCGCATTCGAGCGACTACGGTGAATTTGGGCGTCACAAGCACGATAGCCTTCAACTCGTGGAGTGCATGCGAGCTGTCTTTTTCGAGTCGTTCATGATAAATGTAGCCGTGGTTTGAACGGAATCGATCGGGCAGATTGATCATGAGCAGAATTAAGCGTTTGATCGGACCAGAGACAGTGAGTAAACGATGATATGGATTGACATCGCCGGCACTCTGTTTTTTGGCGTGCTTTTTCTGTTTGGATTGCATCGGTTGGCAGAGTGGATGGAAGATCGCGGGTGGATATATTATCGGAAAAGTCGAGGCATGTCCTCGAGGTTGGGGTCTGCATTCCTCGAGATCCAGAAGATGCTCGAACCACAGAAAAAATACGTCATCGAAGCCAGGACGGAGGTCAGAGAACAAATGGAAGTCGCCGGTGCTGACCCGCAACGTAATGCCGATAACACCGATCGAATACAGCCGTTTCGATCGAATCCGGATTGTCATCCGAAGTATTTTTGACTTTTATGTCACCATCATGTGCGTCGGGTTCTGATCGTTCGACATTGTGAAATCCTACCTGTGTGTTTTCCCTATCGGATCAGTATTCGTATCCGCCGTGATTGATTCGAAGCCATGACCGTTTCAGACAGCGAAGTGCGTGAGATACTCGTTGATTCGCACCTGAGTCATGCTATTATTGGAGGAGCAACCTAATCCAATGGAGGATTGAATGAAACGAGTGCTGATACTGGTTGTTTTCACCCTCTGGTTTTTTGTAGGCAGTGCGTCTCAGGCACAGGACATCGATATCGAATTCACGATGCCGACTTCGAACATGACCCCCGGATCTCCCTTCTCTTTGGACTTGAACATTACCAATGCAGGCTCGGCAAAACCGGATTCGCTGCTTTTCGTCGCGTTGACCATCGGGACCGGTGATTACTGGTTTTTTCCTTCCTGGGTCAAATACCCCTCAGATGTCGATGCTTTGCAGATGGATATCGCGGCCAGTTCGACGGATACGGTTTCGATCATTCCGAGTTTTCCTTGGCCGGCCGGAGTCGGTGAGTTTTCCGGCGCGATGTTTCTGGGAGCGGTCGTTTACAACGACGGTCTGGTGAGCAATGTTCCGCAAATCAGTTTCGGATGGACCCAGCTTCCCACGACGTATGCTCCGATGACATTGAACAGCCTGTGGGTCGAGGGCACGGTAACCGCGGATTCTAAAACAAGTGGATTCTCGTTCGACGGTCTGGCGGGAAACACATATTACATCTGGTGGGATGAACGGTCTTCCGGAACGGGATTATCGACTGCTGATATCCATGTTTCCGCGTTTCATCAGGATCGATCGACCCCGTATTTCTCGAACGTCGATCTCGGATATGCAACTCCGCAAGCGATCGTGATCGCGCCCGACGAGACATCCGTATACACCGCGGTCATCGCGGATCACGCGTCAGTCGGCACCTTCAGAGTCGGTGTAACCTTTTTCCCCTTTTCGCCCGATCAGGCGGCAAATGCCCGACAAGCGGCCGCATGGATGACCGGGGACTTCGACAGTTACAATCAGTCTCAGCAGGATCCTTCCTATCACAACATCACCTTGAGAATGAAACGGATCTGGTCCGGCAGAACCGATGGCTACTGGCTCTATATCGAGCAGGCACTCGCCGGCAGCAACCCGTATCGACAGCGAGTGTACCGGGTCAGTGTTGTCGACGAGATCCAGATCGGCAGCGATGTTTATGAATTCCTCAATGCTGCGGACGCTCAGAATGCGGTCGGGGCATGGGCATTGGCCGATCCGCTCAGTGACCTGACCCCGGATGATTTTGATCTGCGAGAAGGGTGTACCGTCTATCTGACGCGGTCTGATCCCGATACTTTCTCGGGAGGCACCCAGGGGAAAGCGTGCGCGAGTGACTTGTACGGCGCGACGTATGCCACTTCCGAAGCGACACTGACGGCGGATCAGTTGCGATCCTGGGATCGCGGATACAATGCAGAAGACGAGCAGGTATGGGGCGCTGTCGACGGTCCGTACATTTTCGACAAGAAACAGAATTTCAACGGAGATCTCGATCTGTAGATCGCTCCCCGATCTGCAACATTTAGTTGAAACCTTCCGAGGGCCTGGGAACCAGGTCCTGCAAAAATCACCGGAGGCATTTCATGACTCCTGATGTCATGGCTGTTCTGGGAATTCTCGGATTCACCATCGTCATGCTTTTATTCGACATTCTTCGGATCGACCTCGTGGCGATCATGTGCATGCTGCTACTCGGATGGACCGGGATACTGACGGCACCGGAGACATTCTCGGGATTCTCCGGCAATGCGGTGATCTCCATGATGGCGGTCATGATTCTGGGATACGGAATCTCAACAACAGGGATCATGGATCGGTTCAGTCGGGAGATCCTCAGGAGATTCGGTTCAGGGAGAACCCGGATTGTGGGGGTCATGTCTCTGGCGGTGGGTCTTCTGTCGGGATTTATCCAGAATATCGGAGCAGTTGCGCTTTTTCTTCCGGGCATCCTGAACATTTCTCGTCGTGAGAAAATACCCGCTTCCAGTCTGGTAATGCCCATCGGGTTTGCCGCTATTGTGGGTGGAACGCTGAGTATGGTTGGATCCGGTCCGATGATTCTCATCAACGATCTGATCCGTCAGGAAGGTCACGCCCCCTTCCGTCTGTTCAGCGTTACCCCGATTGGTATCATATTACTGGCAGCCAGTATTTTGTACTTTCTTCTGCTCGGGAAGCATGTCCTTCCAGGTTCGAAATCGACTGAACTCAAACGATCGGATCAGGAGAAACTGATTGAAGCGCTCCATCTGCCTCACGCACTCCAACACTTTATCATCCCGCACGACAGTGCATTGGTTGGAATGACGCCGGAACAGTCCGGAGCGTGGAACCGGTTCAATGTGAACATCCTGGGAGCAGCTTCCAGCAGGTCGGTAGAATTCGCCCCTTGGAGGATGATGAAACTTGAGGCTGGTCAGGTGTTGGCGCTCATGGGCAATGAGGAAAACGTCGGGAAGTTTGCAGAGGCATTCGGTCTGAAGGCATCAAAGCCTACGAATGTTTTTGCCGATCTGGGAGACCCGGATCGATCGGGATTTGCGGAAGTCATTGTCCCTCCACGATCCGAACTGGTCAGCTCGACGATACGACGCTATTCGGTTCGTAAACGTTATGCAGTTGAACCGATCATGATGTTCAGCAGGGGAGAGGAAATTCGGGGAGATTTCTCGGATCAGGAAATCAGGTCAGGGGACACGATCATCGTCTACGGCTTGTGGGAAAAGATAGCTGAATTGAAACAAAGCTCCGATTTTGTTGTCGCGACGCCTTTCACGGCACACAGTGAAGACAGTTCGAAGGCCTGGATTGCTTCGGGGTGTTTCCTGCTCGCCATTGTCCTCACGTTGATCGGCTTTCCGATCTCCCTGTCCTTTTTCACCGGCGCGACCGGATTGATCCTGTCCCGTGTTCTGACGATTCAGGAGGCGTATCAGGCCATTGAATGGAAAGTCGTTTTCCTTCTTGCGGGACTCATTCCCTTGGGAGCCGCCATGCAGAAGACCGGTGCGGCCGATCTTCTGGCAAGAGAGGTGATGGTCATGGTCCAGGGAAGCCATCCAATCGTTCTGGTGATTACAGTAGCTGTCATGTCGATGTTCTTTTCCCTTTTGATTTCCAACGTCGGAGCGGTCATCGTACTGGCGCCCCTGGTCATGAGCATGGCTCGAATGGGAGGACTCGATCCCCGCACGATGGCACTCATGGCTGCCGTCTGCACGGCAAACTCTTTCATCCTGCCGACCCACCAGGTGAACGCGCTGCTAATGGCTTCCGGAGGTTATCGAAACGCCGATTATCTCAAGGCCGGGGCCGGCCTGACAGTCCTGTTTCTGGCGATCGTCGTTTCAATCTTCTATCTTTTCTATTTATGATAAGGAGGAATTCATGCTGCTGAAACAATTCTTCATTGGCAAAATAGCGCACAGTTCCTATATCCTTGCAGGGAAAAAGACGTGTGCCGTGATCGACCCCCAAAGAGATGTCGATATTTACATCGATGCAGCCAGAGACATGGACCTGAAGATCACGCATATTCTCCAAACGCATCTTCATGCTGATTTCGTCTCCGGGCACATCGACCTCGCCGAGAAGACCGGAGCGACCATCTTTGTCGCGAAATCAGCCGGGTGTGCCTTTGACCACGTCGGTCTCTCGGACGGCGATACGATCCACCTGGAAGACATGATTCTGAATGTCCTCGAGACGCCGGGGCATACTCCGGAACACCTCAGCTATGTGGTGATCGACACCTCGCGATCCGAAAGCCCCGTCGGAGTCTTCGTCGGTGACACCCTTTTCGTCGGTGATGTCGGACGACCGGATCTCTTTCCCGACATCTCCAATATCCTCGCAGAGAAGCTCTTTCACAGTCTGCACGATAAACTCTTGAAACTGCCCGATTATGTCGAAGTGTATCCGGCTCACGGTGCAGGATCACTCTGTGGACGATCCATGGGCGCGAAAAGGCTGACCACCATCGGATATGAGCGTCGGTTCAATTCAGCTCTTCAGATATCGGAAAAAGCCAGGTTCATTCGATCACTGACGCAGGGCATGCCGGCAGCTCCGGATCATTTCAGGCGCTGCAGCACGATCAACCAGAACGGTCCTGCACGACTGGGCGATCTCCCGGCCCTGAACCCCCTCCCGGTGCATCTATTCAAAGAGCGATCGGAAACTCCGGATTTCATGGTCGTCGATATTCGAGGATATCATGCATTTGCCGGCCAGCACATCAAGGGGGCCTGGCATCTCGATCTGAATGGAAATTTTCCGACATTCGCCGGGTGGGTGCTGCCGATCGACAGGAAGATCCTGCTCGTCGCCGACGATGAGAATAAAGCCGAAGAAGCCGTTCGCTGGACTCGTCGGGTCGGTCTGGATCAGATATCTGGCCAACTGGAGGGCGGGATGATCGCCTGGGCGTCGGCAGGACTGCCGACCAGCAGGATCGGACTCATCTCGACAGAAGATCTGCACGAGATGATCATTCGTCACACCCGCTTCGTTCTGCTCGATGTCCGCGCTCCGGGTGAGTTCGCAGACAACCATATCGAAGGTGCCATCAATATCCCTGTTGCCGAGCTTCGTTCCCGATACACTGAACTGAACAGGGAACAACCGGTTGTTCTTATCTGCAGCTCAGGAAATCGTTCCAGTCTCGGAGCGAGCATTCTCGAGCAGAAGGGCTTCAGTGATCTCACGAATGTCGCGGGCGGCATGAGCGGATACAGCGCTGCCGGATACATTCGGGAGTGTCGTGCCTGCGTCAGTCAGTTTGGTTCCAACTTGCTCACGGAATCATTTGGTTCAGAGTAACACGATGGCTCAGGCTGAAAGGAAAATGGATCATGGAATACTTCCTTGAAATCCGCTGGTCACCGTATGGGGTCGGAATCGGAATCGGAATCCTGAGCTGGCTCAGTTTCCTGCTGGCGAAGAAGCCGATCGCGTGTTCCACCAGTTTTGCCAAAACCAGTGGTCTGATCGAGAGACTGATTCGTGGCAGAAGGGTTGAATCAAAACCCTACTACCAGGAGATTCGATTGGATGTTGACTGGCAATGGATGCTGGTTGCGGGGATCTTCATCGGTGCGTGTATTTCTGCACTGCTTTCGGGTGATTTTCACTGGCGATGGATACCGGCAGCATGGGAATCAGCCTTCGGAAACAGCACGAGTCTCAGGATCATCGCAGCAGTAGTCGGAGGAATCTTTCTCGGGGTCGGGGCTCGTTGGGCGGATGGTTGCACAAGCGGTCACGGAATCAGCGGAACGATGCAACTCGTCCTGTCGAGCTGGGTATCCGCAATCAGTTTCTTCGTCGGCGGAATCATTGCAGCACACATCCTTTTCAAGCTGATTGGCTAGGAGGCGGAATCGAGTGGACACTTCCAATCACAACAAACGTTCCATCTCCCTGGCTCAGGGACTCGGGTTCGGCGTCATCTTCGGATTTCTGCTCCAAAAAGGCGGCGCCACTCACTATGATGTCATTATCGGACAATTGCTATTGACCGATTTCACCGTCGTCAAAATCATGCTCTCAGCTGTTCTCACCGGCATGATCGGAATCCATGTCATGAAATCCATGAACTGGGTGACTCTTCATCCCAAATCAGGATCAATCGGAAAGAATGTTATCGGAGGATTGATTTTCGGAGCCGGATTCGCGGTGCTCGGATACTGCCCCGGGACCATTGTCGGTGCGATCGGGAACGGGTATCTCGATGCGTTGGCAGGCGGATTGACGGGTATTCTGATCGGCACGGGTCTGTTTGCACACTTCTATCCCAGACTGAAAAACGGGATTCTGAAACAGGGCGATTACGGCAGCGTGACCCTGCCCCAACTTCTCAAGGTCAATGAGTGGTTTGTTGTTGTACCGGTATCCATATTGATCACTCTGCTGCTGTTCTGGCTCGAGAATTCGGGGCTTTGATGGAATCCGGATACGCATGCGCGGCATGAAAGGTTCCAAGCAGGCTTCAGCTGTCACTTTTGTTCTGAAAGTCGCTCCTGTTCGAAACACTCCCTGATGATCTTCTCAAGCACCGGGCGGGAGGTTGACTGATCACCACCGGACTCATGAATGATGTCGCCTTTCCGATCGATGACAACGGTATACGGTTTCTCTTTATCCGGACTGAATTTTCGAAGAACTTCCTGTGTGGGATCCAGGAGAACGGGAAAACTGTAGCCGTATTTTTTTATAGCGGGTTTGACTTGTGATCGCCTGGATGCGTCATCGATGTTGATGCCATACACTTTTAATCCCTGGTTTCCATACTGAAGATGAAGATCATCGATGGTTTTGAGATAGCTCAGTTTCGCATGGCAGCACATTCCCCAGAATTCCAGCAGGATAACCGAATTTCCCAGATCCTCCTGAAGATTGAAAACACCGCCATCCAGACGATCCAGGCTGAATCCGGGCGGAGTTCGAGGTTTTTCTCCGAACGCTGAAACCGCTTCATACAGCGAAAGAAGCAGAAACACAATCATGAAGACACCGAAATGAATTCGCTTGGGTCTGTTCATCTGATCGCTCTCTTGACGGTCGCTTGTCGGGTCTTCTTACTGGATTTTACGGCGATGATACTGAGACTGGTCACGGTGTCGTCGGGTCGATGCCCGGATGGCAGTTGAAGAGCAATCTCCTTATAGAGCGGATCAGACCAGTCGCTCATGGACTTCATGTAATCAGACTTCGTTTCAATCTTCACGATCCTCAGCCCTGCGGATTCGATCATAGCCCGAGTCTCATCGATAAGGACAGCCCCTGCGATACATCCCACCAGCGCCTCAAGCGACTGCCGGACCGATTCCGGCAGCGGCTTCAGCAGGGCCAGATCAGAGATGCACGCCCGACCACCGGGTTTCAGGACACGCGCGATTTCCCGCCAAACCTGTTCTTTTTCCGGAGACAGATTGATTACACAATTCGAGATCACGACATCGATACTGGTATCAGCCACCGGAAGATGCTCGATTTCACCCAATCGGAACTCGACGTTATCAAGACCTGTCGATTGGCGAAATTCCCGGTTGTTGAGCCGGGCTTTGCTGATCATTTCGGGTGTCATATCAACTCCGATCACACGACCTGACTCGCCAACCTTGCGCGCTGCAATGAACACATCGAATCCGCCACCGGATCCCAGATCGAGAACGATGTCGCCGGATTGCAGCGACGCCAGCGCGATGGGATTTCCACAGGATAGCCCCATGTTTGCACCATCGGGAATCTCTGACAGTTCATTGCTGACATAACCGATGGCCCTGGCAATGTCACTGGCGGCTGGTCCACTGCAACAGGAAGATGGTCCACAACATGATGTTTTGTTCTCGGCGATTCGGGCGTATCCGTCGCGAACTTTGCTGCGGACGTCCTCACGATCGCTAGTTGTGTTGATTTCTTTCATCGCTTTGTAATCCTTGTTGATGCCTTGACGGAACAGGGTACTGACCTGCTCACTGCATTCACTTTTCGCAATCGCACGATATGTTCCCTCGAATAATGTCCTTCCAGTCACCGATGACATCATGTGTCCAGCAGTCATCAGCGCCTGCAGCTTCCCGCATGACTAGCGCAAGGATGTAAGCGAGTTCTTTTACCGTCGCGCCTGCCTGAAGTGCTCCTTTAAAATGCTTGAGAACACATGGTTTGGATCGGGCTTTCACTGACAGCGCGAAACAGATGAACTGATACGTTTTTTCGTCAATCGTTCGGCTTCCGGCGTAGAGTTCATCCATCGATTCAAGCAGCTCAGAAAATTCGGGAAAGAATTCAGCAAGCATCCTCATATTGAAACCTCCTCAGTTATCCCAGTTTTAAGATGTAAATGATACAAAAATACAAACCGACACAGACAAAGATAACTCCGGTAATACGTCTGGCCCATTTTTCGATCAGGGTTACTTTATTGAATACGGTGCCCAGACTACGTGCTCCGAGAGCGATCAATACTGCGAAAACAAGCACAGGTAAGGCCGTTCCGATGCCGTACACCGCGGGGATGATCACTCCTGAACCGCCTTTCAACGCGATTGGGATCAGACTCCCGAAGAATAGCGCCGCAGACACGGGACAGAATGACAGAGCAAACAGAATTCCCAACGGAAACGCTCCCCATGGTCCCCATCGATCTGCTTTTTCCTGCATCATCGAACCGATGCCGGATCCTGGAAAGGAAAGTTTCAGGATTTCCAATAAAAACAACCCGCTGATGATCAGTATCGGTCCCAGGATTTTGTTCATGTACTGCTGGAGGAAACGTGCCAGTGCCGGAGTCGAGAGAACACTCGAAACGATCAGGATGCCGAGAACCAGATATGCGATGGATCGCCCGGCAGTGTACAACAGACCGGTAAAAAACACGTTCATCGGACGTTGAACTCGGTTCCCGATGTATGAAATAGCGGCAATGTTCGTAGCCAGGGGGCAGGGGCTGATGGACGTCAGAATACCCAGCCAAACCGCAGACAGTGCTGAGATGAACAGCTCCTGCATGTTATGAATCCAGATAGGCGTTCATCTCGTTTTTAATGTAACTCTCGAATGCGGATACATCCCCGACCAGTTCCCAGACTTTCTGCAGGTTTTTCCATTCTACTTGCCTGCCGTTTTTGAACTTCACGAGAATCACTGAACTGAACATGAGATCAAACTCTTTTTCATAGTGCTTGTTCTCCTGCAGGTCGATATCGATCGCCTGCCAGGTGACGACACCTTGAGTCATTTCCGCAGAAAAAGCGGTATCGAGGGTTTTCTTGGCATTCGATTCGATGGTGAGGCATGTCTTGCAGCGACGTGTTCCATGAAAGTAGTACGCTTTCACGGACACATCGGCAGCTTTGCCCTTCTCTTCGATTTGTGGAGGGGTAGGGTCTGATTTTTGCTCCTGTGAAAAGATCTCTGTCGGGTGACCTGCGACGACAATCAGAATCATTGAGATGAACAATGCATATCGTTTCACATTAGGTCTCCTTTACCTGAGCAGACTTTTGATCTCATCGATCGATGGAATTTTACCAGAAATCTTGACGACTCCGTCCACGACCAGGGCGGGTGTGATCATCACCCCGAAAGAAAGGATTTTGTTGATGTCCGTCACTTTTTCGATTTCATGTTCGATGCCCAGTTCTGTTGCAGCGATCTCCGCCTGCTCCGCCAGTTTTTTGCACTTGGGACAGCCGGTGCCGAGTATTTGGATCTTTTTCATCCCAATCCTCCTAGGGGTTGATGAAGCCGTATATCATTCCGCTGAAAGTTGCCATGACGATCACCAGAAGGGTGAAGACAACGGTTTTGCGAGTGCCCATGATACTGCGTATGACCAGCATACTTGGCAACGACAGAGCGGGACCAGCCAACAGCAAAGCCAGGGCGGGACCGTTGCCCATTCCATTGCCGATCAGCCCTTCCAGAATCGGCACTTCCGTTAATGTTGCAAAGTACATGAATGCGCCTGCTACAGAGGCAA
>CAYYMM010000078.1:0-22486 GCA_964472395.1 uncultured bacterium | reverse complement strand
ATTCATACCCGCATGCCCCGCAGTTCAGCTCATCCCCGGGATTCTTCTTGCCCAGTCGCATCATGATATCGGTCAGTTCCCGTCCGGACGGCGTCGGAATTCGCTGATCATTCACACGAAAGCGCCTTGTCAGATCGAGCGATTCGAAGCGCATCATGTCTTCCCGCCAGGCGCGTTTGTCGAGGCGGGCGAGTTTATGGCGGACGTATTTGCTGATCCGCGAGCGGCGGCTGAAGATCGGAGCGCCGGTCGTCATCCCGGCACCCATGATGCAGCCGGAACAGCAGAGAATGTCGAGAAGGCGGGCATCGAGATCACCCGATTCGAACTCCTTGATCGCCTCGGTGAACGTCGTGCGTCCGTCCGCCGATACGATGTCGCCGCTTACGAGATCTTCCTCGATGTTGGCCGTCTGGAGCAATCCCTTGCTAACCGGGAATAACGCACCGATCCCGCCGATCGGCGGATCGAACTCCGATGGCTCAACCGTGCGATGGTCGAGTCCTTCGCCGTCGAGCATCCTGCGGATTTCCTCGAACGTCAGCGCTTCGGTGACTTCCCCCGGAATCAGATCGCTCCGCGCCTCTTCCTTCTTGGCAATACACGGCCCAATGAACACGATCCGGATGTTCGGTCCGTATTCGATACGAAGCACTCTCGCCATGGCGACCATGGGGGAAACGATGGGGGCGAGCGATGCGACGAGGTTCGGATGGTAGCGTTCGACGAATCCGATGATGGCCGGGCAGGCTGTTGAGATGAATCGGCTGTCTTTGTTTTTTTCGAGCAGATCACGGTAGCGTTCGGCGACGAGATCCGCTCCAAAAGCGACTTCCGCGACATATTTGAATCCGAGTTCCCGGATCCCGCCGACCAGTTGTCGGTGATCCATTCCGGGAAACTCAGCCGGAAAACTCGGCGCGACCATCGCGACCACAGTCTCACTCGAAGCCAGAAGCAGCTTGACTCGTTCGACAGAATCCATAACTTGCTTGGCGTTCTGACTGCAGACGCGGACGCAGTTGCCGCAGCCGATGCACCGCTGCATGATGACCTCAGCCTGCCCGTTACTGATCCGGATCGCTTTCGCCGGACATTCACGGACGCAGGTGTAGCACATCCTGCAACGCTCCTGGATCGTTTTAATCAAAGGCGTTCTGATCAGGTTCATTCCTTTTTCCTCTTCCATCGCCGCCGCGGTCTTCCGAATTGGAAGACCGCTGACGGAGCGATATCAGAGCATCACCTCACGCCGGGAATAATGTGTATGGAGGAGGTGATGGCTTTTTTCGCCGAGGGGTTTTCCGAGAAATTCATCGTAGATTCGCGTGATGGATGGATTGGTATGTGAGGTCCGAAGAGTATCGACCCGATCGATTTCGTATAAAGCCTTCGCGCGCGCTCTGAGCACATCGGGATCCTGGTTGAGTGGCTGCCCGCCGCCGGCAATGCAGCCTCCGGGACACGTCATGACCTCGATGAACTGAATATCCCTGCGCCCCGCGCGGATCTCGTCGAGCAACCGCCGCGCATTGATCAGACCGCTGACCGCCGCGACTCCGAATTCCAGATCCCCGATGCGCACACGTGTTTCCTTCACACCCTGCATGCCTCGAACCGCCTGCACCTTCAACTCGTCGAGTTCACGCCCGGTGAGGAGAAAATGCGCCGTGCGGATCGCGGCTTCCATGACGCCTCCCGATGCACCGAATATCTTGCCGGCGGAACTCCGTTCGCCGAACGGGGTGTCCGCTCCTTCCGGTTTGAGCGATTTCATGTCGATGCCGCGCATCCGGATGAGCTGAGCGAGTTCACGCGTGGTCAGAACAATATCGATATCCGAACGGCCACCCTGCGTGAATTCAGCGCGCGTCGCCTCGAACTTTTTAGCCGTGCACGGCATGATCGCCACCGAGACGATCCTGGCCGGATCGAGTCCCTGTTTATCGGCATAGTAGCTTTTTATAATCGCACCCATCATCTGCTGCGGACTCTTGCATGTTGACAGATTCGGAATGAAGTCGGGATAGAACTCCTCGACGAACTTGATCCAGCCGGGCGAACAACTGGTAAGCATAGGCAAGGCACCGCCGGTCCGGATGCGGTGGGCAAGTTCCGAGGCTTCTTCCATGATGGTGAGATCGGCTGAGAATGATGTTTCGAAGACGCGGTTGAACCCGAGTCGCCGGAGGGTGGCGGCGAGAAGGCCGTCGATATCGGTACCGGGACGGATGCCGAACTCTTCTCCGATTGACACCGAAACAGCCGGCGCATGCTGCACGATGACTATTTTCGTCGGATCATCGAGCGCTTCGATTACTTCCTTGATGTGACTATGTTCCCGCAGAGCACCGGTCGGGCACACCATGATACATTGACCGCAATTGATGCAGCTTGACACATTCAATCCTTGGGTAAACGCTGTATCGATGACAGCCTGGCTGCCCCGTTTCGTGAAATCGATCGCGGAAACCCCCTGAATCTCTTCACATACCCGTACACACTTCCCGCACAGGATGCACTTGGCGGGATCGCGCACGATCGATGGACTCGAGGCATCAACCTTGTGATTGTTTTTCTCACCGACATACAGTCTGCGACGGACACCGAGTTCCTCGGCGAGTTTCTGCAGTTCGCAGTTCCGGTTACGCTCGCAATACAGACAATCATCGGGATGGTTTGACAGGAGGAGTTCGATGATAGTCTTACGCGCCATAACGGCACGTTTCGAGTGCGTTTTCACCTTCAACCCGTCCCGGACCGGATACGCGCAACTCGGAACCAGCGCCCGTTCGCCTTCGACTTCGACCACGCACATGCGGCAGGCACCCGAGGGAAAGAGGTCTTCGAGATAGCAGAGCGTCGGCACCTGGATTCCGGCTCGCCTGAGCGTTGCCAGGAGCATTTCGCCCGATTTAGCTTCGATTGTCTGTCCATTCACGTCTATTGTTACCACTGTCGTTTCCTCCGATTACTTCACGGTTACGGCGCCGAATTTGCATGCTTCCAGACACGCGCCGCACGCGATACATTTGTCCGGGATGATGTAATGAGGCGTCTTGACCGCGCCCATGATCGCTCCGGAAGGACATTTCTTTGCGCACAACGTGCAGCCACGGCAGGCATCGGCATCGATCGAATAGATCAGCAGTTCCTTGCAGGCACCCGCCGAACATCGCCGTTCGTAGATATGCTCTTCATATTCGTTCCTGAACCATCGAAGCGTGCTGAGAACCGGATTGGGAGCGGTCTGTCCGAGACCGCAGAGACTGGTGTCCTTGATAACTTCGGCCAGACGCTGCAGATACATGACGCCTTGAAACCGGATCAGCGCATCCTCACCTGTTTCGGTCCGGTAGTGTTTGGTGATTCGTTGGAGGATTTCGAGCATCCTTCGGGTGCCCTCTCGGCAGGGTATGCATTTCCCGCAGCTTTCGCGCTGAATGAAGTCCATGAAGAACTTCGCGATGTCGACCATGCAGGTGTTCTCGTCCATGACCACCAATCCGCCGGAACCCATCATGGCACCGACAGTTTTGAGCGATTCGTAGTCGATCTGGATATCGAGATGCTGGGTCGGGATGCAACCGCCCGAAGGTCCGCCGATCTGCACGGCTTTGTATTGCTTGTCGTTCGGAATTCCGCCACCGATGTCGAACACGATCTGGCGCAAGGTCGTACCCATCGAGACTTCGACCAGTCCCGTGTTGACGACTTTGCCGGAGAGCGCGAACACTTTCGTTCCTTTGCTGGACCCAGTGCCGACACCTGCGAACCATTCCCATCCGTTGCGGATGATGTCGGGGACATTGGCCAGTGTTTCGACGTTGTTGATGATTGTCGGCTTGTCGAATGCACCGCGCACGGCGGGGTAGGGAGGACGGGGACGAGGCATTCCGCGCTTGCCTTCGATACTGGCGATCAGCGCGGTTTCCTCCCCGCAGACAAACGCGCCGGCACCCATTTTGATGACGATTTCGAGATTATACCCGCTGTCGAGGATGTTAGGGCCGAGGAGATTGAATTGTTTGGCCTGTGCGATGGCTTCACGGAGCCGTTCGATCGCCAGCGGATACTCAGCGCGGATGTAGACATACGCCTTGCTGGCACCGATCGCATATGCGGCGAGGATCATGCCTTCGAGGAGACGGTGCGGGTCCCCCTCGACGACCGCGCGATCCATGAACGCGCCTGGGTCGCCCTCATCCGCATTACAGATCAAATATTTCTGCTCACCTTCTGAATTGCGTGCGAACTTCCATTTCGTGCCGGTCGGGAACCCGCCGCCTCCCCTGCCCCTCAACCCGCTTTTCTCGATCGATTCGATGACCGCCTGCGGAGTGATGGAACGAAGCGTACGGGCCAGGGCGACATAGCCACCGCGCGCGATGTATTCTTCAATGGAACGAGGATCAATGATCCCGCAGTTTGCGAGCACCCAACGGGTTTGAGGCGCGAAGAAGGGGTGTTCATCAAGAAACCGGACGCCGTCCCATGGTGTTGAATCGGGGCTTCGATGTTGTCCGAGCACGCAGCCGGAAGGAACCTGACCGGCGAAGATCTGATCGAGAAGAACATCGACGGATTGCGGGGTGACGTCCTGGAACGAGATCCGGCATCGCCCCGGCAACTGGACATCCATGATCGGTTCGACGGCGCACAGGCCGATGCATCCGACCTCGACAACATCCGCATTTTGTTGGTTCCGCTCGATCCATTGACGGACCTGGCGAAGTGTTTTCAAAGCGCCGGCGCCGATCCCGCATGTGCCGGTACCGAGAAAGATGACTGGGTGATCGACATTGTCCCGCCGGATTGTCCGGGTCATCGGGTCGGTGGCCTTAGTTGTGTCCACGTCGGATTGCCGGGTGTGAAGCATTTGGCCGATCCACTGTTCAGTTTTCATTTTTTTTAGCCTCTTTACGGAAGGTGTCGATAATCGCGACGATCTTGTCCTGAGTCAACCGGGCAAAGAACTCGCCGTTGATGTTGATGACGGGAGCCAGCCCGCAAGCGCCGATGCAGGCCACGACCTCCAGACTGAATAGCCCGTCGCGGGAGGTCTGCCCAGGATCGATTTTCAACGTCCGGCGGACCGCTTCGAGCACGCCGAGAGAGCCTTTGACATGGCAGGCCGTTCCTCGGCAAACCTGGATGTGATAGCGGCCGAGCGGCTGGAAGCGAAACTGGTTGTAAAATGTGGCCACGCCATAAATCTTGCTGGTCGGCAGATTGAGATAGCGACCGATTTCGATTACTGCATCACGCGATAGATAGCCTTGAGACTCCTGCACTTCCTGTAAAATCGGAATCAGGCTGTCCCGCTTGGCATCGGGGAAACTTTTGAAAATGTCATCGAGAGCCCTGTTCATGGAAAACTCCTTATAACGAGCGCTAATGCGCGTAAAAATGCATCAGAGTTCAATCCGTGTTGCCCGATTGCCGGGCGAAGTAAGCGAGTTTCTCGAGCGACATCATCATGTCGAGATCGTCGACATGGACGTACCTCGGGACGCGAATTGGAACCGGGACGAAATTGAGAATCGCGCGGATGCCGGATGCGACGAGCGTATCGACGATGGATTGAGCGGCGTCCTGGGGGACTGCGAGAACGGCGAGAGTAATATTCTGGGAGCATATGATATTCGGCATATCGAGGATTGAGTGGCAGGGAATACCGTGGATGAGTCGTCCGGTTTTGGCAGGATCGCTATCAAAAGCGGCAACGATCGCGAGTTTCGATCGTTGGCCGGTGATGTATGCGAGCAGGGCGCGTCCGAGATTGCCGACGCCGACCAGTGCGATCCGCTGGCCATCGGGGGAATCGAGAATCTGGTCGATGCGATCGATCAGGTCTTGGATATTGTAGCCGCGTGCGGGACTACCGGAGAAGCCGATAAGCATGAGATCGCGCCGAACCTGGGCGGGGGTGCCGTGTGCGAGTGCTGCGAGGGTGTGGGAGTAGACGTGGGGGGATTGCTGACGCGAGAGTTTAGCGAGAAGCCGGCGATAGAGGCTGAGGCGTTCGATGGTGCGTTCCGAGATCACCCGAGCTGCTTGTTCTTTCATATAAGCCTCCTCCCTGTTAAATATTTCACGCTGTGAAATCTTTAACAACACATAAAATAATTCTAATTCACGATGCTGTCAAGCTCTTTTTGTCCGTGACCTCGCCCCCCATTGAATCTCACCCCACATTCCCTCTACAATCATCGCATGCCTCACGCACCCCCACCCCATCCCCCCGCCGATCTCCAACACCTCTCTCTTCTCCAGAGTATTCCATCCCTCATTCTCGCCCTCGACCGTAATCTCCACATCCTCTACGCCAATGACGCCTACTGCCGATTCGTCAATATGCCACTGACGGATCTTATCGGCCGCCCCCTCATCGAACTCTTCCCTTCTTTCGCGAAAACCCGCTCGTATGCTGCCTATCAGGAAGCACTTGCAGACGCTCAATGGCGTGAAGCCGAAGGCCAGGTCGGCACGTTCTATCTTCATTCCCGAATTTACCCCACCACCTATGGACTGCTCGCCATCGCCGACGACCGGACCGACCTGCACCGAACCGAAATGGCGCTGAAAAACACCCGCGATCAACTCCAGGCGGTGCTCGACGCCATCCCCGGATTGGTCTCATGGATCGATTCCAAAATGCGTTATGTCGGAGTCAATCGGATGTTGTGCGAGACGTTCCGGAGGGATTCTGATTTCTTCATCGGCCAGGACATCGGCTTCCTTGATGCTCAGACGGAATTCTCCCGATTCGTAAGGGAATTTGCGGCATCCGACAGGCAATCCGACAGCCGCGAAGTCATGACCACCATCGATCAGGTCCCGCGATGCTTCTTCGTTGCCGCGCAGAAATACGGCAACGAACCGTGCATCGTCACGGCCGGCATCGATATCTCGGCGCGCAAACGCATCGAACTGGATCTCCAACTCACCCAGGCCCGCTACCGCGCCGTTGTTGAAGACCAGAATGATCTGATCTGCCGCTACTCGCCGGATCGTCGCGTGACTTTCGTCAATGAGGCCTTCTGCGCTTTCTTCGGTCTTACACGAAACCAACTCGTCGGGAAATCCATTCTCGATCTGCTGCCTGGCGACGATGTTCTGTTGGCGCTTTCGCATATACGAAAACTCGCGCCTTCGCGGCCGACCATCACTTTCGAACATCGTGCAATCCGCCCGGATGGATCGGTGCGCTGGCTTAGTCGGATGGATCGGGGCATAACGGATCAACATGGAACGATCATCGAGTATCAATCAGTCGCTCGGGACATCACCGAAAAACGAGTGGTCGAAGAAGCCCTTCAGCAAGCGTATTCCAGCCTGGAGAAACGTGTCCTCGAACGCACCACGGATCTCAGACGTCTGAATCGGGAACTCGAGTCTGAAATCGACGAACGCCGACGAGTGGAACGACAGCTCAAAGAATCGCTTGCGGAGAAGGAAGTGTTGCTGCGAGAGGTTCATCATCGGGTCAAGAACAACCTGCAGGTCGTTTACAGCCTGCTCGACCTCCAGTCCGGTCTCACGCACGATCGCGCAGCCACCGGAGTGCTAGAAGAGAGCAAACTTCGGATCCGTGCCATGGCAATGATTCACGATCACCTCTACAAAACTTCCGATTTCTCCCGCATCCGCTTCGACACCTACATCCGGACGCTCGTCGAGCAGATCCGGATTTCATTCGGAGCATCGGCCGATCGCATCCAGATCGATCTCATGATCACCCCGGTACTGCTCGGCCTCGACACCGCCATCTCGATCGGCTTGATTTTAAATGAACTCGTGACCAACGCATTCAAATACGCGTTTCCGGACGATCATCCCGGATCGATCCGGATTGGACTGATGCGGAAACAGGAAGACCTCTTCGAGTTATCCGTGCGCGATGACGGGTTAGGACTACCCGTGGACCTTTCTCCCGAATCGACAGGCTCCTTCGGCCTGCAACTCGTTCAATTGCTGACCTCGCAACTGAACGGAAAACTCGAACGGAACCCCTCACCCGGGACGCACTGGAGTGTGCTTTTTCCGACTCCCGGATCGATGGAGGAATTGCCGGAATGAACCGGACGCACATTCTGATTGTCGAAGACGAACTCATTTTCGCCCGAAACCTGCAGCTCAATATCGAAAAACTCGGGTGCATCGTCGACGGAATCGTGAGGTCCGGCCCCGACGCCGTTCGGGTCGTCGATCACAGCAAACCGGATCTGGTCATCATGGACATCCACATCGAAGGACCCATCGATGGAATCGAAACCGCTCGATTCATGCAGACCCGAGACATCCCGGTCATTTTTCTGACCGCTTTCGGCGACAAGGACACCCTCGAACGCGCCAAACAGGCGGAACCATATGGCTATCTGACCAAACCGGTCGATTTCCAGCAACTGCCCTATGCGATCGAGATCACGCTTTATAAGCACATCATGAACCGGAAGTTGCGCGACAGCGAGCATCTCCTGTCCGCCATTCTGTTCAGCATCGGAGACGGGGTCATCGCGACGGATGCATCGGAACGTATCGTTCTGCTCAACCCGATGGCCGAAACATTGACGGGCTGGAGTTCAGCCGAGGCCCGCACTCAATCGCTCCGAACGGTTTTCGATATCGAGTCGCCGCCGGCCGCGATCGACGGGGGAACATTGCAGCAGGAGACTACGCTGAAACGGCGTGACGGACGGCGCACGCTGGTGAGAACCAATCGGTCCAGTCTGACGGATGACTCCGGAAGGAATCTCGGATTCGTCGTCGTCTTCCATGACATCACCGAGCAGAAGCAGTGCGAACGGGATCGCGAACGATACATTGAGGAACTGAAGGGGGCCATGGCCAGCATCAAGACGTTGAGCGGGTTGATCCCGATCTGCGCAAACTGCAAGAAAATCCGGACCGATTCAGGCTACTGGATGCAGGTGGAGCAGTATGTCAAGGAGCATTCTCATGCGGATTTCACGCACAGCATCTGTCCCCAGTGCATCGCCGAACTCTATCCCCGATTCAATGTGCAGGATTCCGAACCAGATCATCCGGAACAACGGTCCACAGGGTTATCCTCCGATCACGACCAATGATCCCGCCATCGCCAGAACCAGGGCGGCGGCGCGCCGGACAGTGAACGTCTCCTTGAGGAACAGACTGGCCATCAGAACAATGAAAATCGTGCTGGTCTGATTGAGGATTGACGCTGAGACCATCGAGGTGAATTTGAACGCTCCGATCCAGAGAATCATTGCCAGAAAGCTTCCGAGAAAGGTGGCGGGGAAGGCAAATCGCCAGGTGTGCCGGTTGAAAAATGGCGCGAACAGCCGCTTGCGGTCTTTCATCATGAGCGCATAGGCGGCCAGAGTGACGGAACCGAAGACGAGACGGACTTCTGTTATCCACAGAGCGGTATGGCGGGCAAGGAGAGGTTCCAGGAGAATAACTCCGAGCGCGACCGAGAGCATCGCGAATGCCCCCAGCACCATGCCCAGCATCAGATCGCGATGCGTCACGTGCGCTTTCCGGTCGATTTTGAGCGATGCGATCAGAACAGCCGAAATGATGAGCGCCGCGCCAATGATGTCCCGTGTGGTGACATTTTTATCGAGAATGGCGAATGAAAGCAGGATTACCATTGGGCTGTAGAGACAATCAACGATCGCGCTCAGCCCCGCGCCGATCAGATTGAGACTTTTGAAAAACAGGGAATCCGATACGGTGATTCCCACGAATCCGCTCCAGAAAAGGATCCAGTAATCCGAAAACACGGCATGGGAGGGGTTCAGTGTGTCTCCAACTATGATGAAACAAGGGAAGAACAGGAACATCGATACGACGGATTTATAGAGATTCAACGCGAGCGGAGACAGTGTTTCGCCGCTGCGCTTGAACAGAATCACGGCAACCGCCCAGAGTATCGCGCAGGACAACGCCATCAGTTTTCCGATCATTTCTTGCTCCATCCGCCGTCTCCCGCGCGCATCCTATCGGGATCGCTGCCCCGGTTCAAGTTGAAACTTTTCTGGCTTCCGGGCATTGTATGACTTGAAGGAGGCCGTCATGGTCGTAATCACTCCGAGACACGCAGCAATCGCTCTGGCCCTGCTGGTTGTGACTTCCCTCCAAGCCGCCTCACCATCGCTCGATGTCGCCACTTTGCCGGAAGACCCCGCGGCCCGCGCCGAGGCGATCATGAACTACATCGACGATCTCTGGCGCGGCGGATCCAGCGAAGCCGTGATGTCTATGAACATCCGCACCGAACACTGGAGTCGATCGCTGGAAATGCGCGCCTGGTCTCTCGGGAAGGATTTCTCCCTCGTCCGGATCCTTACTCCTAAAAAGGAAGCAGGTTCGGCAACTTTGAAATCCGGCACCGTGATCTACAATTATCTCCCCAAAACCGATCGCACGATCAAGATCACGTCGGGCATGATGATGAGTTCCTGGATGGGAAGTCATTTTACGAACGATGATCTGGTGAAGGAGAGCCGGTACGCCGAGGATTATCATGCAGAGGTGGTCTTCGATGGCACACGGGACGGAATTGCGATCTGGGAAATCCGTCTCGACCCGAAACCCGATGCTGCTGTGGTATGGGGAAAGGTCATCTTCTTAGTCCGGAAACAGGATCTGATGCCGATCACGGCCAGCTATTTCGACGAAAAAGGCGCGCGTGTCAGGACCATGCGTTTCAGTGATTACAAGGAAATGAGCGGTCGCATCATCCCGTCACGCGTGGTGTTGCAACCGGAGGACAAACCGGAAGAGGCTACGGAACTGGTTTACGCATCGATCGTGTTCGATGCGCCGATTTCAACGGAGTTCTTCACACTCCAGAATCTCCGCTAATGCTGCTCCGCACCGCGTTCCGCAATGTCATGCGCAACCCGCGCCGGACTCTCATCACCACAGCCGCCATGACGGCAGCACTCACCTGCATGATCCTCTATACCGGCCTGGTCGAAGGCTTCCTGATGAAATTCCGCTCCACCGCGCTGTCACTCGATATCGCGAGTATCCAGATCCATGCATCGGGATACCGCACCAACCCGTCAATCTATCGGCAGATCCCCTCAACCGCTTCAGTTCTGGCCGAACTCGACTCGCGAAAGCTCGCCGCGACCCCGCGATTGTTCGGGTTCGGACTCGCTGCTTCGGAATCAACATCATCAGGCGTCAGTCTGCGTGGAATTGATCTTCAGCGGGAACCCCACGTCACGGATCTGCACCATCATGTCGATATCGGTGAATGGCTTTCGGAGTCGGATGACCCGGGTGTCGTCATCGGCCGGAAACTCGCGAAAACACTGGGAATTCAGGTCGGCGGAGAAATCGTGTTGGTCGGACAGGGCGTGGACGGTTCAACGGCGAACGACCTGTATCGGGTCAGGGGCATTCTGAAAGCGGTTTCAGAAGAAATCGACCGGGCAGGCTTTTTCATGACCGAATCCGCGTTCCGAACCTTCCTTTCACTCGAGGTCGACTGCCATGAGATTGCGATCCGGATGGAGGACTCCCGCATCGAGCGTGTGCGGGACGAACTGAAAGCCCGCTTCCCGGATCTCGAGGTACACGACTGGCGGCAACTCGCACCCGGCATTTCGGATATGATCGATTCTATGGATATCGTCCAATACCTCCTATACATCATTTCCTACGCGGCGATTGGGATGGTGACACTCAACGCGATGCTGATGGCGGTTTTCGAACGGATCCGCGAGCTCGGCGTCCTGAAGGCGGTCGGCGTCACGCCGTTGCAGATCTTCATCATGGTCATCCTGGAGTCGATGGCGCAGGCCGCCGCTGCAGCCGTGATCGGCATCGCCATCGGTTTCCCGCTCGTCCTGTATCTCGAAACGCACGGCATCAATTTGTCACGCTGGGGCGATGGCGCTGCGCTCTCGGGCATCGCCATCAACCCGATCTGGTGTACTTCGGTGACCGCATCGACCGTCACCTCCCCTCTCCTGTTCATGCTCGGCATCGTTTTCGTTTCGATCCTCTACCCAGGACTGAAAGCGGCATTCGTCCGTCCAGTCCAGGCGATCCATCATACGTGATCATGCTCATTCTCATGGCTTTCCGGAACCTCTGGCGCAATACCCGCCGAACAGCCATCACGCTCTTCTCCATCGGATTCGGTCTCATGCTCAGCCTGATATTCACGGGGATCGGCGATTCGGGCTACGGGAGACTGATCGAGGGAGCCTCTCGGATGGGGATGGGCCATGTGGCATTGATTCCCCATGGCTATCTCGACACCCCCTCGATCGACAAACGTATCGACATCCCGTCGGATCTGATCGATCGACTCGGGGCCATGCGGCGAGTCACAGCGGTGCGGGAGCGGATCACCGGGCAGGCGATGGTCGCTACAGCAAACGATAGCGCGGGGGCGGCATTCATGGCGATCGACCCGAACAGCGAGACGCCTGATACGTTGTATTTTATGGATTTTCTGGAATCCGGAACGTTATTCGATTCTAAGAACCGAGTCGGGATCGTGATCGGACGGAACATGGCCGATCGGTTGCGTGTGGATATCGGCGGGAAGCTCGTGTACACCCTGACGGATGTGCATGGCGAAATCATCTCGGGACTGGCACGCGTCAGCGGCATTTTCAAAACCGGTGTGATGCAGGTCGACAACTACTTCGTGCTGTTGCCTATCAACAGTCTCCGCGAGCTTATCGGCTACTCCACCCGCGATGTCACGCATCTTGCCGTGTTCCTCGATGATCATGCCGCATCCCGGAGCATCCAGCACCGAGTTCAGACGTGGAACGGCGATATACATGGAACCGAGGTTGTGACCTGGCGCGATGCCATGCCGGACATCGCCGGGTTGATCGCGATGGACCAATCCAGCAACTACCTGTTCCAATTGATCATTTTCCTGCTGATCTCCGCGGGTATTCTCAACACGATTCTCATGAGTGTCCTCGAACGGAAGCGCGAATTCGGAATCCTGTTGGCCCTCGGAATCTCTCCGCAGCGCTTGTTCGGTCTCATCATGCTCGAAGCCTGCTGGCTGTGCATCTTCGGTGTAATAGCCGGACTGCTTCTGACCGCTCCGGTTTATGGATATCTTCACTCGACCGGTATCGATCTGACGGCATTGTTCACGGAAAAGCCCGATGTGGGCGGCGTTCTGTTCGACCCGACCATCCATGCCGATTTGCGTCCGATCAGCCTGGCCGTCATTCTGACCGTCGCCGCCGCTTTGATCCTTCTGTCCGGAATCTATCCAGCCTGGAAGGCGTCGCGTGTGACACCGGTCGAGGCGATTCAAGCAGTGTGAGGAGGTTTATGACTGCGATCCCTGTTGGACCGATTGTAAGCATGAGACTAGTGGAAAAGATCTACCGGCAGGGAGACAGTGTCGTTCATGCCGTCGATCAGGTGGACATCGACATCTTTCCGGGTGAGTTCACGGTTCTGTCCGGTCCGTCCGGGAGCGGTAAAACGACCATTCTCAACCTGACGGGTGCTCTTGACAACGTGACACGAGGAGACATTCATGTCGAGGGTCGGAAACTGCAGGATATGAGCCGCACCGAAACCTCGCGATTCCGCCGCGACCGTGTCGGATTTGTCTTTCAGGCATATAACCTGATCCCGGTACTGACCGCTTTTGAAAACGCCGAGTTGATCCTGTCGATTCAGGGTGTTCCGCGAACGGAGCGAAGCGCACGCGTCCGGGATCTCTTTCACGCAGTCGGTCTCGACGGACTCGAGCATCGCCGGCCTTCAGCCATGTCCGGCGGTCAGCAGCAACGCGTCGCCATCGTGCGGGCCATCGTCACAAACCCCGCGATTGTGCTCGCGGACGAACCAACCGCCAATGTCGACTCCCGTACGGCCGCCACCATTCTGGACATCATGGAACGCCTCAACCAAGAGATGGGCAACACATTTCTGTTCTCAAGCCACGATCCACAGGTGATCGCCCGGGCGCATCGGGTCATCAGAATGCAGGACGGACGGGTAGTCGGGGATGAAAGGCGGGACTTGCGGTCATGACGACCCGGGCAGCGCTCAGTCTGATTCTGATCGCGTCGGCTTGCCTGGTCTGTAGCGCCCGGCCGGCCGGAGCATTTGAATTGGATCGATACGGCACCATGATCGCTTCCACACTGGAGTTTTCATACCTGCCTGACGAACCCATGCTCTTTCAGGAGCACCATGCTGTTGCGTCGCTGACCCGCCTGCGTCCGTTTATCCATGCCTCATTATCCGAATCGATCTCGATCGAATCCGCAATCACATGTGATCTGAGCATGGACACCTCCGCGGCCAATCCGATGATCGATCCCGCCGAGAGAAACCGGACGCTCTGGCGTCATCCGGATCTGACCCGGACGCTCCGAAACAACACCGGACAAACCTCGACAATCACCGCAGTCACGTCATTCGATCGATTGGCCCTCCAGTGGAGGGATCATACAACCGAAGTCGCGATCGGACGGCAGGCGATCAATTGGTCCGGCATGTTCTTTCTGGGACCGAATGATCTGTTTCATCCCTTCCTGGCACAGGAAATCGAAAAAACGTACAAGACCGGCGTCGATGCCATCCGGGTGAGGCGGTTGATCGGGCAGCTGACCGAAATTGAGGCTTGCGGAGTAGCGGGATACGACGGCACCTCACCAGATTGGGAACGCTCAGCGGCAGCCTGCCGGTTGATCACGACCGCAGCGAATCTCCATGTTGAAATCCTCGGCGGACGCTATATGGACCGGGCACTTTGGGGTTGGGCCCGGCAGGGAGTCGCCGGTCGACTCGGATTCAGGTGCGAACGCCGATATCTGGGTGCTGATCCGGAACGTGACACACGGGCCGAATTTCAGGCAGCAGGCGGATTGGATTTCCGGAGTTCGGATTCAATGCATGTGATCGTCGAGTATTTATACAACGAAAATGGAGTGATCGACCCTGACGATTATCTGGCGGAGCTGTCTTCGGAACCCGAGACGGGTCTGTTCCTTGCACGCCATTACGTTCTCTTCTCACTGGACCATGAGATACATCCCCTCATCCGGTGGGATGGGTCCATTCTGTGGAATGCAGTGGATGGAAGCGGTCAGATTGCTCTCGATGCCGCATTCAGTCTTGCGGATGAAGCGGATCTGATTGTGGGGCTAAGCGAACCATTCGGAGACGGGGTGGGTATCGGGACACGCCCTGGAGAATCTCCGATTCGTATGCAAAGCGAATTCGGAGTTTATCCCGAGGTCATGTATCTCGAGGTGCGGGTTTTTTTGTAAGGGGTGACCGGGATCAATCGATCAGCGATCGAATCGCCTCGATCTTCTTGACATACCCCGTGCAACGGCAGAGGTTTCCGTCGAGTGCGCGTTTGATTTCATCATCGGACGGATGGGGATTCTCAGCCAGCAGTGCATAGGTCGACAGGATGGATCCGGGGGTTGAAAACCCGCACTGGACCGCGCCGTGCTGCGCGAACGCTTTCTGGATCGGATGCGGCGTCTGGGGCGATCCGATTCCCTCGATCGTCACAACGTTGCAGCCATCGACACGGGGAGCCAGCACGAGGCATGAGTTAACTGGTTTTCCATCCAGCAGTACCACGCACGCCCCGCAATTCCCGTCACCACACCCTTCCTTGACACCCCACAATCCATTCGCACGGAGCACATCGATCAGACGATCACCGGGATGAACATCGAGTTGAACGGTAGTTTGATTGAGTGTGAACCGGATATTCATGCCCGGCCTCCTTTCCAAGCAGCGACAAGCGCGCGGGTGACGGTGACTCCGAGCATTTCCCGGCGATAATCCTCCGGTGCCCGCGTATCGGCCCGTGGTGTTATCGCCGTCGCAGCCGCCCGTCCGGCCAACTCGAACAATTCATCCGAAGGATCCTGTCCGCTCAGTAACTCCTCAGCCTGTCGAATCCGCATCGCTTCTGCCGTGACACTGCCGCAGGCGACCCTCGGATCGAGGATCCTGCCGCCGGAATCGATCCCGAAGGAAACGGCCCCCACAACGATTCCGAAATCGACAGTCGTTTTGGCTAACTTGATGAACGCGCCTCGACGTCCCGCTCGATCCGTCGGCAATCGGATCCCAGTCAGGATCTCCGAGGTCTGAATCATATCGTGGCGCTTGACGATCCCTTTCGGCGCCATGGGCCGGACCGAGTTGCCTTCCGCGGAAACGACCCGGAGTTCCGCATCGAGCGTGAGGAACGCGGCCGGAAGATCCGACCAGGGGAACCCGCCCAGGAGATTACCGCCGGCGGTAATCAGATTGCGCAGGGGAGTGGAAGCGAGACGATCGCAGGCCTGTCTGAGAATTCCGCCGCAGAACGATTGGATGAGGGGATGACGCTCGAGATCCCGGATGGACGTCAGAGCGCCGATTTCCAGTGAATCCTGCGTGATCTCGATGGCCGAGAGAGGCAATCGGGTGAGATCGATCACACGCTCGACAGCTGGTCGGCTGAACGCCAGACTGGTCGCTCCGGCATAGAGTCTCGTTTCCACGTCGCCCCGGGACAGAAACCCGAGTGCTTCGTCGACCGACTGCGGTCTCACATATTCCTTCAAACCGGGAATCAGTTGCGCCATATTCAACTCCTCGGAAAAAGCCGTGCAACTATCATGCGTGATCCACGGTCTGTGCGTCAAGCGGATTATTGAATGGGTTTGAACAGCAGATCACGGGCTTCCATAATCAGAGCCGTACGATCATCGGCTGTCGACATTCTGATACACGCGTTATGGATCGCGCATGCGGGAGTCGATTTTCGTGCGGCTCTGCCGAAGCGCCAGCGCGCCTCGTTGAACGACTCATCCCGCCACAGCGCGATCCCGGCTCCGAATTCCCCCCATGCGGATTCCGGATCAATCAACAGCGCAGCTTCGAACGCCTTTAGGGCACGTCGTGGAGACTCCTGATTCAGAAGCCAGCGTCCGTATTCCAGCACCGGAATCGGATCATCGGGACGAGTCAAAATACGCGTCGCCCACTCGCGTTCGTCGGCCTTGATAAATCGGAAAAACTGAGCAATAGAACGGTAATAAATCCCGAAAACGGCCGGATTATGTTCGATCGGAGGAATCGAAATCGCCCGCCGGACGGTCTCGAATACGGCCCGATCAGCAACAGCGGGGTTCTGTGCGAGAACATCCAGGCCCCACTCAAGATCATCGAGTTCCCGGATCTTGATTTCCTTCGGAAACACTTCCCGGAGCATCCGAACGATCCGGTCCGGAGACTCCGATCCGGCAAGCTTCTGATACAATCGAAGTCCCTGAAGGACGGTTTCGAGAGAAAACCCGAGATCCACCGAGCCATCGTCGATGAAGCCCACGGCCGAAGCCATCAGCTCGCGCGTGTCGTCGGACAACTCACGATCGGTCTCCGAATCGAGCGATGCCGGAATTCCGATCCTTTCGCCGCGCGTTGTCGCAGGCCCGACGACATGCTCCTGTCGTGCAACAGCCGCATCGTAGGACACGGCGAACAGGACATCCCAGAGCGGATTTTCCGGAATCGAGGCGGGATTGCGCCGGTGCAGTTCAAGAAACAGGGACGCCGCGCTGATGGCTTTCAGATCGTTCGAATCGAGATTTTTCGAAACGAATCGAAGCAGCGCGGAATCGAGCTGGTCGAGATAGCCTCGGGAGAGAAAGCCCGGGAGGAGGTGTTTGAGAATCTCGCGTCGCTGATCCCCCGGATCGGCGATCGCATTCAAGGTATCCGCGTGCTCCATCGTGATTTCGTCCAGGCGTTCGAGCAACACCTCGGGATCGAACCGGATCGAGTCGAAATGGTGCGAGCCGCGGATGAGATCCTCGAAGCGGTGCATGATGACCGCGAGTTTACGGGGATTTGCCAGCTCCGCAAGCAGGTGGTCTCGATCGATCTTCAATGATTTTCCGGGTTTGTGCAGCTTGAAACGCCCCATGCGTCGACTCTAGAACGATGCGAAAGCGGATGTCAATCGGAGGGTTGTCAAAAGAAAGAAACGTGATGTAGAATGACCGCCGATGACACGCAACACGCCATCCGCCACACAGTTCAAAATTCTGTTCATCTGCACCGGGAACGTCTGCCGGAGTCCGATGGCCGAAGCCTCGCTTCGGTTCAGGGTGCCGAAAGACCTGAAGAACCGGGTCGTCGTCGAATCCGCCGGCCTTCGCACATTGTCGGGGCTTGCCGCGACGGTCGAAGCGGAGGTCGCCGCACGCCTCAAGGGCTACTCCCTGGCCTCCCATCGTTCCCGATCAGCCTCCGAAGCGGATCTCGAGGAAGCCGATCTCATCCTGTGCATGGAACCCGACCATGTGGATTTTATTGTCCACCGCTACCCGCATCTCCGCCCCTGCACGTTTACAATTAAAGAATTCGGAGGCGGGATGGCGGGCGAAATTCCGGATCCCTATGGCTTGGATATCAGCGTGTATAAAAAGACGCTCGACCTGATCGATTCAGAACTCGACCGTATGGAAAAAAGGATATGGACCATGGCCCGCCGGAAAGTCAGGTCACGTGTTTGATTTTTTTCGAAAGGACTCTGTGATGTTCGCGAAATATATCATGTTGCTTTTATTACTTCTCTTGCCCGCTGCAATGGTCTCCCCCTCCGGCGCAACGCCGTCACCGACCTCTACGATCTCCTCCCCGACCCCGACACCATCCGCCCCTACCTCAACACCATCTCCATCTGCTCCGACATGGACCGCAGCTCCCTCTCAGACTGCCGTGACCGGAACTCCGGCCGCATCACCGTCCGGCACGCCTCCAACGGCCACCTCAACCCCGCTTCCCGATCTACCGGCACCGGATTTGCTCGAGCCGCTCGATGATGCCCGATTCGGCGAAGGAACGAATCCTTTTGAGTTCGACTGGACGGATGTTCCCGGCGCGGCTGGATACGAAATCGAACTCGCGGCCGATCCGGATTTCGAGATGACCAGTGGACCGATCGAAGCGATTACCAGTGAATTTGATCTTGGTGATCTCGATATCGATCCGGGTTTATGGGAAACGACCTCGTTGTCGATCTACTGGCGAGCTCGGGCGGTTGGACCGGTGGAATCGGGTGAGTGGTCTGTGCCGCGCGTGGTCTACAAGTCCGTTTTCGAAGCAGCCGAGATCTTCAGTCCGTTTGACGGTACCCGTTACACAACGGGGGATCGGTTGCCGGATTTCGAGTGGAGCGTGATCGAGGGGATCGAGCATTACGAGATGGAATTTGCGCTGGACGAAGACTTTTCCGAGCCGCTTCCCCGCGTGATTCTGTATACGAATTATCTGGATCTGAGCATTACGGAATCGAGCGCATGGGATGCGTATGTAGGGATGCTGTACTGGCGGATTGCTGGTGTCGATTCGGCCGATGTGCATGGCCCCTGGTCTGATCCGGTCTGGTTCTCGAAGACCACGCTCGATCCACCTGATGTGACATTCCCGGCGGAAGAAGCCAATTTCGCCTCACAATCCGATCCGATCGACTTCACATGGATCGATGACGATGACGCAGGATCCTGGCAGCTTCAGCTTTCCATGACGAATGATTTCGTGGATCCGTTCGATCCGATTCCGTGTGAGAATCCTTCTTTGCTTCTGTCCACGATGGTGGAGCCCGAGGTTTGGTGGACGGTGTATGGAACCTTTTACTGGCGTGTGGCAGCCGTGACCGGTGACGGGATTCCGGGACCGTGGTGCGCGCCCCGACGGTTCACGAAGATCGGCCGACACCGGTTTCTGGCATGGGGCGACTCGATTACCGAAGGCGAATGCGTCTACAATGGATATTGCGACATGATTCTGCCAGACCTTCGCGATCGATTTGCGGATGCCGTCATTGTGAACAAAGGGAAAGGGGGGGAAAAATCCCGCTATGGTGCGCTGAACATGGAAGATGTCATCCGGGAAACGTGTCCGGAATTCGCGCTGATTCTGTTCGGCGACAACGACACGGTGGATCCAGGTAATTGCGTTCCTCCCTACGACTGCCGGGTCGATGATCATATCCAGCAAATGATCGATATCTGCCAGGAATACAACACCACTCCAATCGTATCGACCGTGCTTCCGATCAACCCCATCAGCCATTTCGCGGATCGACAGGAAGTCGCCTCTGAATGGAGTCAGGCGATCCGGAATGTCGTCGGGGCCAACGGCGCGTTTCTCGCCGATCAGGAAGAATACTTCTTCGCATATCCCAACATGCCGGCCCTGTACTGCTTCTATGGCGATCCGGATTACATTGACTGGGTGCATCCGAACGAGACAGGTTACCAGATCATGATCAATTGTTACATCGATGCGATCGACGACATGCTCGATTCCTGATCCGCCCCTGACCCGCTCGTGCGATTCACTCGGGATGATGAACCTGTTGAAATTAAATCGGGACGCCGGATTGATGCTGATCATCCCAATGTTCGTATCGCTCTGTTTTCTGCCGCCAGTACCCGTTCTCGTCACATGGCTCGTTTTTGCGCTGATGCTGCTTCCGGGTGACCTGTTCGTGATGCGATGCTTTCCGGGACTACGTTCGGATCCTGTCGAGCGTGTCACGGCAGGGATTGTGACGGGCTATCTGATCTCGACGGCATTCGGCGTTGCGATTCGAGCGATCGACGGCCCGGACCTGGTTTTCCTGCTCATCGCAATCGTTGCGGTGCCCCTCACCCTTCGATTCATTTTTCGGCGTGTCGCTTTCCCTGTATCCGATCAGAGCGCGCCTAGCGCCACTGTCCGCTGGTCCCATCTGGTTCTGGCGGTGCTGATACTGATTCTGCTGGCCATTCCGTACAGCCGGGTCGGGGAATCGACGGAGATGGGCATAGCCTATCGGGATTTTTTTTCCGGTGATTTTCTGAAGCATACCGGGATCACGACCAGTCTGACGAACGCGGACATTCCGCCTGAAAATCCATATTTCAAGGGTGAAACGCTTCATTACTACTGGATGTATTACCTGATTCCGGCCATGATCATGCGGCAACTCGGACCGGACACCTGCGAACCGGTTCTGATCACCATGAACATGCTGTTTGCCGGACTATTTCTGTGGTTCTGGTTCGGTCTCTGCCGGCGTCTTGCACCCGGAAAAACCGGTGCGTTCATGGCCGGAGTCCTGCCGTTTTTTCTGTATTCGTCTGAAGGGTTCGCGGTGTTGCTCGATGTGTTGAAAAAGGGCAAGCCGTGGTTTAGGTTCACCGATTACAACATCGACGGGTATTCCCGGTGGATTCTGGGACATCCCGAAATCGACGGAGTGTATCGGCTGCTGTTGTACAACATGCAGCATATTCTCCCGACGATTCTGGTGCTGCTCGCTTTGCGCCTGTGGTGCATCCCCGGAGGAGGCTCCCGGAGATCTTCGATCGGACTGGGCATCCTTGCCGCTCTGACGATTGGGCATTCAGGCTTTGTCGGGTCTTTTCTGGTTTTTTGGATGGGGCTTTCGACCGTCCTGACCAATCAGGCCGGAGGCAGTACACTGCGGGAGCGGGCGCTCCGGGCATGCGCCATCGGAGTGCCTCCGGCTGTGGCGATCGTAGTATATGGCCTCTATTTCGATATGACCGGTGGAGGCAACCCGCTGACCGCGACGCTGGTGCCGGCGTTCCGGACGTCCCCGCTTCTGTTTATCGCGCTGAACTTCGGTACGGCTATGCTGGCGGTGGTCGGAATCCCGTTCTGGAAAAAGGCCCCGGCGCCGATCTGGCTGCTCTTTGTCATCTCGACCGCTATTCTGATCGGGGTGATCGTTCCGGAATGGCCCAGTGATGTCGCAGTCAAGGTTGGGTATTCGACGGCACTGTCCGGCGCACTGCTCACGGGCATGATTCCCTCATGGCTGAAATCCCGCCTCCTGCGCTACATCTTTATCGCCGTGTTCGTCATCTGCGGAATATTCTGCATGCCGACACTCGTGTTCGAAATTCTGAATTTTCGGGACATCGCGAATCGCAACAGCACCTCCTACATTCCGCAGGAGGAGTGGGATGCGTATCTCTGGATGCGTGACACTCTGCCGGAGGATGCGATCGTTCAGCGAGGGTTGAAAACGGACATCCGCGATGCACCGTTTTCGCCGATCCCGAATTTTGCACAGAGGAGAACGGTCGTCGGAGACCGGATGCATGCGCGGATCTTCCTGGTGCCGGATGCGGTGTATCAGCCGAGGCGGCAGGAAGTCGAGTATATTTTCCGGTTCAAGGATGCCGGTCCGGGCAAGGCCGTCACGTTTCCGGAAACTAATCCGCATCATGAATCACCCGGATATCGCCCAGTATTTCACGGACCACCGGCACCCAGCGCCGGCCGCAGAGGACCGTGATCCTGCTGTCGGGATGGCTGTCCATAAGGACACGGATTCCCCGGCATCCCTGGCGGACCATGGCATCGTCCCAATCGGGGATCTCCGAGGGCCCGATAGGGAATGTCTCTTTCAGTTCTTTCGGGTACGGCCCGAAGGGTGGCCTGAAGAACA